>NZ_CP188256.1:3823574-4142206 GCF_049994875.1 Cellulomonas sp. McL0617
GCCCGCCTCGCCGTCGCGAACGGCTACGACGTCATCGTCAGCAACTCCCGTGGCCCGGAGACGCTCACGGACCTCGTCGACGAGCTGGGCGACTGTGCCCGCGCGGGCACCCCGGCCGAGGCGGCCGAGGAGGGCGACCTCGTCGTCGTGACCATCCCCGTCAAGGCGATCGAGACGCTGCCCGTCGCGGAGCTGGCCGGCAAGCTCGTCATCGACACCAACAACTACTACGCGCAGCGCGACGGCCAGATCGCGGTCCTGGACCAGGGCGCGACGACGGTCTCCGGCCTCCTGCAGGCGTTCCTGCCCACCTCGAGGGTGGTCAAGGCGTTCAACAACATCACGTCGGGGAACCTGGGCTCGCGCGGCGTGCCGTCGGGCGGGACGGGCCGGTTGGCACTCCCGATCGCGGGCGACGACCCCACGTCGCGCACGACCGTGGCCGGGCTGATCGACGCCTTCGGTTTCGACGTCGTCGAGGCAGGTCCGCTGGCCGAGGGCCGCCGCTTCGAGAAGGACCACCCGGCGTACGGCCTCCTCGCGGACGCGGACGGCGTGACCAGGGCCTTGGCGCAGGCCTGACCCGGGTCGTCCCCGGGCCGTCGTCGAATCACCCTGCCTGGCCGTATCTCTTGCCCGTCGGCTCCGCGAGGATGACGAGCATCGGACCTTCGACGAGGGCGGCGGCGATGCGAGCAGTCGAGGAGCACGGGCTTTCGCTCGACGAACGCGTCGAGACGGACCGGGACCTGGTGCGCGCGCTCGCGTTCCGGCTCCTCGGCTCCGTCTCGGGCGCGGACGCGGCCGTCGCGGAGGCCTCTCGCCGCACCGGCGACGTCGACTCGCTGATCCGGTCGACGGCGGCCGCCTGCCTCGACGCGCTGCGGTCGCGGGAGGTCCCGGAGTGGCACGTCCCGGACGTCGTCGTGAGCCGTCTGACCGGCCACGCGGCCGACCAGACGGCTCTGCTCGACGGGACGGTGGGCGTCCCGCTGTTCGTCGCGCTCGACCAGCTCACGCCGGAGCAGCGCGTCGCGTTTGTGCTCCACGAGAGGTGCGGCCTCCCGCTCGGGGAGATCGGTGCCGTCGTCGGGACCACCGAGGACGGCGCGGGCGCGCTCGTCGCCGGGGCGCTGGAGCGGCTCCGCACGGTTCCCGTGATCGACGGGGATCTGGCCGCCCAGCGCAAGGTGGTCCAGGCCTACTACCGGGCGGCGTCGCGGGGCGACCTCGACGCGCTGCGGGAGCTCGTGGACGAGACGATCGTGCTGCGGTCGGACGCCGGCGCGCACGCGTTCTCCATGGTCGCCACGGGCGTCGAGGCCGTCGCGCGCCGCATGGTCGTGTTCAACCAGATCAGGGCCCGAGGCCTGCCGGCGCTCGTCAACGGGGCGGCGGGCGGCGTGGTCCTCAACCACGGTGCGGTGATCTGCGTCGTCGCGATGACCGTGGTCGGAGACCGCATCGCCGAGGCTGACGTCCTGTTCGACCCGAACCGGCTGGCCGCGATGGACCTGTCGGCGTTCCTGACCGAGGACCTCTAGAACGACCTACGGCGCGTCGAACACCTCGTCCCGCTCGGCTGCGCCCACCGGCACCGCGTCGTGGGGCTCCAGCTCCTGGAGCTCGTGCAGCACGTCGTGCGGCGCGATGCGACGAGCCCGGCGGACGGACAGGACCGCGTGCGTGGCCAGGCCGAGGAACACCAGGCCGCAGGCGGTCGCCGAGATGAGGAACGTCAGCTCGATGCCCTGGCTCGCGGGCCGGCCGCTTGGGGCGAGGTGGGCCGCGATCACGGCACCGGCCACGGCCGCACCGATCGAGCCGCCGATGGTGCGCAGCACCTGGTTGAACGAGACCGCCGAGCCGAGCTCCTGGGCCGCCACGCCGCGGGCGATCAGGCCTGGCATCGCGGCGAAGGTGATGCCGATCCCGACTCCGACGAGGAACATGCCGGCGAGCAGCTCCGGCAGGGCGTCGTGGCGGACGACGAGCAGCAGGTTGGCCAGGGTGACGAACAGCGCCCCGAGCGGCAGCATGACCGTGAAGCTGAGCCGGTGCGCGAACGCGCGGGCCAGTCGGCTGGCCAGCTGGCTGCCGATGGACAGGGGCAGCATGACGAAGCCGGCCCAGAACAGCGACATCCCGACGCCGAAGCCGGTGCTGGTCGGCGCCTGCGCCACCAGGCTGATCACCGAGACGCCGATGTACATCGACGCGCCCATCGACAGGCCGGTGGCGTTGGCCAGCAGCACGTCGGGCTTGCGCATGAGGTCGAGCCGGATCAGCGGGTGGTCGGTGCTGGTCTCGCGCCAGACCCACGCGCCGAGGACGAGCACGGCGCCGACCAGCAGCCCGATCGTCGTCGGTGATCCCCAGCCGAACCGCGGACCCTCGCTGATGCCGAGCAGCAGCATGCCCAGGCCCGCGCCGAGCAGGGCAGCGCCGAGCGTGTCGAAGGGGCGGCGCAGCCCGAGCTCGTCGGGACCCTTGGGCACCGCGACGAGGATGACGACGAACGCCGAGACGACGAACGCGGCGGCGAACCAGAACGCCCAGCGGAAGTCGAAGGTCGAGGCGATGATGCCGGTCAGCGGGTACCCGATGCCGATTCCGGTGGCCACCGTCACGGACAGCGCGGCGATGCCGGGGCCGACCTTCTCCGGCGGCGAGTAGCGGCGGGCCAGCGCGATCGCCATGGGCGTGATCGAGTACGAGAGGCCCTGCAGGGCGCGGCCGACGAGGATCACGGAGAACGTCTGCGCGGTCGCGGCCAGCACCGAGCCGACGAAGATGATCGTGAGCGTGGCCAGCAGGATGCGCTTCTTGTGCGGCCCGTCGGACAGCCGCCCGAGGACCGGCGTCGCCACCGCCCCGACCAGCAGGTTCACGGTCAGCGTCCACTGAGCGGTGCTCACCGAGACGCCGAACTCGGCCGCCAGCGTGGGCACCAGCAGGAGGCCCAACGAGCTGATGATCGCGGCGGCCAGGGCCGCGTAGACGAGGGCGGGGACGAACCGCTTGCCGGTCATCGGGTGGCCAGCGTCCGCAGGACGTCGACGGCGCCGGCGAGGGCCGCGCGGTCGTCGTCGTCGAGCGAGGCGACGGCTGCGGCCAGCCACGTGTTCGTCGCGTGCCGGTCCGCGTCGACCGCCGCGCGGCCGTCGGGGGTGATCTCGATGATCATGCGACGGCCGTCCGTCGGGTCGGGGGTGCGCGTGATGCGGCCGACGCGTTCGAGGTCGGCGACGATCACGGCCATCGACTGCGGCGTGATGAACTCGCTGGCTGCGAGCGCGGACGAGGTCGCCGGGCCGTCCTGCACCAGGCGGTTGAGCGCGCGGCTCTGGCCGATGGACAGCGACTTCTCGGTGAGCAGGCGCCGGTAGATCGGGCCCAGGGCGTCACGCAGGTCGAATGCGAGAGCGGCGGTGTCGGAGACGGTCACGTGGACGAGTGTACAGGGCAACTGATCAGTTGGGCTGACGATCGCCGGTATTCGCTCGTCGCCGGTCATCCGCGGACGTACGGTCCGCCTCATGGACATCCCCCGGCAGCACACGATCCGCGAGAGGCACCACCGGATCCTCGACCCGTTCACCGACGAGAAGCTGGCTGTCCTCGGCCGCGCCCTGCGGCTGACGCCCGGCACGACCGTCCTCGACCTGGCGTGCGGCACCGGTGAGATGCTCGCGACCTGGGCGCGGGACCACGGCACCGTCGGCATCGGCGTCGACATGAGCTCGGTGTTCGTCGGCCGGGCGAACGAGCGGGCCGCAGCCCTCGGGGTCGAGGTCACCTTCGTCAACGACGACGCCGGCGACTACGTCGCGCCGGAACCGGTCGACGTCGCGGCCTGCCTCGGGGCGTCGTGGATCGGCGACGGCGTCGTCGGCACGCTGTCCCTGCTGGAGCGATCGCTGCGGCCCGGCGGGCTGGCCCTGCTCGGCGAGCCCTTCTGGCGCGAGGATCCGCCCGACGAGACCGCCGTGATCGGCAGCGGCGCACCCTCCCGCCACCTCTTCCGGTCCCTGCCCGGGCTCGTCGCCCAGCTCCGTGAGGCCGGCTGGGACCTGGTCGAGATGGTGCTGGCCGACGAGGACAGCTGGGACCGGTACGTCGCCGCGCAGTGGCTGAGCACGCGGGAGTGGCTCGACGCCAACCCGTCCGACGAGCTGTGGGCCGAGATGCGTGCCGAGCTGGACACCGCACCGCTCACCTACGTCACCTACCAGCGGCGCTACCTGGGCTGGGGCGTCTTCGCGCTGATGAAGCGACCATGACGGGCGTCGTGACCGACCTCGACGTGTGCCTGGAACGCGTGCTCACCACTCGTCTGGTCGAGCCGCACCTGGGCCAGCCCGGCGTCGCGCTCGACCTCGGAGGCGGGACCGGGCCCTACGCCGTCTGGCTCACCGAGCTGGGCTGGGACGTGCGCGCCTGGCCGGGCGGGCTCCGGTTCGACGCGGTGGTCGGGCTGGAGCCGTTCCGCCACCCGACGGCCGACGACGTCCGGGCGCTCGCGCGGATCACGCGCCCCGGCGGACTGGTCGCACTGGCGATACCGCCGCTGCCGGCCTTCGCGGCACCCGGCTTCGACACCGTCACGGTGGTGGCCGCGAAGACGCTGCTGGCCGACGACCTCGAAGCCGTGCGCCTCGTCGACCCGTCGGCCTATCGGGTCCGGCTCGACCGGCTCGTCGCGGGCGCCGACGACCCGCTGGTCCTCGCGACGGCGCCCCACCTGCTCTGGGTGGGTCGGCGCGCCTACAGGTAGGCCACGACCGCCGCGACGGTGTCGGCGTCCCGGAGGATCCGGCGGTGGCCGAGCCCCTCGCTCATCCGGACCTCCGCGTCGGGCCACACCTCCGCGATGCGCTCGCCGTCGGCAGGGTCGGTCTCCTTGTCCGAGCGGTCGGCGACGACCAGGAGCGGCGGGAGGTCCGCCCGGCCGGCCGCCCGGGCCGGGATCATGAGGTCGTCGAGCGGCCGGTGGGCGAGGACCTCCATCCGTTCCAGCAGGAGCGTGCGTGTGCCTTCGCTGAACCCGAGCGCGCGCGCGAACTGCCGTGTGTACTCGACCGGCTCGGCGGGCGGCGCGACGAGGACCAGGCGACCGGCCTGCGTGCCGTCGAGCACCGCGAGCGCGACCGCCGCGGCACCGAGCGAGTGCCCGACGATCGCGTGGGCGGTGCCGTGCGCGGCGACGACGGTCTCGATCGCGTCCATCAGCTCGATCAGGCTGCTGCGCCGACGGCCCAGGGCGCCCGGGCCGGAGTCGCCGTGGCTCGGCGCGTCGTAGGCGATCACCTGGAACCCGGCGCTCGTGAGGGGGACGACGAACGACGCGAGCTGCGCCCGGTGACCGCCCCAGCCGTGGACCAGGTAGACCCGCGGCCCGGTGCCCCAGGTCTCGCCGACGGTCCCGTCCGCGAGGCGCCACGAGACGCCGCCGGGCACGTGCTCGCCCGGCCTGGCGTGGGTCGGGGTGCACCACATGCGCAGGGCGTTCCGCGCGACGAGCCTGGGGGCGATGCGGTCGAGCGTCCGCACGGTCAAGGTGAGCGTGCGCGGAACCTTGGCACGAACGATCGTGCTTTTCTGGGCATCCGTCTGGGCCACGTCGAGTTCTTCCTTTGTCATCGGACGGTGATCGAGGCGAGCAGGCGCTCGAACGCGTGGCGCGCCCGGACGTCGGCCGCCGGGTCGCGCAGGAGCCGCTGCGCGTGGAAGTGCGCGAGCATCAGCCCGTGCAGGTCGTAGGAGAACTGCTCGGGCGACTCGTCGTCGCGGAGCTGGCCGTCCTTGGCGCCCGAGCGATAGATCTGCGCGAGGGAGTCGGCCAGGTCCCAGTGGTCCTGGACCAGCTGGTCGCGGACCGGCCCCGGCTGGTCGTCGAACTCGGTGGATGCCGAGACGAACAGGCAGCCTGCCGAGCCAGCGGTGGACAGCAGCAGCCAGCACTCGAAGAGCGTGCGGATGCGCGGGACTCCACGAGGTGCGGCGAGCGCCGGCCGGACGACCTGCTCGACGAACCGCTCACGTGCCTGACCCAGGACGGCCAGCTGGAGCGCCTCCTTGGACCGGAAGTGCGCATAGAGGCCGCTCTTCGACATCCCGGTGGCCGTCGCCAGCGACCCGATCGTCAGGCCGGCCACGCCGAGGCGCCCGGCGATCTCGACCGCCTGGTCGAGCACCACCTGCCGCGTCTCGTCGCCTTTGCTCACGGATACATTATTAGCACGATCGTGCTGTTCTTACGAGACCCATCCCGACCCGTAGGCAGTGCCCTGCTGGGTCAGCACCCCAGCCGCGCCGGCCCGCCCCCTGCGCGGGCCGGCACTGCTGGGCTCAACGTTCGAGCTCGTCCGTCGTCGTACGGCCATCGTGACGGACCATCCCTCCCCCCGGACACCGTCCCGAGACGGATCTCGCAGGCGGCGGTCACACATCCCCGGGATGATCCGTCAGGTGGAGGAGAGCGGGTATCCGCCCCTGATACACGGGAACGACAAGGGAGAGAGCTGAACATGACGGACGGACTGAAGATCGTCGTGGTGCCGGTCAAGGACCTCGACGCGGGCAAGGCGTTCTACGGCGCGCTGCTCGGTGTGGAGCCGATGCAGGACGCACCGTTCTATGTGGGCTACGAGACCGCGGGCATCCACCTGGGCCTCAACCCGCACGGTCACGAGCAGGGCATGACCGGTCCGACGTACTACTGGATCGTCGACGACCTGGCGGGCACGCGCGACGCGCTCGTCGCGGCCGGCGGCTCGGTGCTGCAGGACGCGACCAACGTCGGCGGCACACGGACCATCGCGACGGTCGCGGACGCCGACGGCAACGTGATCGGGCTCGCGCAGGACGCGTGAGCGGATGATGGGGCTCCATGAGCACCCTTCTGATCACCGGCACGTCGACCGGCATCGGCCTCGAGACCGCGCTCGCCGCGGCGGCGGCCGGCTGGACCACCGTCGCGACGATGCGCGACCTGTCCCGGTCCGGGCCGCTGCGCGAGCGCGCCGGTGACCTGCCCATCGACATCCGCGCGCTGGACGTCACGTCGTCCTCCGTCGGGTCGGTGGTCGACCAGGTCGTCGCCGACCACGGTTCGCTCGACGCCGTCGTGAACAACGCCGGCGTCGGGCGGGTCGGCACCGTCGAGACGCTCGGCCTGCCGGCGTTCCGCGACGCCATGGAGGTCAACTTCTTCGGCGTCGTGCGCGTCGTCGAGGCGGCGATGCCGCACCTGCGCTCGTCCGGGGGACGCATCCTCACGATCACCAGCGTCGGGGGCGTCGTCGGCCAGCCGTTCAACGAGGCCTACTGCGCGGCCAAGTTCGCGGTCGAGGGGTTCCTGGAGAGCCTGGCGCCCGTGGCCCGCGCGTTCGGGGTCCCCGTCGTCATCGTCGAGCCGGGCGCGGTGGCCAGCGAGTTCGTCGCCAACGCGTCGGTGCCGGCCGTCGGCTCCGACGCCTACGCACCGCTGCTCGCCGCCTACCTCCAGCGGACCGCGGGCGCGTTCGCCAACGCCCAGTCCGCGTCGGCCGTGGCGTCGTTGATCGTCGACCTGCTCTCCGCACCGGAGCCGCCCACCCGCGTCCAGACGAGCCCGGCCGCCGCCGCGTTCGCCGGGCTCAAGCTCACGGACCTGGACGGTTCCGCCGTGCAGACCCTCACGCGGACCTGGATCGGGGGATGATGGTGCCTCCCACCGTCGTCTCGAGGAGACACCTGTGCCCCTGACCGTCCCCGCCCTGCTCGCCCCGTCCGCCGGCGCGACGTTCGAACGCGGCACCATCGAACGCCGCTCCCTGGGCGAGCACGACGTGCTCATCGACATCGCCTACGCGGGCATCTGCCACTCCGACATCCACCAGGCGCGCGCCGAGTGGGGCTCCGCGATCTTCCCGATGGTCCCCGGCCACGAGATCGCCGGCGTCGTCAGCGCGGTCGGGTCCGCCGTGACCAAGCGCGCCGTCGGCGACCGCGTCGGCGTCGGCTGCTTCGTCGACTCCTGCCGCGAGTGCGCACGCTGCCTGGCCGGCGAGGAGCAGTTCTGCGAGCGCGGCATGGTCGGCACCTACAACGGCCGCCAGTACAACGGCGAGGTCACCTACGGCGGCTACTCGACGCAGATCGTCGTCGACGAGAACTACGTCCTGCACATCCCGTCGGAGCTTGCCCTGGACGTCGCCGCGCCCCTGCTGTGCGCCGGCATCACGCTCTACTCCCCGCTGAAGAACTGGGGCGCCGGTCCGGGGCGCCGCGTCGCCATCGTCGGCATGGGCGGTCTCGGGCATATGGGAGTGCAGCTCGCGCACGCGCTCGGCGCCGAGGTGACGGTGCTCAGCCAGTCGCTGTCGAAGGAGGCCGACGGCCGCGCACTGGGCGCCGACCACTACTACGCGACGAGCGACCCGGCCACGTTCTCCGCTCTGCGCGGGACGTTCGACCTCATCATCAGCACCGTCTCGGCCGACCTCGACCTCGACGCCTACCTGCGCCTGCTCGCGTTCGAGGGATCGCTGGTGTTCGTCGGCCTGCCCGAGAACAAGCAGTCGTTCAGCGTCTTCTCGCTCACCGGCGGGCGCCGGTCGATCTCCGGGTCGAACATCGGCGGAATCCGCCAGACCCAGGAGATGCTCGACTTCTGCGCGGCTCACGGCATCGCGTCGCTGGTCGAGACCATCACGGCCGACGACGTCGACACGGCCTACGAGCGCGTCGTGGCGAGCGACGTCCGCTACCGCTTCGTCATCGACACGTCGACGATCCCGACCCCCTGACCCGCTCCCGTCCCACCCACCCCGCCGCCGAACTCGTGACTTGGCGACGAAGTCGTCAGCTGCAGCCCACGACTTCGTCGCCACCTCACGATCTCGACGCGAGAGGGACGATCCGACCGGGAGCGCAGCCTCGCGGCTGGCCCCGCCTGACGAGGTGCGCGCGCAGACGTCAGGATGGGGGCCGTGGATCCCATCCGGCCCGTCGCGCCGCCGCTCACCGGGCGGGTGATCCTCACGCAGCAGTGGCAGCGGGTGAGCATCCTGCACTGGCGGGTGCCGTCCGACCGGATCGCGCGGTTCTTCCCCGCCGGCACGCGTCCGGACGAGTTCGACGGCTCGTCGTGGGTCGGGCTCGTCGCGTTCTGGATGGCCCGGTTCCGCGTGGTCCCCGGACCGGCGCTGCCGTACATCGGCGACTTCCCCGAGACCAACGTGCGGCTGTACACGGTCGACGACAACGGTCGGCGGGGCGTGCTGTTCCGGTCGCTCGAGGCATCCCGGGCGCTGACCGTGCTCGGTGCCCGAACCTTCATGAACGTGCCCTACCAGTGGGCGCGCATGTCGCTGGACCGGGTCGGTGACACGCTCGACTACCGCTCGACCCGGCTGACCGGCGCACGTCCTTCGTCACACATCGTGGTCCGACCGTCGTCCGACCCGGTCGAGCACGACACCCTGGCCGACTTCCTGACCGCGCGCTGGGGCATGCACACCGTGATCGGTGGCCGCACGCGGTTCGTCCCCAACGACCACGAGACCTGGCCGCTGCGCCGGGCATCGCTGACCTCCCTCGACGACGAGCTGGTCGCGGCCGCGGGCATCCCGGTTGCCGGGCCCCCGGAGTCGGTCCTGTACTCGCCCGGCGTGCACGCCCGGTTCGCGATGCCGCTCCCGCCGGTGCGGTGACACCTCGCCCCGGCGGGTCCTGTCCGGCAGGGTGGGCGTGTGATCCCACGCCTGCGGACGTCCGACGAGCAGCACCGCGTCACCACGTTCGAGCTGTTCTTCGACCTGGTCTACGTCTACGCGTTCACGCAGGTCAGCCACCTGATGGCCGAGACGCACTCCGCGCTCGGGGTGCTCCAGGCGCTGATCGTGCTCGCGCTGCTGTGGTGGACGTGGACCTCGTACAGCTGGCTGGCCAACCAGTCGCCCGCCGACCAGGGCGTCCTGCGCGCCGGGATGTCGGTCGCGATGGCCACGATCTTCGTCGCCACCCTCGCCGTTCCCGAGGCGTTCGAGGACCTGCCCGGCGGCCTCGACGGGCCCCTCGTGCTGGTCGTCGCGTACGCCGTTGTACGACTCGTGCACAGTGCGTTGTACCTGATCGCCGGCGCCGACGACCGGGACCTGCAACGCCAGGTGCTGCGGACGCAGTACGTCGCGATGCTGCCGTCGGTCGCCCTGCTGCTGGTCGGCGCGCTGGTCGGGCAGCCCGCGCAGACGTGGATCTGGCTCGGCGCGCTGCTGTGGGACGTCGTGCTGACGCTGCTGACCGGCTGGGGCGGTGACTGGCGGTTGCACTCTCCGTCGCACTGGGCCGAGCGGTACGGGCTCGTCGTCATCCTGGCGCTGGGCGAGTCCGTCGTCGCGATCGGCGTGGGCGCCTCGCACCTGCCCGTCAGCGTGCCTGTGATCGCGGGTGCCGTCCTGTGCATCGCACTCGCGCTGGTGCTGTGGTGGGCCTACTTCCTGGGCAGCGCCGAGCACGCCGAGCACGCCCTGGCGCGCCTCGAGGGCATACCGCGCGCCACCTACGCGACGCTCGCCTACACCTACCTGCACTACGTGCTCATCGCCGGCGTCGTCGTGACGGCCCTCGGCGTGGAGGAGGCGATGGCGGACGTCGGCTCGTCGGAGGCGTTCGGCTTCTTCGGTGCCGCCGCGCTGGCCGGCGGGGTGGCCGTGTACCTCGTCGGGACCGCCGCGCTCGTGCTCTCGGCGACCCGGCGGATGCCGACGTTCCGACTGCTCGGTGCCGCGACCGCGCTCGTTCTCGTGCCGGTCATGGCCGCGTTGCCCCCGCTCGCGGGGCTGGCCGTGGTGGTGGCGATCGCGTACGCGTGGACGGTGACGGAGTCGCGTCGCCACCGCGGCGCGCGGTCGCTCCGACCGCACAGCACGGCGCCGAGCGCGTGAGTCCTTCTCACGCGCTCGGCGCCGGTGTGGAGCTCAGGCGGTCAGGCGTCCTCGACCGGGGCATCCGCCGGGGTCGTCGGCGCCGGGGCGCCCGCCAGGATCAGGTAGAGGTCCCGGCGCGAGCGCTCCAGGACGGCCAGTGCCTGGGTGGCCTGGTCGTCGGTGCCCGAGCGGACCACCTGCTGGGCGGCCGCGGCCAACGCCTCGAGCGCGCCCCGCAGGCTGCGACCTGGGGAGGTCGGCCGGCTGGCGGCGTCCTCGAACGGGCTGCCCAGCTGCTCGGCGTTCTCGGCGACGTACGCCGTGCCGGCATCGGTGAGCCGCGCCATCTTGCGGCCGGACTCGGCGGTGATGGCCACCAGGCCCTCGTCCTCGAGCAGGTTGAGCGCCGGGTAGATGGCGCCCGGGCTCGGCCGCCACTGGCCGCCCGACCGCTGGCCGATCTCCTGGATGAGCTGGTAGCCGTGCATCGGCTGCTCGTTCAGCAGGAGCAGGACGGCGGCGCGGATGTCGCCGCGACCGGCACGTCGGCCGGGCCCGCGTCCGCCGGGGCCGAAGCCGCCGGGGCCGAAGCCGGGGCCGCCGAAGCCGCGGGGGCCGCGCGGGCCGCCGCCGTGCGGGTGCTCGCCGTGGGGGTGGAAGGCGCCGCGGCGCGGGTCGAAGCCCTCGCCGTACGGAGCGCTCGGGAAGTCGCCGCGGCGCCGACGGCCGCGAGGATCAGATTCATTGTGGGTGTGTCGCATGGTCGGTTCTCCTCGAACGATGTCGGTGCCCGGGCCTGGTCGGCCCAGGGGCGCCGCGGCCGGTGCGGGGATCGCGTCGGGCTCTGCGGCGTCCGGGAGGTGTTGCTCTCCACCGGATGTTCGTAACGATATATCGTTGATAGAACTTTGACAAGCCCTATCGATACATCGCTCGTCGGAGCGTCACAACCGCGCCAGGACCGCACCCCCGTGCACCGCCAGCACCTGACCCGTCGTCCAGCCCGCATCGGGTGACGCCAGGTACGCGACCGCGGCCGCCACCTCCTCGACCGTCCCCGGACGGCCGGCGGGGATGCGGGCGACGCGACGAGCCCGCTCCGCGTCGTCGAGCCGGCCCTCCCAGAACTCCGTGTCCGGGACGAAGCCGGGCGCGACGGCGTTCACGGTGATGCCGTCAGCGGCCACCTCACCGGCCGTGCCCGTGACCCAGGAGTTGATCGCGGCCTTCGCGGCACCGTACGAGCCCGCGCCGCGCAGGGCGGCCACCGAGCTGAGCGCGACGATCCGTCCCCCGGGCCGGCTCATCCGCGGCAGCAGGGCCTCGCCCAGCAGCACCGTGGTCAGCACGTTCAGCCGGAACTCGTCGAGCCAGACCTGCGCGGTGGCCGCCAGCCCGGGCCCCTCCGGGGTCAGCGAGCCCCCCGCGTTGAGGACCAGCACGTCGACCGCGCCGAGCCGGTCCGCGAGCGCCTGGACCTCGTCGGGCTCCTGCAGGTCGGCCACCTCGACGGCCATCGACCCGGCGGCCGCGCGCTCGAGGACGTCGCGCCGCCGACCGACGATCACCACCTCGTCGCCGCCCCGCCAGCAACCGCCGCGCCACGGCAAGCCCGATCCCGGTCCCGCCGCCGGTCACTACGGCACGCCTCATCGGGCGGGCGCCTGCATGATCTGGATGAGGTTCCCGCAGGTGTCGTCGAACACCGCGGTGGTCACCGGGCCCATCGGCGTCGGGTCCCGCACGAACCGCACGCCCGCGGCGGACAACCGCTCGAACTCGGCCTGCACGTCGTCCACGCCGAACGACGCGAAGGGGATGCCGTCGTCGAACAGTGCGGTCCTGAACGGACCCACCGCCCGGTGGCCGCTCGGTTCGAGGAGGATCTCGACCCCGTCGGGCGCGGCCGGCGACACGACCGTCAACCAGCGCGCGTCGCCCAGCGGCACGTCGTGCCTCGTCGTGAACCCGAGGACGCCCGTATAGAAGTCCTGCGCCTTCTGCTGGTCGTCCACGAACACGCTCATGATGGTGACTCGGAGCATCGCAACCTCGGTCGCTCGGGCGCCTCGCGGCGCATCGCTGGTCGACGAACGGACACGACGATCATGACCAGCCCCGGCCGACGGCGCACGGCAGTTGTCTCCGGCTCAGCGATCGGCGTCCCGATGTCGATTTCCCGAACCCTCGCGCGTCATCCCCCCGACGGGGCACAGTATGGGAGGCCCCCACACCCGAGGAGACCAGCGATGACCGCAACGTGGATGGTGCTGCTGTACGGCGACGAGGGGTTCTGGTCCTCGGCGACGCCGGAGCTCAAGGCGCAGATCATGGCCGAGCACGGCGCCTACGCGGCCGCGTGCGCCGAGCGTGGCTACAAGATTCTCGGGGGCGAGCAGCTCGACTTCACCGCCAGCTCGCTGTCGGCCCGCCGCTCCGAGACCGGCGCCGTCGAGGTGACCGAGGGGCCCTACACCGAGACCGCCGAGTTCATGGGCGGCTACTACGCCTTCGAGACGGACGACCCGCGCGGTCTCGCGCAGCTCACCGCCGAGATCCTGGTGACCGACGGCGGCGGCGGCGTCGAGCTGCGGCGGGTCATCCCGAACTCGTGAGACCGGCCGACCGCGAGATGTCGATCCCGGGCGCCCTGCGCCGTCATCCGGGCATCGTCGTCTCGCGAAGGGTTGGGTCATGACCGAGTACATGGTGCTGCTGCACCGCGCCGAGGACCGTGCGTTCACGACCGCGGAGCTGGAGGTCCAGGAGGCCGCGCACACCGCGTTCCAGGCGCTGTGCCGCGACCGCGGGTGGCCGATCCACAGCACCGCACCGCTGGCTCCGGCCGGCCGGGCACGCTCGTTGCGCCCGGACGGCCGGGGCGGCCTCGCCGTCACCGACGGCCCGTACAGCGAGACCGTCGAGCAGGTCGGCGGCTTCTACCTGGTGTCGGGCCCGTCGCTGGACGAGCTGACCGCGGCCGTCGGGCCCCTGGTGGTGAACGCCGAGACCGTGGAGATCCGGCCGACCGACCGCGAGTGGTTCGAGTGAGGTTCGTCGTGCTGGCGTTCGGGGACTTCGCGCCCGCCGACGTGCTCCTGGCACCGCCGGAGACCGGGACGCTCGTCGTCGACGGTGCCGTGCACTCCTCGGGTTTCGACGGGGCCGCGGCGGCGCTGTCGGGGTTCTCGCTGGTCGATGCCGTGTCGCTGGACGAGGTCCTCGACGCTCTGCCGCCGGTCGGGACCTTCGAGGTGCGTCCCGCGGAGGTGGCGTGACGGTCTTCGACGACCCGTCGACCTCGCTGTCGCCCCAGGAGGCGGCCTCCCGCGCCCTCGCCGACGCGTGGCAGGCCTCCTGGTCGCGCCTGATCGGGCTGCTGATCGGTCAGTACGCCCGGCCTGACCTGGCCGAGGACGCCGTCTCCGACGCGTTCGAGGCCGCGGCTCGGCACTGGCCCGTGGACGGTGTGCCGACGAACACCGGCGCCTGGCTGCTCACCGCGGCGCGTCGCCGCGTCCTCGACCGGCTCCGTTCCGAGGCGGTCCACCGCCGAAAGGAACCGCTGATGGTGGTCGACGACGAGATGCGCGCCGCGGCCGCGGCCGTCGTCGACCCCGGCGCGCACGTCGCCGACGAGCAGCTCCGGCTGATCTTCGCCTGCTGCCACCCCGCGATCGCGCCTGACGACCGCGTCGCCCTGACGCTGCGGTTCGTCGTCGGCCTGACGACCACCGAGATCGCCCGGCTCCTGCTGGTCCAGGAGACCGCCATGGCCGCCCGGCTGACCCGCGCCAAGAAGCGGCTGGCCTCGTCCGGCATCCCGTTCGCGACGCCGCCCGCGGCCCGCCTGGACGAGCGCCTCGACGTCGTCGCGACCGTCGTGTACCTCGCCTTCACCTCGGGCTACCACCCCGGCGCCGGCAACGTCGCACTGCGCGTCGACCTCGGCGACGAGGCCATCCGGCTCCTGCGCGTCCTCGACTCCCTGCTGCCCGACCGGCCGGTGGTCCGCGCCCTGCTCGCGCTCCTGCTCCTGCAGCACTCCCGCCGCGACACGCGCCTCGCGCCCGACGGGACGCTGATCCTGCTGCCCGACCAGGACCGCTCGCGCTGGCACCGGGCGGAGATCGCCGAGGGCGTCGCCCTGCTGGAGTCGCTCCCGCTGTCGGCGCGAGCGGACGACGCCGCCCCTGACGCTGACGCCGACGCCGACGCCGACGCCATCGACCCGTCGACGGCCGCCGTCGTCACGCGCCTCGCCGAGGAGTACCGCCTCCAGGCGCTCATCGCCGCCGAGCACGCCACCGCCGCGACGGCCGAGGACACCCGCTGGGACGTGATCGCCGGCCTGTACCTACAGCTGGAACGCCTCACCGGCTCGCCCGTGGTCCGGCTGGCCCGTGCGGTCGCGGTCGCCGAGGCGTCGGGTCCGTCCGCCGGGCTCCTGCTCCTCGACGGTCTCGACGAGCTCCTGCCCCGGCACCACCGCGTCCCGGCCGTCCGCGCCGAGCTCCTGGTCCGCGTGGGCAACCCCACCGCCGCAGCCACGGCCTACCGCGAAGCCCTCACCCTGGTCACCAACCCGACCGAACGCACCCACCTCCAATCCCGCCTATCGGCACTGACGGCCCCCCCACGGCCCTGACCCTCTCCCCCCCTCAGGCCTCGAGAACGGCACTCCGTCACGACAACGGCAGTTCAAAGTGCCGTTCTCGCGACGAACTGCCGTTCTCGCGGCGCCGTCGACGCGACCACCGCCCCGCCGAGCCCGGGGTTACTCACCCATCGGGGCGCTGGGCGTCCGGGCGGGGGCTGCAGAGGCGACGATCTCGGCATGCCCAGACGCCCCGACGCGCCGCTCTCGCCGACGGCACGACCAGCACCGCCGACCGTTCACCTCGCCGCGGACCTGCCGGGCTACGCCGTCGCTGCACGCACGAGGACCGAACAGTGGAGGAAGGTCGGCAGAGGCGTCTACGTGCCGACGAGCGCACCGACCGGCAACCACGCCGACGCGCTCGCGCGGATCGCCGGCCTGCACCGCCGGCTCAAGGGCGCCCACTGCTTCAGTCACACGTCGGCGGCGCTGCTGCACGGCCTGCCCGTGTGGCGGATCGGCCCAGAGACTCACATCTATCAGCTCCGCTCGCCCAGCAGCCGACGCGACAAGGACGTCGAGCGCCACGTCCCATGGCCGGTCGCCGACGACATCGTGGACCTTGACGGCGTACGGGCGACGTCGATGGGCCGCACCGCCTGGGACTGCGCGGTGACGCTCCGGCCCCTGAGCGCCCTCGTCGTGGTCGATGCCGCAGTGCATGCCGGTCTCGACATCGAGGACCTGCGCTCCAGGGTCCTGTGCTCGGCGGGCCGGCGCGGTGTCGCCCGCGGGCGAGCACTGGTCGAGCTCGCCGATGCCGGCGCCGAGTCGCCCTACGAGACCGCATGCAGGTTCCTCCTCCTGAGGGCCGGGTTCCCGGTACCCCAGACCCAGGTACCCGTCGAGACGCGGCTCGGAACGTTCTGGGGTGACCTGGGTTGGGCGCAGTGGCGCGTGATCATCGAGTACGACGGGCGCTCCAAGTACGCCGATCCGGACGCGCTGATGCGGGAGAAGCGTCGGCACGACGCCATCGTGGAGGCCGACTGGCGGATCGCGCGGGTGACCAGCGCCGACATCAACGAGCGGTTCTCCCTCACGGAACGGGTGTCCGCGTACCTCCCGGCGGCCGTAACGAATGCCCTGACCCCCCGCCGCGAGCTGGTGTGGTGACGCCGGCTCGGGTCGAGAACGGCAGTTGTGCACGAGAACGGCACTGTGAACTGCCGTTCTCGTGACGGACTGCCGTTCTCGGCGGGGGTGGGGCGGGGCTGGGCGGGGGTGGGCGGGGTCAGGTGAGGGTCAGGTGAGGGTCAGGTGAGGGTCAGCAGCACGATCAGGGTCAGGTTGAGGGTGACCACCAGGCCGACCACCACCAGCAGGGTGGCGTGCAGGCGCGGGCCGTTGCGGTAGGCGCCCATGACGCCTGCCGAGCGGGTGAGGCGGACGAGCGGGATGACGGCGAACGGGATGCCGAACGAGAGGACCACCTGCGAGATCACCAGGGTCCAGGTCGGGTCGGCGCCGAGCGCCAGCAGCAGCAGAGCGGGGATGAGCGTGACGGCGCGGCGCGCGATCAGGGGGACCCGCCGGTGCAGGAGGCCCTCCATGATCGTCGCGCCGGCGTACGCACCCACCGAGGTCGAGGCGAGGCCCGAGGCGAGCAGCCCGATGGCGAACGCGACGCCGATGCCGACCCCGAGGGCGGCGACGATCGCCTGGTAGGCACCGGGGATCGCGTCGGTACCGGGCACGCCGCGCAGCGCCGACGCGGCCAGCAGCAGGAGTCCGATGTTGACGACGCCCGCGATCGCGAGCGCGAAGCCGACGTCCCAGCGGGTGGCCCGCAGCACGCGCGGGATGTCGGCCCGGCTGCCGTGCCGGTCGCGGGCGAGGGCCGAGTGGACGTAGATCGCGTGCGGCATGACCGTCGCGCCCAGCATCGAGGCGGCCAGCAGCACGGAGCCCGGGCCGTCGAACCTCGGGACCAGACCGGACAGGACGCCGCGCGCGTCGGGTGGAACGACGAACAGCCCGGCCAGGAACCCGATCGCGATGATCGCCAGCAGGCCGACGATCACCAGCTCGAAACGCGACTGGCCGTACCGGTTCTGGGTGAGCAGCAGGAGCAGCGAGACGACGCCGACGATCAGGCCCCCGAGCGGCAGCGGCACGCCGAAGAGCAGGTTGAGCGCGATCGCCCCACCCACCACCTCGGCGATGTCGGTGGCGGCGGCGACGAGCTCCGCCTGCGCCCAGAAGGCCAGCCGCGGCCCTCGTCGCAGCCGCTGGCCCAGCAGGCCGGGGAGCGACTGGCCGGTGACCAGGCCCAGCTTTGCGGACTGGTACTGGACGAGCACGGCCATCGCATTGGCGACGACGAGCACCCAGAGCAGCAGGTAGCCGTACCGCGCGCCGGCGGTCAGGTTGGCGGCGACGTTGCCTGGGTCGACATAGGCGATCGCGGCGACGAACGCGGGCCCGAGCAGGAACGCGAACCGGCGAGCGCCCGCGGGCGCGGGAGCCCGCTCGACGTCGGCCGCGGTGCTGCGCATCTGCTCCCCAAGAAGTTCGGCTGCCCGAACTTATGCTAGCGGACACCCGACACGAAAATGGGTCGACCAACGACAGCGTCGGCGGGAGGGTGTCCGAATGACCGCGTGGTCAGTTCGCGAGATCCCGGCGCTGGAGAGCACGACCTCCCCCGATGCCTGGTTGCTGCACGGACTAGTGCAGGCGACCAACGCCGTGCTGCTGGACAGCTGGGGGACGCACGACTTCGACCGGACGACGCACGAGATCCTGGGCTCGCTGCACGACCAGGCCCACGTCCGCAAGATCCGCCTGGTCGCGGTCGACGAGGACGGCAGCGGCGACGGCGCCGATCCAGCCCGCGTCCTCGGTTACGCAGCCCTGAACATGACGCTCCACGACAACACGCACCTGGTGGCGATGGAGCTCGGAGTTCGGCCCGAGCATCGTGGCCGGGGCGTCGGATCGGCCCTGCACGATGCCGCCGTGGCGCGAGGCGAAGCGGCCGGCCGCGACACGTTCCAGGTCTCGACCGACCAGCGGATCGAGCCCCCGCACGGGCCCGACACCATCGCGCCGTCCACCGGCGAGGGTCGCGTCCTGGCCACGGCGGCCGCCTCGCGCTTCGCGACGAAGCACGGGTACGAGCTGGCACAGGTCGCCCGGTTCTCGCAGTTCGACCTTCCCTTCGACGCGGACCGGGTCGGGGGCCTGGGACTGCGGGCGGCCGAGCACGCCGGACCCGACTACCGGCTCGTCTCGTGGGCGCACCACTGCCCTGACGAGTGGCTGGACGACTACGCCCTGCTCGCTACGCGGATGAGCACGGACGCACCGGTCGGAGGGCTGGACCTGGGTGAGGACGTCTGGGACGGCGAGCGGATCCGCGCCGTCGAGCGGCAGTACGAGGAGCGCGGGCTCGGGATGCTGGTGATGGCCGCCGAGCACGTCCCGACGCACACCCTCGTCGCGTTCACCGAGTTCATGACCGTCTCGCACCTCGACGAGTTCGTTCACCAGCACGACACCCTGGTCCTGCGGGAGCATCGCGGTCGCCACCTCGGCATGCTCGTCAAGGCGGCCAACGCACAACGACTGGCGGCGGAACTTCCGCTGGTCCGTCGCGTCGGCACGTGGAACGCCGAGGAGAACACCCACATGCTCGCGATCAACGTGGAGCTCGGCTTCCGCCCGGCGGGCGGCTCGGGCGAGTGGCAGCTCAAGCTCTAGGAGGTCGCAGCGGCTCGCGGCATCGACGCCGCCCACCAGTGGTCCCACCGGTCGCGGACCTCGGCGAACGTGCCGTCGTCGAGACCGTACGTGGACAGGATCGCGTTGACGGTGCCGTGCGGTGGGGATGCCGCAGCGGGCGTCTCCATGATGACGAAATAGATGGCGCTGATCCCGTGCAGCCGCAGCCCGAACTGCATCGGGGTCATGTAGTCGATGGTGCCGCCGAGCAGCGTGCCGTCCGGGCGGCGGGCCTGCACGTGACCACCGACCGGGACGCTGCGGATGCCGGCGATCCCCGCGTTGTCGAGCAGGCGGTCGCCAGGGGTGCCCGCATCCAAGCCGAACGCCGACAACGTCCGACGCTCCTCGCCCGGGTGCACGGTGGCGGCGAACGCGAGCTGGTGCACGAACGCGATCCAGCCCTCGTCGACCTCGTCGCGAATGCCGTCGAAGGTGGACACGCCCTGGTGGCTGCGGCGCGTGACCGACAGGCGGGTGTGCCCCGGCAGCGAGACCGTCGACCGGGCCGTCAGCACGTCGTGGTGCGGCCAGGTGAGGGTGTGGATGGTCGCCTCGCCGACGACGTCGTGCGCCTCGAGGGGTTCGGCGGCGAAGATCGAGCGGATCTCGTCGTCCAGGCCGTCGTAGTCCCAGCCGAACCATCGGTGGACCAGCTGCGGCTCACGCACGTACGGCCACACGGTCGCCAGCGGAACGGGGATGTCGACCGACACGACCTCACGGAGCTCCAGCGTCATCGCTGCTCACCTCGCCCTCCACGTGCGACGTTAGTCACGGTAGCGCGGGGACGCTCGTCGGCGAGGACGGGAACGCGCTGCACCCGGCGAGAACGGCACATTGCCGCGAGAACGGCACTCTGAACTGCCGTTCTCGCGACGAACTGCCGTTCTCGCGCCACGCGGCGGAGCTCCCGGGTGCAGCGCCAGCGGGCCGGGGCTCTACAGCGGGAGGACCGCCAGCGCGTCCGGGTCGACCGACAGCTCGACGACGTCGCCCGGTACCCAACGGCCGCCGACCGGGCCGAGCGCCGTCACAGCGCCGATGCCGTCGACCTCCACCCGGACCTCGGAGCGACCGCGACGGGACGCGACGCCGAGCACTGCTCCCTTGGCCACACCCGCGCCCGAACCGGCGGCCTCGCGGATCGACCGGCCGACCACGAACGCGCCCTCGGCCAGCGCGATCGTCACACCGGATCGCGACCGATCCTCCAGGGCCTCGCGCAGGGGAGCGGCCGCGGCGGCGTCGACCGGGACGAACGCCTCGTAGCCGAGGAACGCGGCCACCTCACGGGATGCGGGGGAGCGCCACAGGTCGGCCGGCGCCGCGACCTGCAGCAGGCGGCCGTGGGCCATCACGCCGACGCGATCGGCGACCGCGAATGCCTCGTCGTGGTCGTGCGTGACGAACAGGGCGGTCGTACCGGTGGCGACGAGGGCC
Source organism: Cellulomonas sp. McL0617 (assembly GCF_049994875.1). Lineage (GTDB taxonomy): Bacteria > Actinomycetota > Actinomycetes > Actinomycetales > Cellulomonadaceae > Cellulomonas. The sequence continues at coordinate 3,844,317 of NZ_CP188256.1, forward strand.
GCGCGCAGGTCGACCGCGAGCCGCTCGCGCAGGGTGCGGTCGAGGGCGGACAGCGGCTCGTCGAGCAGCAGGAGACGCGGTTGCGGCGCGAGCGCGCGGGCGAGTGCGACGCGCTGGCGTTCGCCGCCGGACAGCGTCGCCACCCCACGCGACCCGTAGCCGGCCAGGCCGACGAGCTCGAGCAACCCGTCGACCGACGATCCCCGCGGCATCCCGTAGGCGACGTTCCCGGCCACCGACCGGTGCGCGAACAGCTGCCCGTCCTGGAACATCAGCCCGAACCCGCGCCGGTGCACGGGGACGCCGGCGAGCGACGAACCGTCCCACCGAACCGCCCCTGCGGCGAGCGGCTCGAGGCCCGCGACCGCGCGCAGCAACGATGACTTGCCGCACCCGGACGGGCCGAGCAGTGCGACGACCTCACCGCGCGACACGCTCAGCGAGACGTCGTCGACCGCGTCCTGGGGGGCGCCCGGGTACCGGACGACGACCTGGTCGATGCTCAGGGTCACCACTCACCTCCGGCTCCGGTGGTCCGCAGCTTCTCGCAGGTCGCGACAATGAGAGTGGTCAGCAGGGCCAGCACCACCGACGCCGCGAGCGCCATCCCGTAGTTCTGCGGGCCGGGCCGGCCGATCAGCCGGAAGATCACGACGGGCAGGGTGGGCCGGTCGGGCCGCGCCAGGAACGAGGTCGCGCCGAACTCCCCCAGCGACGCGGCGAACGCGAACCCGATCGCCAGGCCGAGCGCCCGCGCACCCAGCGAGAGGTCGACCGTCCGCAGCACCCGGAACGGCGACGCACCGAGCGTCGCGGCGGCCTCGCGCAGCCGCGGGTCGATCGCGCGCAGCACCGGCAGCACCGTGCGGACCACCAGCGGCACCGCGACGACGGCCTGAGCGATGGGCACGAGCAGAGGGCTCGTCCGCAGATCGACGGGCAGCCCGAACGGATGGTGCATCGACAGCAGGAAGCCGAAGCCGACCGTCACCGCGGACACGCCGAGCGGCAGCATGAACAGCGCGTCCAGCCCGGCGACGGCGCGCCGCGCGGAGGCCCGCCGGGGTCGTCGCGACACGACGAGGGCCACGAGCCCGCCGACCACGAGCGCGATCGTCGTGGCGTCCAGCGCGATGCGCAGCGAGTTCAGCGCGGCCTGCCAGACGGTCACGGTGAGCGACCCTCCGGTGGTGCCCAACGCGGTGTAGTTGTCCAGCGACCAGCCCTGCGGCGTGTGCAGCGACCGGACGACGAGGTTGACCAGCGGAGTGGCGATCAGGACGACCACGACGGCCGTCACCAGGGCGGCGCCGAGCGAGAGCGCGTGCCCGTCGCCGGGCGGCATGCCTGCCGGCCGGCGCAGCGAGAGGCGACACGTGGACGACGCCGGCTCCGACAGCGCCAGCGCACGCTCTCGTCGCGCCCGAGCCCGGCCGGCCACCACGAGCACCCCGGCGACGACGACCAGCTGCACGACGGACAGGACCGCCGCCGCGCGCAGGTCCAGGAACTGGGTGGTCTGGATCCAGATCTCGGTCTCGATGGTGCCGAACTGCAGCCCGCCGAGGATGAGCACGGTGCCGAACGCGGTCGCGCAGAACAGGAAGGCGAGCGAGGCGGCGGAGGCGATCGCCGGCGTCAGGGACGGCAGCGTGACGGTCCGGAACGCCTTCCACGGTGAGGCGCCGAGCGCGCGAGCGGCCTGTTCGGCGCGCGGGTCGAGGCGTTCCCAGAGGCCGCCGACCGCGCGGACCACGACCGCGTAGTTGAAGAACACGAGCGCGGCGACGATGGCCGCGAAGGTGCCGTCGAGGTGCAGGAACCCGAGCGGTCCGCCGTCGACCAGCAGCGAGCGGAACGCGACGCCGACCACGACCGTCGGCAGGACGAACGGCACCGTGACGAGGGCGCGCACCACGGACCGCCCGCGGAACGAGTGCCGGTAGAGCACGTACGCGCCGGGGACGCCGAGCAGCACCGAGATCGCCGTGCCCAGCGCCGCCTGTGCGACGGTCAGGCCGATGATCCGCCAGGTCCGGGGCCGCGAGAACACGTCGGCGAACCCGGACAGGTCCAGGTGCCCGTCGACGACGAACCCCTTGCCGACCATGACCGCGACGGGCCACGCGAAGAACAGCCCGAGGAACACCAGCGGGACGACGACTGCCAGCGTCCAGAAGACGACGACGCGCGTCCGTCCCGTCGACCGCAGCTGGATGGCCGGGACGTCGGGACGGACGAGCGTGCTGGTCATGCGATCAGCCGACCACCGTCGCGGACCACTGCTCGAGCCAGTCCGCACGGTTCTTCGCGATGTCCGCCGGGGGGACGTCGAACGGCTTGGTCGCCAGCGGAGCCCACGAGGCCCAGTCGGCGGGAAGCTGCACGGAGGTGCTCACCGGGTACATGTACATCGAGCCAGGGATGTCGGCCTGCACCTTGTCCGAGAGCAGGAAGTCGAGCAGCTTCTCGGCGCCGGTCGGGTTCTTCGCCCCCTTGAGCACGCCCGCGTACTCGACCTGCCGGAAGCATGTGTCGAGCAGCGCGCCGGTGGTCGGCTCGGTGCCGCCCTTGGGGACGGTGAAGGGCGGCGACGACGAGTACGACAGGACGATCGGACGCGGACCGCCGCCCCCACCGCCGGAGAAGTCGGTCTCGTAGGCGTCCGTCCAGCCGTCGGCGACCTGCAGGCCGTTGGCCTTCAGGGCCGTCCAGTACTGCTGCCACCCGTCCTGGCCGAACGCGCCGATCGTGGCCAGCAGGAACGCGAGCCCGGGCGACGACGTGACGGCGTTGGGCACCACGGTCAGGTCCTTGTACGCGGGCTTGGTCAGGTCCTCGAGCGTGGCCGGCTCGGCCTGGCCGTGCGCCGTGAACCACGCGTGGTCCACGTTGATGCAGACGTCGCCCTTGTCGATCGCGGTCAGGGCGTCGGACCCGTCGACCGCGTATTGGCCGGCGTCGGCCGCCGCGGGGACCTTCGAGACATACGACTGCACGACACCCTCGTCGATCGCGCGCGACGCGAACGAGTTGTCGATGCCGTACGCCAGGTCGCCCAGCGGGGCGTCCTTGGTGAGCACGAGCTGGTTGACCAGCGTGCCGGCGTCGCCGGGCTGGACCACCTTGACGGTCAGCCCCGTGTCCTTGGTGAACTGGGCGAGCAGGCCGTCCGACAGCGCGAACGAGTCGTGCGTGACCAGGGTGACCGTGCCGGCGCCGCCGGACGACGACGCCTGGTCGCTGCTGCCGATGGCCGAACAGGCGGCCAGCGAGGCGGTCGCCAGGACGGCGATCGCGCCCAGCGAGAGAGTTCTCGCCATGGATGTTGCTCCTCCTCGATCGAAAAAGGAGGGGGTCGCCCGCGAGCACGCTCACGGAGGACTGAGAAGCCCGACTCCCTACGCCGGTATCAACCGGATCAGGTTCGAGGGTCTGCGGAGGCCCGCACTCTCAGCGTCCAGGCCACGCTCGGCCCGACGCTCCCCTGTCGTTCGTCGGCGATCCTACGCCCGTCCGGGGAGCGCGCGGGCCCGTGCGACCACTACCGTGGCGTGCATGCCCGACGACACGCCCACCTCGTCCTTCCTGGCCAAGATCATCGGCGCCGCCGCGGCCCTGATCGCAGCGTGGCTGGTCCAGCAGGCTGTCTCGCGCGTGTGGCAAAGGTCGACCGGGCACGAGCCGCCGCGTGCCGACGACGAGGGCGACGCCGGCCTGTCGGAGGTCGTGATCGCCGCCGCGGTCACCGGAGCGCTCGTCGCGATCTCCCGCGTGCTGGCGACCCGCGGTGCCGCCCACGTCGTGGCGGTCGTCGAGGCGAACGGCGAAGGCGGCGAGTCCGTGTAGTCCCGGCTCGATGGAGAGACGGTTCCTTGCGGAGATTTAGTCCGTGCGCCTATAGTCGTCACACGGACTAAATACCTCAGGAGGAACACCATGTGGATCGCCGAGCACACCGCCGAGACCGACCTCCCCCGCGAGAACGTGTGGGCCGCGCTGGCGGACCTGCACCGGGGCGCCCTGACCTACGAGGGCGCCGACTCGTTCGAGCTGCGCGGGCCGTTCGCCGTCGGCACGACCGTCGCGGTCACGCCGGTCGGCCAGGACACGTTCGAGTCCCGGATCGTCGACCTGGTCGAACCGGCGACGTACGCGGACGCGACGACGTTCGGGGACCTGACGCTGCTGTTCCGGCACACGCTGGTCGAGGTCGACGGCGGCACGCGCGTCACCCACCGGCTCGAGATCGACGGTCCGTCCGCGGACGAGGTCGGACCCGAGCTCGGCCCGCAGATCAGCGACGACTTCGGCACCTCGATGCAGGCGCTGTTCGACGCCGCCCGGGCCCGCGCATGACCCGGTTCCCCGGCGGCCCGTCGCAGAGCCCGGGGTTCCTGCTCTGGCACACCACGATGCGCTGGCAGCGGGTCATGACGGCCGCACTCGCTCCCCTCGACCTGACGCACGCGCAGTTCGTCCTGCTCGCGTGCGCGTGGTGGCTGGGCGAGCGCGCAGACCCGCCGCGGCAGTCGCAGGTGGGCGCCCAGGCGGGCACCGACCCGAAGATGACCTCGGACGTCGTCGCCCGGCTGGAGGGCAAGGGGCTGCTGCGGCGCGCGCCGGACCCCGCCGACGCCCGCGCGAAGTTCGTGCTGGTCACACCGGCCGGCGCGGCGCTCGCCGCACGGGGGATCGAGGTGGTCGAGGCCGCCGACGCCTCGTTCTTCGCCGACGTCGACGCGCCCGCCCTCGGCGTCACGCTCAGCGCGCTGGCCCGCATCAGCGACTGACGCGTCAGGCCGTTCGGAATTCGTTCGCACAACCCCTTGTTCTCCCGAGTCAACTCGTGTTGAATCCAGATCAACACGAGTTGAACGAAGGAGTTCACCCATGGACGGCCGATCCCCGGCGACCCGGATCATCCTCGACACCGACCTCGCCATGGGCGTTCCCGGCTCGGACATCGACGACGGTTTCGCCTTGGCACTCGCGCTGGCCGAGCCGTCGGTCACGCTCGAGGCGATCACCACCGTGAACGGGAACGCCGACGTCGAGAGCGCCACCCTGCTGAGCGTGGAGCTGCTCGAGCGGCTCGGCGCCTCGTCGGTCCCGGTCTACCGCGGCGCCTCGGCACCCCTCGCGTTCCCCGACCGCCGCCGCTCGACACCCGAGGCGATCCGCGCGCAGTTCGGTCACCGTCAGGCGACTCCCGGATACGCAGCGGTCGAGCTCGTGACCCGTGCCGCCGCCGAGCCCGGCCTGCTGACCGTCGTCGCGATCGGGCCGCTCACCAACCTTGCCGCGGCGGTCACCATCGACCCGGACTTCGCCACGAACGTCCGGGAGATCGTCATCATGGGCGGGGTCTTCCTGGGCCACACCCACGAGACCCGGATGCCGGGCGAGTTCAACTTCTGGAACGACCCGGAGGCGGCCGACGCGGTCCTGCGCTCCGGCGCCACGATCCGCATCGTCGGGCTGGACGTCACCGAGCAGGTCCGGCTCACACGCGGGCACGCGGAGGCCATGCGCGCGAGCTCCAGCAGCTTCTCGCAGTTCGCGGGGACGCACGCGTTGGCCTGGATCGACCACCTCGCCAGCTGGTCCCCCGGGTCCGCCAACGCCGGTCGGTCCTGCGCGATGCACGACCCGCTCGCGGTCGCTGTCCTGGCGCACCCCGAGCTCGTCACCTGGCGCCGGGCCCACGTCGAGGTCGTCACCGGTCCCGGCATCGCCCGCGGAGGCGCCGTCGCGGACCTGCTGGCCGGTTCCGACCCACCCACGCCGAACGTCGAGATCGCCGTCGACGTCGACGTCGATGCCTTCCTCGACTACTTCCTGTCCAGCCTGCACGGCGCCTGACCCCGTCCTGCCCTCGCACCACCGACAACACACACCCGAAGTGGAGCCCGCCATGCAACGAAGCATCCGGACGATCGTCGCCCTCGCCGGCGTCGGAGCCGCCCTCACCCTCGCCGGTTGTTCGTCGTCCGGCGCCGCCGCGTCGAACGACGAGTGGACCATCCCGACGCAAGACCCGACGGCCACCATCCGGGTGGCCGGCCACGTGCCCGCCGGCGACGACGGGCTCAAGCCGGTCCTCGCCGCGTTCGCCAAGGCGCACCCGACCATCACCGTGAAGTACGAGAGCATCCCGTTCGACTCGCTGAACGCCGTGCTCGACTCGCGCATAGCCAACAAGGACGGCAACCCCGACGTCTACTGGGCGGACATGCCGCGGCTCGCCGCACTGACCGCCCGGGGCTACACCACCGACCTCACGGACCAGTTCAGCCAGTTCGAGAACGCGTGGGACGCGGCGTCCTCCGCCGGCACCACGGTCGCGAACAAGCTGGTCGCCGTCCCGATCGCCAACTCGACGCAGCTGATGTTCTACAACAAGGACCTCCTCGACGCGGCGGGGGTCGCCTACCCGTCGGACAGCACCGACGAGCGCACGACGTGGGAGGCGATCGCCGCGGACGCCAAGGCCGCGGTGGGGGCGGGCGCGACGAACGGGCTGGTCTTCGGGCAGTTCGACCGCTACTACCAGCTGCAGCCGCTGCCGATGTCGCTGGGCGGCTCTGCCGGTGCCACCGGCGAGGGCAACCTGACGCCCGACGTGACGTCCGACGCGTGGGTCAAGGCGTTCGACTGGTACCACTCGATCTTCGAGGACGGCACGTCGCCCCGAGGCGTCAAGTCCGAGCAGAGCGACCCCGACTTCATCGCGGGCAAGACCGCGTACATGGTCGAGGGCCCGTGGTTCCTGCCCCAGCTGCAGTCGAGCACGGTCAACTGGGGCGTCGCGCCGCAGCCCTACTTCGAGGGTGGCAAGGCCGTGACGCCGACCGGGTCGTGGTCGTTGGCCATGAACCCGTTCAGCAAGGAGAAGGAGGCGGCCGCGATCTTCCTGAAGTTCATGTCCGTCGACGACGGCGGGTGGACCCAGTACGCGCTCAACCCGGACCTGCCGGCCAACGTCGACGGCAAGAAGCTGTACTTCGAGCGGCCGGTGTTCACGACGCCGGCGGGCACGCAGGCCGCCGCGATCATCGACTACGAGAGCTCGAACACGGCGGTGAACCGACTGGCCACCACGGGGTATGTGGAGTTCGAGGACATCATGGGTCGCACCTTCGCCGACATCCGGAACGGTGCCGACGCCAAGACGAGTCTGGAGTCGGCGTCGGCCGAGCTCGAGCGCGCCTGGGCCCCGTACACGAAGTAAGGCGGAACGCGAACGTGTCGAACGTCGAGACACCCCTGGGCGGGGCTGCGGACATGCAGCCCCGCCCGGTCGGGCGCACCAAGCGGCGCAGGCTGAGCAAGGACGGGTTCTGGGCCGTCGTCTTCCTCGCCCCGGCCTTCCTGTCGATCTTCGTGCTGCGTCTCTCGCCCGCGATCGGCGCCTTCTGGTCGAGCCTGTTCTCGGGGCTGCCCGGCAGCGTGGTCGAACCCACGTTCAGCGGCCTGGCCAACTACCAGGCGCTGCTCGCCGACAAGGCCTTCCTCGCGACGATCCTGCGCACGCTCTTCTTCAACGTCGTCGTGAACCCGTTACAGCTGGCCGTGGCGCTGTTCATCGCGTTCGTGCTGACCCGCAACGTCCCGGCGCGCGGCCTGTGGCGCACGTTGGTGTTCATCCCGGCGACGCTGCCGATCGTCGGATCGAGCATCGCGTGGGGTGTCGCGCTGCAGCCGAACGGCCCGGTCAACGCAATCATCGAGGCACTCGGGGGCAACGCCCAGCCGTTCTTCTCCTCGCCGACGCAGGCGCTCGCGTCGATCATGCTCGTCGTCTCCTGGATCGGCATCGGCTACTGGATGATCTTCCTCATCGCCGGTCTCGAGTCGATCTCCGAGGAGTACTACGAGGCTGCTCGGCTCGACCGCGCCGGGCCCGTGCGCACCTTCGTCTCCATCACGGTGCCGCTGCTCAAGCGCCCGCTCCTGTTCGTCCTCGTCGCCAACACCGTGGCCAACTTCGTGCTCTTCGCGCCCATCCAGCTCATCACCAACGGTGGTCCGCAGAACAGCACCAACCTCTTGATGTTCGACGCGTACCGGACGACGTTCTACTACAACAACCGCAACCTGGGTGCCGCAGAGGTCGTGATCCTGACCGCGATCATGCTGTTCTTCGTCGCGCTCCAGTTCCGGCTGCTGCGAGAGGAGAAGACCCGATGACCGGAGTCGCCCTCAGCCCCGCACCGACTGTCACGCCTGTCGGACCTCGGCCCTCACGCCGGCGGCAGCGGCGCCGACCCGAGAAGCCCGTCAACCTCGTCGCGACCGTCATCGCGGTCGTCGTCGGCATGATCTTCATCCTGCCGGCGGTCTGGATCTTCGTCGGTTCGCTGCGACCCGACGAGGAGACGTTCGCGAGCCTGGGCGTGGCCTCGTGGCGGATGGTCGTGCCGCGATCGGTCTCGCTCGACAACTACGCCGCGATCCTGACCAACGGCTTCGGCCGGGCGCTGGCGAACTCGGTGGTCGTCTGCCTGCTCACCGTCGCGATCGGCCTGGTGGTGACCGTCCTGGCCGCCTACGCGCTGGCCGTGCTGCGGTTCCCCGGCCGGCGCTTCGCGTTCGGGTTCGTCGTCATCGCCTTCATGGTGCCGTTCGAGGCCATCGCGATCCCCCTGTCCAGCCAGTTCACCGACTGGCACCTGAGCAACACACTGATCGCGCTCGTGCTGCCCGGCATCGGCGACGGGCTCGCGATCTTCAACCTGCGCCAGTTCTTCCTCGGCGTGCCCGGATCCTTCCGGGAGGCGGCCAAGATCGACGGAGCGGCCGAGCCGCGCATCCTCGCGTCGATCTACCTGCCCATGAGTGGCGCGGCCCTGGTGAACAGCGCCCTGCTGATCTTCCTCGGCCAGTGGAGCGCGTACCTGTGGCCGCTCCTGATCGTCAGCGACCCCCACCTCCAGGTGGCACCGATCGCGCTCGCCAAGACGTTCAGCGAGCACAGCGCCAGCTACGGCCAGAACTTCGCCGGGTCCGTGATGCTCGCCCTCGTCCCGGCGGTGCTCATGTTCGTCCTGCTGCGGTTCTTCGGCGGGCTGTCCATCAACAGCGGGGAGAAGTGATGTCCGCCAACGTGCTCGTCGTCGGGTCGGCGAACCTCGACTTCATCATCAAGGTCGGGGTCCCGCCCCGGCCCGGTCAGACCGTCCTGGCCAAGCAGATGGTCCGCCACCCCGGCGGCAAGGGTGCCAACCAGGCCGTCGCCGCCGCTCGGATGGGTGCCGACGTGCAGTTCGTCGGGTGCGTCGGCGACGATGCCGACGGCGAACGCGTCTTGCGCGACCTGCGGGCCGAGGGCATCGACATGTCGATGGTCGAGATCGTCGCCAACGTGCACACCGGGCTCGCCCTCGTCTCCGTGTTCGACAGCGGCGAGAACTCGATCACGGTGGTCCCCGGCGCCAACTTCGCGCTGCGGCCCGAGCGCGTCCGGCGTGCCGTCGCGTCCAGCGCCGGCACGCGTACCGTCCTCGTCCTGCAGGCCGAGGTCCGGCCCGCGGTCGCCGAGGCCGCGGTGGCCGAAGCGTCCCTGGTGCCCGGGACGCGCGTGGTGCTGAACCTCGCGCCGTACGTGCCGGCGTCCGCCGAGGTCCTGGCGGCGTGCGACCCGCTCGTCCTCAACCAGTCCGAGGCGGCCGACCTCGTCGGGTACCCAGTCCCGGACCCGGCGGCCGCGCGGCGGGCACTCGTCGACATCGCGCCGTCGGTGCGCTCCGTGGTCATCACGCTGGGCGGCGACGGGGCGGTCTGGGCGCAGGGGTCCGCCTCCGGGCTCGTACCCGCACCCGCCGTGAGCGCGGTGGTCGACTCCACGGGCGCCGGCGACGCGTTCGTCGGCGCCCTCGCCGCGGAGCTCGCGCACGACGACTCGCTCGAGCGGGCCGTCGAGGTCGGCGTCCGGGCCGGATCGTTCGCGGTCGAGCGCTTCGGGGCGCAGTCGTCCTACCCGATGCGGTCGCAGCTGGAGGCATTCTCCGGGGGGCCGGTAGCCTGACGAACCGGACCCGGAGAGAGGGAGTCGTGGTGGCCACACGCGCGGACGTCGCGGCGATGGCCGGTGTGTCACCCGCGGTCGTGAGCTACGTGCTCAACGGTGGCCCCCGGCCCGTCTCCGCGGAGGCGCGCGCCCGCGTGCTGGCCGCGGTCGAGGCGTTCGACTACCGCCCGAACGCGATCGCGTCCGCCCTGCGCGGCGGTTCCACGCGAGCGATCGGCCTGCTCATCCCGAGCACGGTCAACCCGTACTTCGCCGAGCTGGCCGACGCGATCGAGGGCGAGCTCTACACCTCGGGCAACCTGCTCTCGGTCGGCATCACCGACGATGCCGCTCGTGAGCGCGTCCACCTGCGGTCACTCATCGACCGGCGCGTGGACGGCATCATCCTCATCTCCTCGCGCTCGCTGGCCAGCGTCGAGCGCCGCAGGGAGACGCCACCCATCGTCGTGGTCGACCGCGTCGAGAGCGCCGACGGGTCGCGCACCGTCTCGAGCGTGCACGTGGACAACGTCGCCGACTCGGCCTACGCGGTCGAGCACCTGCAGGGCTGGGGGCACCGTCTCATCGGCTGCGTCGCGGGCCCGTGGCCCGTCCCGGCCTGCGGCGAGCGGGTCCGGGGCTGGCGTCAGCAGCAGGACGCCATCGGCGCGCCGAGCGGCGACGAGCTGGTGGCGCACGCCGAGTTCACCGCCGACGGCGGCGCCGAGGCGACGTACGCGCTCCTCGGCGCTGACGCCCGCGCCATCAGCGTGCACGACGCCCGGCCCACCGCACTCTTCGTCAGCTCCGACGCCCAGGCGCACGGCGTCCTGCACGCCTGCGCCGTCCTCGGGCTGCGCGTCCCGGAAGACGTCTCGATCGTGAGCTTCGACGGCACACAGTCGGCGCGGTTCACCAACCCGCCGCTGACCACGATGCGCCAGCCCATCCAGTCGCTCGGCACCACCGCCGCCCGGCTGCTGCTGGAGGCCGTCCAGCAGCCCGACCTCGAACCCAAGGCCGTCGTTTTCCACAGCAACCTGGTGCTCGGTGCGAGCGTGGCCGCACCCGCGAGCTAGTTGTACTGACCCGGAGCGTTGTTGACGCGGTCGATGGGGCGTTGGCCGCCGATGCCGAGGTGGGGTCGTTCCAGGTTGTAGTGCGTCAGCCAGATGGGCAAGAGGGTGGCGCGCTCGTCGTTGGAGGCGAAAACGCGGGAGTAGGCCCACTCGGTGGCCAGGGTGCGGTTGAGTCGCTCGACTTTGCCGTTGGTCCAGGGGCAGTGCGGCTTGATGAACTTGTGCACGATGCCCAGCTCGAGGACGGCATCGCGGAACGCGAGCGATCGGCGGTATGAGAATGCGTTATCGGTGATCAGCCGCTCGACCGCGATGCCGTGGGCGGCGTAGAACGCGATCGCACGGGTCAGGAACGCGGCAGCCGTCGCACCCTTCTCGTCGTCATGGATCTCGGCGTAGGCCAACCGGGAGTGGTCATCGATGGCTGTGTGCACATAGTCATAGCCCAGACCCCGGCCACGAACTTCTTCGCTGCGCCCGTGCGCTCTCCAGCCGCCGCCGTCGGGGATACGGCCGAGCTTCTTGACGTCGATGTGCACCAGTGAACCCGGGTAGGGATGCTCGTACCGGTTCGCTGAACGGCGCGAGGCCCGGATCAACTGCCCGGTCAACGGGTCACACTCGCGCAGGCACGGGACGTGGTGTCGCACCAGGATCCGCCCGACCGTCGAGGCTGGCAGCCCCAGGTGGTGACCGATCCAGACCGGGCCACGACGAGTGAGCATCCGCGCGATCCGGACCCGGGTCTCCACACACGCCGCGGTGCGGTGCGGGTGGTGGTGCGCCACGCTCGAACGATCGATGAGCCCGGGTTCGCCCTCGGCCTGGAACCGACGCCACCACTTCCACGCCGTGGTGCGCGAGACCCCGAGCTCGGCCGCGACATGCGCCACCGGACGACCCTCCGCGATCCGCTGCACCATCAACAGCCGGCCAACCGGCAACATCCGCGCACTACCGTGAGACACGAGAGACCTCCGTGTGATCGAGCCGGGTTCCTAGACAGTCCCCACTCGACCCGGAGGTCTCTCGCTACGTCAACAACCCTCGTGGTCAGTACATCTAGTCCTCGCGCTCCGCCGACCGCTCGGTCGCCCGTTCCATGTCCGACGTCAGCTCGTCGACCACCAGCAGGTCGTCGCGGATCTTGCCGGTTCGGTAGCCCGCGCGGCCGACCATGTGCGCGGCGACGGGCGCGGTGAGCATCTGGAACACCGCGACGAGCACGAGCGCCCAGACAGCGCCTCCGGAACGCAGCCGCAGGGCCAGCCCGATCAGCACGAGCACCAGGCCCAGCACCTGCGGCTTGGTCCCCGCGTGCATGCGCGACAGCAGGTCGGGGAAGCGCAGCACGCCGACCCCGGCCGCGAAGGCGAGGAAAGCGCCGCCGATCAGGCAGATGGCCGACGCCACGTCGGCGACCGTCGTCCAGGTCATCGGACCTCCCCGTCGTGCCGCTCGTCGGCATCCGCGCGGCGACCCGTCCGGCGGGCCTCCTCGGCGTCGTCCTCGGCGGCGATCCGCTCGGCCTCCTGCGCGGCGATCTCCTCACGGGTGCGGACGCGGCCCTCACCCTCGGGCTCGACGGACGCGAACCGCGCGATGGTCACCGACCCGACGAAGCCCACCATCGACAGGACGACGAGGATCGGGACGACGTCGGTGCGGCGGTGGATCGCGGCGTACAGGGCGATCGCCGCGATCATCGTCGTGACGACGATGTCCAGACCGACGGTCCGGTCGAGCATGGACGGGCCCTTCTCCACGCGGACGACCGCCAGGACCGCTCCCGCGGTGAGCAGGACCCCGCAGACGATGGCGACGACGGTCACCTGTGCACCCCCAGCCCGGCCGCGGCCAGCTCCTCGTCCGACGCGAACGCGCGCAGCACCCGCTCCTCCTGGTCGAGCACCGACTGGCGCGCCGCCTCGATCCCGCCCGACTGCCGCACGTCCAGCACGTGCAGGTAGAGCTTCCCCGTGAGCCGGTGCGCCTCGACCACCAGCGAGCCGGGCACGAGCGACGCGAGCTCGGCCGTCATGGTCAGGTAGAGGTCGGAGTGGCTGCGCAGCTGCACGCCGATCACCGCGCCGCGCGTCTGGTAGCCGGGCCGCAGGGCGATCAGGCTGACCTCGAACGACGCCTTGACCAGGTCGACAGCGAACCGCGCGAAGAGCCGGACGATCCCCAGCGGGCGCAGCCGACCGTGGAAGTCGATGGGGGCCATGCGCAGGCCGTTGGTGACCAGGAAGCCGATGAGCAGCCCGGCCAGCACGTTGCCGACCGACACGTCGCCCCACAGGAGCACCCAGACGACCGTCAGCCACAGGATGGTCGGCCACTGGGTGTGCCAGCGCAGCCGGCGGTGGTGCGGGCTCATCCGTGACCTCCGTCCGTCGACGCGTCGGCCGACTTGCCGGAGCCGCGCTCGCCGTCCGGGAGGACGGCGGTGATGTAGGGCGTGCGTTCCTTCAGCGCGGCCGCCGCGCGGTCCGTGTAGCCGTACAGCGGGCCGGCGGCGAAGGTGAGCAGCAGGCCGACGCCGATCAGCGCGGCCGTGGGGGCCACCATGCCGAACGGGAGGCGCACCGGCGGGCGCACCTCGGCGGGCGTCTGCCAGAACGCCTTGTTCCATGCCTTCACCAGCGCGTACAGCGTGAGCAGCGACGTGACGACGCCGCCCGCGACCAGGATGTACGTCAGCGTGGTTCCCTGTTGTACACCGGCTTCCAGGAGGCCCACCTTGCCCAGGAACCCGGAGAGCGGAGGGATGCCGGCGAGGTTCATGGCGGGCACGAAGAACAGGATCGCGAGCAACGGGGCGGCCTTCGCCAGGCCACCCAGGCGGGTCAGCGACGTGGACCCGCCCGCGCGCTCGATCAGGCCCACCACCAGGAACAACGCGGTCTGGACGGTGATGTGGTGCACCACGTAGTAGATCGACGCCGAGTAGCCGGCCTGCGTGGACAGGGCAATGCCGAACACCATGTAACCGATGTGGCTGACCAGCGTGAAGCTCAGCAGTCGCTTGATGTCGTCCTGCGCGACCGCGCCCAGGATGCCGACCACCATCGTCGCGAGCGCGGCCCACATGAGCACGTCGTCCAGCTGGCCGCCCGGGAACAGCAGCGTCTGCGTCCGGATGATCGCGTAGACGCCGACCTTGGTCAGCAGGCCGGCGAACACCGCCGTGACCGGCGCGGGTGCGGTCGGGTAGGAGTCCGGCAGCCACGCGGACAGCGGGAAGACCGCCGCCTTGATGGCGAACGCGAGCAGGAGCATCACCTGCAGCACGAGCCGGACGCCGGGGTCGATCTCGGGCAGCCGGAGGGCCAGCTGCGCCAGGTTCACCGTGCCCGTGGCGGCGTAGATCATGGCGATCGCCACGAGGAACAGGACCGAGCTCAGCAGGGCGACGACGATGTAGATGGTGCCCGCGCGGATGCGCTCACCGCTCCCGCCGAGCGTGATGAGCACGTACGACGCCGCGAGCAGGATCTCGAACCCGACGTAGATGTTGAACAGGTCGCCGGACAGGAACGCGTCGGCGACGCCCGCCGCCAGCACGAGGAACGTCGGGTGGTAGATCGAGACCGGCGCCGACTCCTCGTCGTCCTCGCTGCCCTGGGCCAGCGAGTAGAGCAGCACGCACAGGGTGACCGCCGCGGAGATCGTGAGCATGAGCGAGGACAGCCGGTCCGCGACGAGGTTGATCCCCACCGGCGCGGCCCAGTCGCCGACGTCGACCACCAGCGGTCCGTCGTCGGCGAGCACGAGCAGGGTGATCGAGGCTGCCAGCACCAGGCTGAGCGCGGTGACGCTGACGATGCGCTGCAGGTTCGGGCGGCGGTAGAGCGCGAGCGCGAGGCCCGCGGAGAACAGCGGGATCGCGACGGGGAGCGGGACGACCCAGTTCACAGGGCGCCCCGGTCCGTCTCGTCGCGGGCCTCGGCGGC
The DNA here is from genome assembly GCF_049994875.1 of Cellulomonas sp. McL0617. GTDB lineage: Bacteria > Actinomycetota > Actinomycetes > Actinomycetales > Cellulomonadaceae > Cellulomonas. The sequence goes on from NZ_CP188256.1 coordinate 3,859,364, forward strand.
CTCGTCGTCGAGCGACTGGCCGGAGCCCTCGGTGTCCGCGTCCGTCATGGCCCGCTCGTCGCGCGCGGCCAGCCGGGCGATGCGACGGTCCTCGACGTCGTCCTGGACCTCGTCGTGCCGGTGCAGCTGCCAGGAGCGGTAGGCCAGCGCGAGCAGGAACGCCGTCATGCCGAGCGTGATGACGATCGCCGTCAGCACCATGGCCTGCGGGAGCGGGTCGGACATCGGCCCGTCGCCGACGCCGACGATGGGCGGCCGGCCCGCGGCGCCGCCGGCCACCAGGAACAGCAGGTTGGCGCCGTTGCCGATGAGGATGACCCCGATCAGGACCCGGCTGAGCGAGCGTTCCAGCAGCAGGTAGACGCCGGCCGCGAAGAGCACGCCGATGGTGACGACGAGGACGAGGTTGGGGCTCATGTCGATCATCGAATGTCGCCGCCGCCGTCTGGAAGGGCATCGCTGAACGCCGTGATCCGCTCGGACGCGCCCCCGCCGACCGGGTCCTCGCCCGTCTCCGCGCGCCGGTCGATCTCGGCGCCGAGGCTGCGCAGGATGTCGAGCACGAGCCCGACGACGACGAGGTAGACGCCGACGTCGAAGAACAGGCTGGTCACCAGGTGCACGTCGCCGACGACCGGGATGTGCAGGTCCCAGATCCACGACTCGAGCACCGAGCCGCCCACGAGCAGCGCGACGAGCCCGACGCCGGCCGACAGGAACAGCCCGAGGCCCAGCAGCAGACCGGGTTGCACGGGGGCCGCCTCGCCGAGCTCGTACCGACCGCCCGCGAGGTAGCGGACGATCAGCGCGATCCCCGTCACCAGGCCCGCGGCGAACCCGCCGCCCGGGGCGTTGTGGCCGCTGAACAGCAGGAAGACCGAGTAGACGATCATCGTGTGGAAGAGCAGCCGGACGACCACCTCGAAGATGATCGACCGCCGCTGCGGCGCGAGCGTCCGGCCTGCCTGCAGCCACTCCCGGTCGCGGGCGGCGCTCGACGGCGCGCCCGACTCGTCGGGGGTGGGCTGGACGCGCAGGGCGGCCATCGGGTCGCTCGACCCGCCCCACACCGCGCGGTCACGCTGCGCATCCTGCGCCCGGAAGATCGCGCCGGTCCGTCGGGACAGGAACACCAGGGACGCGACGCCGGTCGCGGCCACCAGCAGCACCGAGATCTCGCCCATCGTGTCCCAGGCGCGGATGTCGACGAGGGTCACGTTGACGATGTTCTTGCCGCCGCCCCACGTGACGGCCTCGGCGGCGAAGTCGGCCGACACCGGCAGGTGCAGGCGCGCGCCGGGCGCGACCAGGGCGACCCCGGCCACGACCAGCCCGACTGCCAGCCCCAGACCGAGGCGCACCCAGCGGCTGGCCACCAGGGGACGGTCGGAGAAGTACGGGGGCAGCCGTCTCAGGACGAGGACGAAGACCACGAGCGTCACGGTCTCGACGAGCACCTGCGTGAGCGCGAGGTCCGGTGCGCCGTGCAGCAGGTACAAGCCCGCCATCGCATAGCCGCCGACGCCCAGCAGGATCACGGCCTTGAGGCGTCGTCGGGCCCGCGTGACCAGCAGCGCGGACGCGATCACGGCCGCCGCGAACACCGCCTGCGCCGGGTCGTCCCAGACCGTGTAGTGGCTGGGCAGGGCGGTCCCGGCGAGCAGCGGGACGCCGACGGCGAGCACGAACACCACGAGGATCAGTCCGAGGTAGATCGGCAGCGAACCGCGCTGGGTGACGGCGGTGACGTCGGCCGCGCCATCGTCGAGACGCCGCATGAACCGGCGGTACAGGTGGTCGGCCTCGGGACCGCGGTACAGCCCGGACTGCAGCCGCTCGACGCGGTCGCGCACCACGAACAGCAAGGCGCCGCTCAGCAGGATCGCCAGAGTGAGCACGAACGTCGGCGTGATCCCGGCCCAGAGCACGAGGTGTCCCGGCTCTCCCTCCGGGTAGGTGTTGGCGTAGGGCAGCAGCAGGTGTTCGCCCAGCTGGGGCAGGAGCGCGACCGCGAGCCCGAGCGCGCCGAGGATCATGGCCGGCCAGACCAGCAGCAGCGACGGGTGGGAGATGGGCGCCGGCGTGGCGTCCGCGTGGGCGGCATCGCCCAACGAGGTGTCCGAGTCCGTCACGTTCGCGGGTGCCACCGCTCGCTTCGTCGCGAATGCCCCCCACCACAGGCGCAGCCCGTAGGCGACCGTCAGCACCGAGCCCACCGCCACCGCGGCGAGGATCACGGGGTCGTGGTGCAGCGACTCGAGCGCCGACTCCTTGGCCACGTACCCCGCGAACGGGATCAGGCCGATCATGCTCGCGGTGGCCAGGGCACCGGCGAGCGCCGTCAGCGGCAGCGTGCGACCGACCCCCGAGAGCCGCCGCAGGTCGCGCGTGCCCGTGGCGGCGTCCACGACCCCGACGACGAGGAACAGGGCGGCCTTGAACATCGCGTGCGCGCCGAGCATGGCCAGCCCCGCGAGCGCGGCGGACCGTGTCCCAAGACCGACCATGAGGACGATGAGCCCCAGCTGGCTGACCGTGCCGAACGCGAGGATCAGCTTGAGGTCGTGCTGACGCAACGCCCGGTACCCACCGAGCAGCATCGTCCCGCAGCCGAGCACGACGATCGTCCAGTGCCACGTCGGGTCCTGGGAGTAGGCCGGCGCGAACCGGGCGACGAGGTAGACGCCGGCCTTCACCATCGCCGCCGCGTGCAGGTACGCCGACACGGGCGTCGGGGCGGCCATCGCGGCGGGCAGCCAGAAGTGGAACGGGACGAGCGCGGACTTGGTGATGGCTCCGGCCAGGATGCAGACGATCGCGACGGTCACCGCGGTCGTCCCGTGCGGCGGGTGGTCGATCACCTCCGACAGCCGGTAGGTGCCCGCGGCCTCGCCCAGCAGGATGATGCCGACGAGCATCGCAAGACCGCCCGCGGTGGTGATGACGATCGCCTGCATCGCCGCGCGACGGCTCGCCTTGCGTTCGGCGTAGTGCCCGATCAGCAGGTACGACGTGACGGTGGTGAGCTCCCAGAACACGAAGAGCATGAGCATGTCGTCGGCCGTGACCAGGCCGAGCATCGCGCCCTCGAACGCCACGAACACGGCCGCGAACCGCCCCAGCCCGCTGGCCGTCGTCGTGAAGTACGCCGAGCAGTAGACGAGCACCAGGGCGCCGACGCCGCCCACGATCAGCGTCATGAACCACGACAGGGTGTCCAACCGGAACGTCAGCTCGATGCCCAGCGACGGGATCCACTCGACGCTCTGCGTGGGACCGTCGCCGCGCTGCACCGCGGACGTCCAGCTCAGCGCCCAGACCGCCGCGCTGGCCGGTGCGAGCGCGAGCACCCAGAACGCCTTGCGGCCCATCAACCGGACGAGCACGGGCGCGACGAGGGCTGCAACCACCTGGATGGTGAGCAACAGCAGCAACGTCCGGCTCCGTCCTGGTGGGGCGGGGTCTGGGTCGATCTGTGGGGTGGGTCAGCAGGCAGGTGCAGGCACGCACGGCGAACGCGTTCAGCGCCCCCGTGATGCACTTCGGATTGGTCTCCACCCTATCAACGCGTCCGAGGCAACCGACGGAGACCACCCACGATCCGCCCGCCCGGCCGCCCACCCGTCTGCCCGTCCGCCCGGCCTCGAGAACGGCAGTCAGGCACGAGAACGGCAGCTCAAACTGCCGTTCTCGCGACGAAATGCCGTTCTCGTCGGGCAGCCGCACGGAGCGGGTTGGCGGCACAGCGGCGGGCCGGGTCAGCCGCACCTTCAGGTGCGCGACCAGTACCGTGGCGCCCGTGGATGCACTGCAGTGGACCTGCCTGTCGGTCGTCGTCGTCGCGACGGTGGTCGGCGTGGCGATCTTCGGGCGCGGGGTGGCCGCGATCGTCCGGACGGTCCGCGTCGGGCGGGCGCTGCCCGGACGGTGGACGCCTGTCGGGCCGCGCACGCGGACGCTCCTCAGGGAGGTGTTCGGGCATGGTCGGTTCCAGCACAGGCCCGTGGTCAAGGTCGCGCACTGGGTGGTGATGATCTCGTTCCCGCTGCTCTTCCTCGCGCTGGTCACGGGGTACGGGCAGGTGGTCGACGCGGAGTTCACGCTGCCGCTGATCGGCAGCTTCGCACCGCTCGAGTGGGCGATCGAGGCGTTCGCGTGGGTCGCGCTGCTGGGCATCCTGGCGTTGATCGTCCTTCGGATCCGTCTCCAGCCGCGCGGCCCGGACGCCCGCCGGTCGCGGTTCTTCGGGTCGCACCAGCTGCGCGCGTTCTACGTCGAGGGCACCGTGCTCGCGGTCGTCCTGGCGGTGATCCTCATCCGCGCGCTCGAGTACGCGCTGGGCGAGGGCAGCGCGTGGCACTTCCCGCTCACGGCGTGGTTGGGGTCGATGTGGGACGGGGTTCCGACGACGACGCTCGAGGCCGCCGTGGTCGTCGTCGCGACCGTCAAGATCGTCGTGTCGATGTCCTGGTTCGTGGTCGTCGGTCTGCAGCCGACCATGGGCGTCGCGTGGCACCGGTTCCTCGCGGTGGTGAACGTCTACGCGCGGCGCGAGCCGTCCGGCGCGGTCGCGCTCGGACCGCTGCAGCCGCTGCGGACCCCCGCCGGCGAGACCATCGACCTGGCCGCCCTGGAGGACCTTCCCGACGATGCGCGCCTCGGCGTCGGAGCGATCGAGGACTTCACGTGGAAGGGCCTGCTCGACTTCTCGACGTGCACCGAGTGCGGCCGCTGCCAGGACCAGTGCCCGGCGTGGGCGACGGGCAAGCCGCTCAGCCCCAAGCTGCTGACGCTCGCGCTGCGCGACCATGCCGCCGCGACGGCGCCCTACCTGCTCCCGGAGCCCGACGAGTCCCACGCGGGAGTCGACCTGCTCGGCGGCGGCATCGTCGACCCCGACGTGCTCTGGGCGTGCACCAGCTGCGGCGCGTGCGTCCAGCAGTGCCCGGTCGACATCGAGCACGTCGACGCGATCGTGGACATGCGTCGCTACCAGGTGCTGATGGAGTCGGCGTTCCCCAAGGAGCTCGGCGGCACGTTCACCAAGCTCGAACGGCAGGGGAACCCGTGGGGGCTGCCCGCGCGGCAACGGCTGGCGTGGGCCAAGGGGCTGGACTTCGACGTGCCGGTGCTCGGGGTCGACGTCGAGTCGGCCGCCGAGATCGAGTACCTGTTCTGGGTCGGCTGCGCGGGCGCGTACGAGGACCGCGCGATCCGCACGACGAAGGCCGTCGCCGAGCTGCTGCACACGGCGGGCGTCAGCTTCGCGGTGCTCGGCGACGGCGAGTCCTGCACCGGCGACCCGGCCCGCCGCGCGGGCAACGAGATCCTGTTCCAGATGCTCGCGAGCGCCAACGTCGAGATGCTCAACGAGGTCGGGGCGACAAAGATCGTCGTCACCTGCGCGCACTGCTTCAACACGATCTCCCGCGAGTACCCGCAGCTCGGTGGCCGCTACGAGGTGGTCCACCACACGGAGCTGCTCAACACCCTGGTCGCGGACGGTCGGCTGGTGCCCATGGACGCCGGCGACGAGCGCGCCATCACCTACCACGATCCCTGCTACCTCGGCCGGCACAACCAGGTCTACGCCCCGCCGCGCGACCTGCTCGGCGCGATCCCGGGCCTGACCGTGACCGAGATGCCGCGGAACAAGGAGCAGTCGTTCTGCTGCGGCGGAGGCGGTGCCCGCGTCTGGATGGAGGAGACCATCGGTACGCGGATCGGCACGGCGCGCGCCGAGGAGGCCCTGGCCACCGGCGCGTCGACCATCGCGACCGCCTGCCCGTTCTGCACGGTCATGCTGACCGACGGCGTCGCGGCCGCGGGCGGCGCGGCCGAGGTCTCCGACATCGCCGTCCTGCTGCTGGACCGCGTCCGCGAAGCCCCCTGACGTCGGCCCGGTTCACGCTCATCCGGGTGAACCGGCCGGTCGCGCACAACCGAACGCTCGTTCCGGTCGTCTAGGTACCAGGACGTCGGGACGGTCGACGAGAGACGGGTTGCGTGCATGGGGGACGAACGTCTGGCCGGGCTCGTCCGGGATCGGGGTCCGGCGCTCGTCGCCTACGCGTTCCTGCTCACGGGTGAGTACGCGTCCGCGCAGGACCTCGTTCAGGAGGCGCTCGTCAGGACCTTCTCCCGGCGCAGGTCCGCGGCCGACGTCGAGTGGCTCGAGGCGTACGTCCGTCGCGCGATCCTGAACGTCTTCTCCGATGGTTATCGCAAGGACCGACGGTGGTCCGCCGCGGCACCGACGCTGGCTGATCGACTCCCGACGGCCGACAACCCGGACATCACGGCCATCGACCGCACCGACGTCCGTGCGGCACTGGTGTCCCTCCCACCGCAGCAGCGTGCGGCGGTCGTCCTGCACCACGTCGACGACCTCTCGGTGCGCGAGGTGGCCGAGCGGATGGGGGTCGCACCGGGCACGGTCAAGCGCTACCTCCACGATGCGCGACAGCGCCTCGGCTCGCTGCTGAGCGAGCACGACGGAGACCACATCGACGTCACAGCGATCCGGAGGCCTCGATGAACGAGTTCCGCGACGGGGTCGAGAGCCTGACCCGCGACGTCGCTGCGCACTACCGGAGCACCGCCGGCATCTCCGTGCAGGTGGTCGAACGCGCTGCCCGTCGTCGACGTCGCCGGCGCGAGTCGCTCCTCGCCGCGGCGTCCTTCGCGGTCGTGGCCGTGCTCGGGCTCGGCGCCACCGCACTCGTGGAACGTCCCGCGCCGACGCCTCCGGTCGGTCACCCGACGTCATCGGCGACCCCCACAGCCACACCCACACCGACGCCCTCGCCGACGCCCTCGCCCTCGCCGACCACGACGCGCACCCTCGCGACGAAGGACGCGGCCGCCGAGCCGGACGGCTGGGCCATGACCGACGCGACCTGGGACTCTGTGGGTCCGGGCTGGGCGCTCACGGTGTTCTCGACGATGGCGTACGTCCCGGACGACGACAACGGGCACTTCGACCCCGCCGGCACGCAGGCGCTGTTCCTCGTCGCGCCGGACGGCACGACGTACCGGGTCCTGTCTCTGCCGACCGAATCCGGCGAGGCGCAGGTCATGTGGTGGGACGCCGCCCGAGGCAAGGCATGGCTCTTCTACAAGGGCATCGAGGAGAGCTGGGGCGCCGCCGAGGTCGACCTGCGCACGGGAGACCAGGGCCGGATTGCGCTCCCCACGAACGTCCTGGGTGCCGACCCGGCTCCCGTTCGGCAGCTGCCCGACGGCCGCATGCTGTGGGCCGATGCGGACCCGTACTTCGGCGTCCCGCTCGGAGGTCTGTTCTGGCAGCAGACCGACGGGTCGTTCTCGACGATCGCAGGCCCGACGCAGATCGAGGGCGATGCCTGGCTCGACCCCACAGGCGCGAGACTGGTCTACCTGGCCCCCGACGCGGCCGGCGGCGGCGTCTCGCTCGTCACGTACGAGCTCCAGTCCGGTGCCACGCAGACCGTCGACCTGGGCAGCCCACCGCAGGGCATTCGGTGCAGCGTCCAGGACGTCCGCGAGGCGTCGGTGCTGGTGAGCTGCGACGACCCCGACACGTTCGGCCAGCTCCACTACGACGTGTCGCTGACCGGCGACTGGCACACCTCGTCCGACAGCGGCTCGTCACCGCGCCTGGTCCACGACATGCTGGTGTGCGGCGCGTCCGAGCTGCCGTGGAGCCCAGGCGGTCGCGTGCTCCCGGCGCCCTTGGCCGCACAGGGGTGGTACGACGCGCTCGTGCTCCCGGCAGTCCCAGGGGCGCCGCTCTCGATCCCGAAGGCGGGCGCGTGCGGCGAGTGAGCTGACCCGGCCCGGTCGCCGACATCGCGATCCGCGTGCCCGGCCGGATGCGGGCCCTGCAGGGTCAGTCGCCGCCCTGGGTCTGCGGCGGCCCGGTCAGGGCCGGCGTGACCCCGAGGCTGGTGAACCAGCCAGGACTGCCGGTCACCAGGCTCCTGATGGTGCCGGCGACCGGGTCGATGGCGACCAACGACGACGTCGCCGGGCCGTCGATCGAGAACGGCCTGAGCGTCGCGAGCACCTCGGAGCCGTGGACGCCGTACACGAACAGGTTCGGGTCGCCGCCGGCGGCGAGCGGGCGCACACCCTCGGCGTCGACCTCCCACCACCTGGCTTGGGCCTCCGCCGGCCCGAAGGTACCGGCGATCAGCCGGTCCCCCACCCGCCACACCCCACCGAGGCTGACCGCGTCCGGCATCCCGACGAGCAGGCGGGGGGAGCCGGACGTCACGGGTACGAGCCAGAGCTCGCTCCCGACCCCCAACCCGAACGCGTCCGTCCCACCGTGGGCGCACTGCATGAGGACGTCGTCGTCATCGACCCACGACCAGGCACGGCACGCCGCCGGTCGGGCGGGATAGGGCGACGGGAGCGCGACCGGGGAGAGCCCGTCGAGCGCGACCGCGGTGGGTCCCGCCACGTCGTTGAGGACCACCCGGGTCGACGAAGGGTTCACCAGCCAGCCGGCGCTGCTCCACTGCTCCTCGAAGGGGGCCGTCTCCGCGCGGATCGCGCCGTCCGCGGTCAACCGACGCAGCACCGCCCTGGACGTGCCGCCGTCGAGGGGCTGGCCCGGGTCGACGAGCACGTCGGTGCTGCCGTCGTGCGCGAACCCGATGGTCCCCCACCTGCCGAGCGTCGGACGTGACTCGCCCGAGAGCAGGTCCAGCACGCGGGTCGCACCGTCGTCGACGTTCTCCGCCAGCACCATTGAGCTCCCCGGGAGCCAGTCGAGGAGGTACCAGCCGGCCGGGTCGGTCGGCGTCGGGACGACGAACGGGCGTCCGTCCGGGCTGATCAGATAGATCGCCGCCGGGTCGATGACGCTCTCGTCCTGGGCCCTTGTGCCGTACTGGACCAGGTGCCAGTCGGCGCCGGCCGAGGCCAGCATCCCCGGAGCCATGGGCTGTGCCCCCCGGAACGTCGCAGGCTCTGGGGTCGACATCGACGTGGCGCTCGGCGACGGCCCGGCGATGGTCGTCGGCGAGGGCGTCGGGGTCGGTGTCGCGGTCGGGGCGTCCGTGACGGACGGCACCGGAAGGGCCGGGGGCGGCACCCGCGCGCCCGACAGCTGCACGGCGACCGCGACGGCGGCGACCACGGCAGCTGCGGACAGCGCGGTCGACCCGGTCCGGACGGCACGCCGGCGGCGCACCCGGCGAACCAGGCCACCTACCTCGGTGGCCGGGTCGGGGGCGGACAGGGCGGCTGCGGCGCGCTCGTGGTCGGCGAAGCCGCGCAGGGCTGCCGCGAAGTCCTCGCTCATGACGGCTTCCCTTCCCGACCGATCACGCGGGCGGTCTCGAACTCGTGCGGGGCATCCGCGAGGGCGAGCGTGGTGCGCAGCTTCGCGGTGGCGTCGGAGAGATAGCGCTTGACCGCGCCCTCGGACAGGTGGAGCGCAGCGGCGATCTCCGCGACCGGCAGGTCGTCGAAGTGACGCAGCACGATGCACGCGCGCTCCCGGGGGGAGAGCAGGGCCAGAGCCGCGCCCACGTCGACCGACGCCGTCGCGGCGTTCTCCGCCCCGGGCACCTGGCCGTCGTCGAAGAGGTGCGCCTTGCCCTGCCAGGTCCGGCGGCGGCGGGTCTGGTCGAGGAACACCGTGCGGATCGCCTGGCGCACGTAGCCCTCGGCCGCGTGGATCTCGGTCACGGCGCGAGGCCGGGCGAAGGTCTTGACGAGCGCGTCATGGACCAGGTCCTCCGCGTCCCGGCGGTCGACGACGAACAGGCACGCGTAGGCGACGAGGGCCGATCGCCGCTCGCGCACCATCTCGTCGAGCACACCTCGCCAGTGCGCCATCGAGCTCCTCCCCCTGTCGGTTGATGCCTCAACGGCCTCGACCGACGAAACGTTGGGGTGATCATGCGGCAGCGACGGGCCGACCTCACAATGGGTCCACAGCACTTACCAGGGAGGTCCGACCGCCATGCCCGAGCCACTCGGCCCGCGCGACAGCGAGACCCGTCGGCAGGACGCGCTGTACCGGTTGGGCCACGACGTCGACGCCTGGGTCGCGACGACCGACGCGGACAGCGGCGCACCGCGCCTCACGCCGTTGTCCTTCCTGTGGCACGACGACGCGATGCTCTTCGCGACGACGACCGGCAGCCCGACCGGACGGAACCTTGCGGCCAACCCGTCGGTCCAGGTGGGCTTGGGGCTGACCCGCGACGTCGTCCTGGTGCAGGGGACGGTCGACGTGACCCCGGCCGACTCCCTGGACCGGGAGCTCGGCGACGCGTTCGCGGGCAAGGCGGGCTTCGACCCTCGTCGCCAAGCGGGCCTGTACTCCTACTTCCGGCTCACGCCGCACAGCATCCAGGTGTGGCGCGAGGAGGACGAGCTGGCAGGCCGCTGGCTCATGCGCGACGGGGCCTGGACGGTTCAGCGCTCGTAGGCCCACGTGCGGTCGGTGAGCATGCGGGCGATGGCCAGGCCGATGGCGAGCGAGGCGACGACGAGCGCGGCCTCGACGCCGGCCGCCAGCGCGTCGATCGTGTCGCCGTTCGAGATGGAGAAGACGCTCTGGTAGAGCAGCACGCCGGGCACCATGATCGTCACGGCCGGCACGTAGACGGTGATCCGGGGGACGTCGAGGCGCGGGGCCACCACGGCGGTGAGCAGCCCGACCAGGAGGGCCGCGAGCGCGGCCGCTACCTGCGGGGGTGCGCCCGTGCCCAGGAACCAGATGCGCGGCACGTTGGCCAGCATGCCGATCACGGCGGCCGCCAGCGCGATCCGCCAGGGGCTGTTGAACATGAGGGCGAAGCCGAGCACGCCGACGAAGCTCGCCACGAACCGCAGCGCGAGGAGCGGCCCGGGGTCGAGTGCGGGCGGGGCGGGCGGATGCGGCGTGAGGCTCACGACGAGGGACAGCGCCCAGACCGCGAGCGCGGCCGACGTCACGATCATCACGGCGTAGGTCAGGCGGGCGACGCCGGCCGAGAAGTCCATCTTCGCGAGGTCGAGGAAGCCGGTCACCAGCGGGAACCCCGGGACGAGGAACAGGACGGCCGCGATGTACCCCGCCTGGTGCGGCACCTCGGTGATGCCGGTGGCATCGAGCAGCGAGACGAACCCGAGGTACCCGAAGCAGGCCACGAGCGCGCAGAGCATGGTCACGGCGAACGGATTGACGCCGCGGTGGACCAGCGCGCGACGCAGCGCCTGACCGAGGAACGCTCCGACGAAGACCCCGACGATCTCGGTCACGCCCCCGCCGGTCAGGAAGGAGAACGCGGCACAGGCGATCGCCGCCCAGACCGCGCCCAGCACCAGCGGGTAGAGCGGGGGCTTGGCCGCGATGCGGTCCAGGGACTCGGTGACGTCGTCGACGCTCGTCCGGCCGGTGGCGTCGAGTCGACCGGCCAGCTGCTCGAGCGCGGCGAGCCGGTCGACGTTGATGCCGATCGCGCGCACCTCGGTCACCTCGGTGCGAAAGCTGGCGCCGCGGTGCGAGGTGGTCGTGATCTCGGTCAGCGTCACCTGCGCCTCGTGCCGGTCGATGCCCAGCGCGCGGGCCACCCGCGCCATCGACGCCTTGACGCGGTACGAGCCGGTCCCCGACGACAGGCTGAGGCGACCCACCCGCAGCACCACCCCGGAGCGGCGGATCAGCTCGAGCTCGTCGTCGTCGGGGTCGGTGGCCACACGGCCCATGATGGCGTCAGTCGGCGCCGACCACACGCAGCAGCCGCAGGAGCTCTGCCTGTTCCGGCGACGACAGCCGCGCGAGCCGGTCGGCGACGTGCTCGTGCCGCAGGTGGCGGGTCGCGGCCAGGACGTCGTGCCCGGCCGGCGTCAGCTCGACCAGCGTCGCGCGCCGGTCGGTCGGGTCGGGCAGCCGCCGGACCAGGCCCTCGGACTCGGCCGCGTCGACCTTCGAGGTGACCGACCGCGGCGCCACGGCGAGGGCGTCGGCGAGCGCTCCCGGTCGCTGTGCGGAGCCGCAGTCGTGGAGCGTGCGCAGGAACCGCAGCTGCCCCGGGGCGTACGGCCCGGTCTCGCGACGGACCCCGCGAAGGACCGCGTAGAGGAGCTCGAGCAGCTCGCCGGAAGCATCGCGCTCGCGTTCGGTGTTCACACAGCGGAGGCTATCGCAACTTGTGAGCCAGTCACATAGTGAGCTAACCTCAGCGAAATCTCAGCAACCACAGGAGGTGGGCGCATGACGATGCCCCAGACCGGGCGCGGCGCCCCGACGATGCGTGGCTTCTTCAAGGACCGCGAGGTCCGCGAGCACAAGCTCACCAAGGAGACCCGCCGACGGATCCTGCAGTTCGCGCGCCCGTACCGCGGCAGGCTCGCGGTCTTCCTCGTCCTCATCGGCCTCGAGGCCGCCATCGGCGCGGTCACGCCCCTGCTGTTCAAGAACCTCATCGACAACGGCATCACGGCCGGCGACACCGAGGTCGTCATCGCCATCGCCGCCGCCGTCGCGGGCCTCGCGCTGCTGGGCGCCGGGCTGTCCGTCGCCGACCGCTGGGTGTCGTCGCAGGTGGGCGAGGGCCTGATCCTCGACCTGCGCACCGCCGTCTTCGACCACGTGCAGAAGATGCCGCTCGCGTTCTTCAGCCGCGCCAAGACCGGGGCGCTCGTGCAGCGCCTCAACGGCGATGTGCTCGGCGCACAGCAGGCGTTCACCAGCACGCTGCAGAACGTCGTCAGCAACGCGCTGACCATCGTGTTCGTCCTCGCGGCCATGTTCAGCATGTCCTGGGAGCTGACCCTGCTGTCCCTGATCCTGCTGCCGGCGTTCGTCCTGCCCGCGCGATTCTTCGGCAAGAAGATCTCGAAGGTCACGCGCGAGAGCTACGAGCTCAACGCCGAGGCCGCGCAGATCATGAACGAGCGGTTCAACGTGGCCGGCGCGCACCTGGTCAAGATCTTCGGCGACCCGGCCCGGGAGTCCGCCATGTACGGCGAGCAGGTCCGCCGCGTCCGCGACATCGGCGTCACGCGCGCGCTGTACTCGACGTGGTTCCGTGTCGGCCTGACCACGCTGGCGTCGGTCGCCGTGGCGACCGTCTACGGCATCGGCGGCGTGATGGCCATCCACGGCACGCTCACCGTCGGCGTGGTCGTCGCGCTCACCGCCTACCTCGGGCGCCTGTACGGACCGCTCACGTCGATGTCGAACGTGCAGGTCGACGTGATGACCGCCCTGGTGAGCTTCGAGCGGGTGCTCGAGGTGCTGGACCTGGAGCCGACAGTGGCCGAGAAGCCGGACGCGACCGACCTGCAGCAGGCCGTGGCCGGCCGGGGCGCATCCGTCACGCTCGACCACGTCTCCTTCCGCTACCCGAGCGCCGACGAGGTCTCTCTGGCCTCCCTGGAGTCCGTCGCGACCCTGGCCCGCGAGGTGCACGGCGAGACGCTCACCGACGTCGGCTTCGAGGTGCCTGCCGGCAACATGGTCGCGCTGGTCGGCCACTCGGGCGCGGGCAAGACGACGCTGTCGCAGCTGGTCACGCGCATGTACGACCCGAGCTCCGGGGCGGTCCGCATCGCGGGCCAGGACCTGCGCGACGTCACGCAGGCCTCGCTGCGCGCCACGGTCGGCGTCGTCAGCCAGGAGGCGCACCTCTTCCACGACACGATCGCGGAGAACCTGCGCTACGCCCGGCCGGAGGCCACCGACGCGGACATCGAGATCGCGCTGCGCCAGGCGCACATCGCGGACCTCGTCGCCACCCTGCCCGACGGCATCCACACCGTGGTCGGCGACCGCGGCTACCGCCTGTCCGGCGGCGAGCGCCAGCGCCTCGCCATCGCGCGGATGCTCCTCAAGGCCCCGGACGTGGTGATCCTCGACGAGGCCACCGCGCACCTCGACTCGGAGTCGGAGGCGGCCGTGCAGGCTGCTCTCGACGAGGCGTTGTCCGGCCGCACGAGCATCGTCATCGCGCACCGGCTGTCCACCGTCCGGCAGGCCGACTCGATCGTCGTCCTGGAGAAGGGGCGCGTGATCGACCAGGGCACGCACACCGAGCTGCTCGCGCGCGGCGGGGTCTACGCGGAGCTGTACCGGACGCAGTTCGCCACCTCGGAGCGGCCCGGTACCGTCGCCGCATGATCGGACGCATCGACGAGGTGGTCTTCGACTGCGCCGACCCGGCCGCGCTGGCCGCGTTCTGGGCGCAGGTGCTGGGTGGGGAGGCCGCGGGTCGTGACGAGGACTGGTGGTACCTCGACCCGCCCGGCTGGACGCGCGTCGCGTTCCAGCGGGTGCCCGAGGGCAAGGCCGTGAAGAACCGCGTGCACCTGGACGTGGAGGTGTCGGACATCGCCGCGGCGACCTCCGAGGCCGAGGCTCTCGGTGCCACGCGCGTCGGCGACCTGCACGCGGACACCGCCGGGTCCTTCCAGGTCCTGCTGGACCTCGAGGGCAACGAGTGGTGCGTGGTCAAGCCCGCGTGAGCGTCGATCCTCGCGTCGAGGACGCCTTCGCGATCCTGTACGCCGACACCCACGGCCGCATCGTCCGCTACGCCGCGCGCCGCGGCGCCACCGACCCCGCGGACGTCGCCCAGGGCGTCTTCCAGCTGGCCTGGCGGGCCGCGCGGGACGGCGTACCGGTCACCCTGGGCTGGCTGGTCGGCGCGGCCGACAGCCTGCTGCCGGCGGCCGATCTCGGGATCGACCGGCGTGTGCTGCGGATGCGGTTCTGGGACAAGCTGAGCATCACCGAGATCGCCACGGTGACCGGCGAGTCGCGCACCGCCGTCGTCCGGCACCTCAACGCCGCCCGCCGCGTGCCCGGCGAACCGAACCCGCTGCCCGAGGTCGACGCACCGCTGAACCCGCGCGCCTGGGACGAGCTGCGCGTCCTGGTCCCGCGGGCGGCCGCGAGCCTGGAGAAGGCGCCACGACGGCGCAAGCGGCTGAGCACGCCGGTCCGGGTCGGGCTCGTCGTGGTCGTGCTGGCGGTGATCACCATGATCGCGATCGCCCCGCGCATGGCCTCGCCGGACCTCGACCGCGTGCTCGACTTCCCGTTCTACACGTCGACCGCGGCCCTGGAGGACGCCTCCGACACGATCGTGCGCGGCACGCTGACCGCGGCGGCTGACGGGACCGGCACGATCGACATCACCGCCGTCGCGAAGGGCTCGTCGGCCACCTCGTTCACCTACGACACGCGTGCGTCGTCACCCGCCAGCGCTCTCGTCGTCGGCGACGAGTACGTCTTCCTGCTCGCCGACGGCGCCCTGGTGAACAGCGCGCAGGGCTTCTACGCGGTCCGCGACGGCTCGGCGGTCCCGGTGGGCACGAACACCGTCCCCCTGTCGTCGGCCACGCTGGGCGCGCTCGGCCTGGGGTAGAGAGACTGGTCCGATGGGACCTCGCACCGACCCGTTCCGCGCGCAGTTCGACCAGGCCGCCGACCGCCTGCTTGCCCGGCTCGCGGGCCCGACCATGAACAGCGGCGACGACGACGAGGTGCCGGTCCCGCCGCTCACGGACGACGAGTACCTGTGGGAGCCCGGGCCGGGCTGCTGGACGGTCCGCCCGCGCGCCGACGGCCCCGGCCCCGGCGCCGCGGTGCTGGCCGGCGGTGGTGAGTGGGGTCGCGACGGCGGGTGGCCGCGCCCGAGCCCGCCGCCGTTCACGACGATCGCCTGGCGGCTCAGCCACCTCACCGAGGGCCTCGCGCTGCGCGCCGACCACAGCGTCGGCACCCATGCGCTGACCCCCGAGGAGGTCGAGCCGCAGGGGACCGCCGCCCCGGCGGTCGACGCCCTGCGCGCGGCGACGGCCGCATGGCGCGACGTGCTCGAGCGCGTGACCGACGACGACCTGGACACGGTCGGATACAGCACCTTCCCCCACGGCAGCGACCCGGAGGACCCGTTCGTCGACGTCGTCTGGTGGGTCAACCAGGAGCTGCTGCACCACGGCGCCGAGATCGCGCTGCTCCGGGACCTGTACCGCTTGCTCGTGGTCGACCGCTCGGCCACCATCGAGCCGTGACCTTCTGGATCTGCCGGACGTGCGGCGTCGAGCACGCCGAGAAGACCGACGTCTGCCAGATCTGCGCCGACGAACGCCAGTGGGTCCCCGCCGCGGGCCAGGCGTGGTCGACGCTCGACGAGCTGGCGGCGGAGGGCTACGAGGCGCACCTGGAACCCCTCGAGCGCGACCTCTACGCGATCACCAGCACGCCGAACGCGGGCATCGGTCAGCAGTCCAAGCTGGTCTGCACGCCCGACGGGAACGTCCTGTGGGACCCGATCGGCTTCGTCGACGAGCCCGTCGTCGAGGCGGTCCGGCGGCTCGGGACCGTGGTCGCCGTCGTCGCGAGCCATCCGCACATGTACGGCGTGCAGGTCGAGTGGAGCCGTCGGCTGGGGAACCCTCCGGTCCTCGTCGCCGCGTCCGACGTGCACTGGCTGGGCCGGCCCGACCCGGTCGTCGGCACCTGGTCCGACGAGCACGAGCTGCTCCCCGGGGTCACGCTCAGCCAGCCCGGCGGACACTTCCCCGGCAGCGCCGTGCTGCACTGGGCGGCGGGCGCGGACGGGCGCGGCGTGCTGCTGTCGGGGGACACGATCTTCGCCAACCCCGACCGCCGGTCCGTCGCGTTCATGCGGAGCTTCCCCAACCACATCCCGCTGTCCGCGGCGGTGGTCGAACGGGTCACCAGCCACGTCGAACGGTTCGCTTTCGACCGGCTGTACGGCAACTTCGCCAACGTCGTCGACCGGGACGCCCGGGCAGTCGTGCGTGCGTCCGCCGACCGGCACATCGCCTGGGTCCGCGGCGACCACGACGACCTCACCTAGTCACCTCACGCACTCACACGATCGTCAGGCGATCCAGGTACAGCGCGTAGACGTCCCGCAGCGTCGTGGCGTACTCGACGTACCACTCGGTGAGCAGGCGGTCGGACTCCTTCACCGCTTCCAGACGCAGGTCGACGGCCCGCCGGTCGAGGGCCTCGAGCTTGTCCGGGATGCCGATCGGGTCGGGTCGCACCACGCCGTGCCGCACGAACGGCAGCACCATGTCGGCCACCCACAGGTCCGCGAGCACCAGGTCCGACTTGAACTCGTCGTACTCGGGCCTGTCGCTGCCCGGCGGGAAGGTCATGTCCCACCACCGGTCCACGGCCCCCACGAACTGCTCAGCGCTCACGACCATGATCCGAAACTACCGACCGCAGTGCGTTCGTCGCGACGAGCCGGCCGTCTCACACGTCCTCCGGGTCGACCAGGAAGTCGGCCTCGTCGGCGATCTCGCCGCCCGTCGCGCCGTGGATGGCGCGGGCGAGCGCCTGGACCTGTGGGGCGGCCCGGCTCCGGGCGACGCGGTGCTCGAACGACGGACGCTCGGCCTCGAGCTCCTCGACGAACTGCGGCTCCCAGTGCACGCGGTACGCGACCACCCCGCGCGAGGTCCACGGCAGCCCGCGCAGCAGCGGCGGGAGCTCGGTCTCGGCGGCCGCCTCCACGGACAGGATGCCGTCGTGCTGCAGGTCGACGAGCACCCCGAACGCCTCCGCCGGGGGCGGCGCGGCCATCATCAGCTCGTCGTAGGCGGAGGCCTCGTCGTGGAGGCGCTGGCGCTCGGCGGGGTCGGCGACGCCGTACGACTCCAACGCGTCGTGCAGGCCCGCACCGCCCACCTCGGTCACCCACGCGGGACGGATGCCGGCGTCCCGGCCGGCACCGGGCAGCGGCCCGTCCCACGTGCCCGTGCCCTCGCCGAGCCGGGCGCGCGGGTGGACCTGCTGCACCACGGCGAGCGCCTCGGGCGGCTCCAGCCAGCGGTCCGAGTAGACGGTCAGGTCGATCGCGCCGTCGACGTCGGGCACCAGCACGATCCCGTTGTCGGCGATCCGGACCGCACCGCCGAGCCTGCGCGCCACGGCCACGAGCCACTGCAGGACCCGCTCCTCCTCGCGCACGGGCATGCCGTCGGGGAACGCGCGCTTGAGACCGTCTCGATCGCCGCCGGGATAGGGCTTGTCGCCGCGCTCCCGGGGGGCGGCGACGACGTACGCGTAGGTCGACCACGACGGCAGCCCCAGACCGACCGCGTCCGGCGCCTCCACCGCGTAGGGGCCGGTGAGCGTCGACAGGCGCGCGACCCGCAACGTGCGGGCGGGCGTCATGTTCGCGCTGACCGTGCGCATGCCCAGCGCGGCGGTCATCGGGCCCATGATCCCCCGCGGCGCCGGCACGTCGTTCTGCTCCCAGCGCGCCTGCGGGAAGCGGCTGACCGCGAGCACCTCGACCTCGTCGTCCCCCACGTCCTCGGGGAGGACGAGGAGGTGCCGCGGTTCCTTCGACGCGGGGAGGCGCGGTGCGGCCATCAGACGTCCGAGCGGTGGAAGTTCTGCCAGGACCGCGAGGCCGTCGGACCGCGCTGACCCTGGTACCGCGAGCCGTACTGCGACGAGCCGTAGGGGTGCTCGGACGCCGACGACAGCCGGAAGAAGCACATCTGGCCGATCTTCATGCCCGGCCAGAGCAGGATCGGCAGCGTCGCCACGTTGGACAGCTCGAGCGTCACGTGCCCGGTGAACCCGGGGTCGATGAACCCCGCGGTCGAGTGCGTCAGCAGGCCGAGGCGACCCAGCGACGACTTGCCCTCGAGCCGGGCGGCGATGTCGTCGGGAAGCGTCACGGCCTCGTACGTGGACCCCAGGACGAACTCGCCGGGGTGCAGCACGAACGACTCGCCGGGATCGACCTCGACCAGGTGCGTGAGGTCGGGCTGGTCCTGCGACGGGTCGATGAACGGGTACTTGTGGTTGTCGAACAGCCGGAAGAACTTGTCCAGACGCACGTCGATGCTCGACGGCTGGAGCATGGAGGCGTCGTAGGGCTCGAGGGCCACGCGGCCCGACTCGAGTTCGGCCCTGATGTCACGGTCGGAGAGCAGCACGGGGCCACGGTAGTGCGTCAGGCTTGATCGGCGTCATGCGCCAGCAGGGCCACCTGGGTCCGGTTCTCCAGCCCGAGCTTGAGCAGCACGCTCGACACGTGGCTCTTCACGGTGGCCACGGACAGGTACAGCTCGCGGCCGATGTCGGCGTTGCTCGCGCCCCGACCGATCGCCACCACGACGTCGCGCTCGCGCTCGGTCAGCCGGTCCAGCTGCTCCCTCGCGGCGAGGCGGCTGTCCCCCGTGCGCGCGCTCGTGTCCATGAGACGCCGGGCCACCCGCGGGCTGAGCACGGGCTCCCCCCGCGCGGCCGCGAGCACAGCGTCGACGATGCGCGCCGGCTCGGTGTCCTTGAGCAGGTAGCCGCTCGCACCGGCCCGCATCGCGGCCTCGACCTCGTCGGCCGTGTCGAACGTGGTGAGGACGACGACCGCGGGTGCGTCCGTCCGGCGTCGGACCGCGTGCGTCGCCGCGATCCCGTCCGTCCCCGGCATCCGCAGGTCCATCAGCACCACGTCGACGGGGTGCGCGTCGAGCAGCGCCGGCACCTCGGACCCGTCGGCGGCCTGGGCGACCACCGAGATCCCCCGCGCGCCGTCGAGCATGAGCGTCAGCCCCGCGCGCACGAGCGCGTCGTCGTCGACGACGAGAACCTTGGTCATGACTCCCACGGTATCCACGCCTCGAGGCGGAACCCGTCGCCCGCAGGTCCCGCGTGCACCCGGCCGCCGAGCAGCTCGACGCGCTCGGTCAGCCCGATCAGACCGGTGCCGGTCCCGTTGCTGTCCCCCTTGCCTCCGGCGGTGTTCACGACGAGGACACGGACGCCGTCCTCGGCGACCACCTGCACCGTGACCGCGGAACCCGGCGCGTGCCGGCGCGCGTTGGTCAGCCCCTCCTGGCACGTGCGGTAGACGGCCAGGTCGAGGGCGGTCGGCAGGTCGAGGTCCGCGGCGTCCAGCGTCACGTCGACACCGGCCGTGCGGGTCTCGTCTACCAGCCTCGGGACATCCGCGAGGCCGGGCGTCGGGCGCAGCTCGTCGGGGCTCGTGCGCAGGACGCCGATCACGGTGCGCAGCTCCTCGAGCGCCTCGCTCGCGTTCGAGCGCACCACCGCGGCCGCCGTCGCGACCTGCTGCGGGGACAGGTCCGTGCGGTACTCGAGCGCCCCGGCGGTCGTCGCGACGAGCGTGAGGCGATGAGCCAGCGTGTCGTGCATCTCGCGGGCGATCCGCGTCCGCTCGGCAGTCCGCGCCTCTGCGACGCGGTGCTCCTGGTCCCGCTCGGCGCGCCGCGCGCGCTCGCGCAGCGACCACATCAGCTCCGCCCGCGTCCGCCAGAGCGCGCCCCAGCCGAGCAGCGCGGCATGGACCGCGACGTCACCGATCAGCCACCACCGCACCGCGATGCCGACGCCGTCCGGCCACCACAGCGCCCGCAGACCAGTGCCGACGACCACGAATCCGGCCACCCAGAGCGCGGTCGCCAACCGGTACCAGCGGGCCGTCACGAACACCACCGACGCCGACGCGGGACCGGCGACGGCACTGATCGCCGTGAGCACGGCCAGGAGCGCACCCGACAGCATGGGTCGGCTTCTGACCAGCACCAGGGCGCCGAACGACGCGGCCCAGATCACGAAGAGCGACCATCTCGGCAGGGGGTTGGCGTCGTCGTTCCAGGCCGCCCAGACGCTTCCCAGGCTGAACAACGCGAACAGCGCGAGCCAGCCCGAACCGGCCTGGTTGTACCAGGGGCTCTTCAGGTCGTAGGAGGGGCGGGTGTCGCAGTCGTCGGTGGACATGGGGCGAGCGTAGGAACGGGTCGGACGTCGCGATACCTACCGAAGTCGGGGGTCGGGGCGTCGATGGGCTCGTCGTCGCCAGCCGTCCGCCCGAGGCGTCGGAGGCCATGGCGGCGGGAGGTTTCCAGGGTCCTCACCAACCGGAGCACGCCATGACCGCCATCGCCGTCCCCACCGTCACCGCCCGACGCGTCCCCGTCTGGTCGGTCGTCGTCGCAGCCCCGCTCATTGCTCTCGTCGTCTGGGTCCTCGCCGACCCGGTCGCCGGCGTCGCGCTCGCCGCCGGCGACCCGCCCGTCGACATCGGCCCGGCCGCCGTCGCGATCGTCTCGGTCCTCGCCGCGCTGGCCGCCTGGGGCGTGCGTTCGCTGTTCTTCCGGCAACGCCGCACCGGCTGGTTCGTGGTCTGCGGAGCCGTCCTGGTGGTGTCGCTCCTGGGCCCCCTGGGCGCAGGGTCCGGGGCGGCAGCGCTCTGGCTCGCCCTGATGCACGTGGCGGTCGCGGCGGTCGTCGTCCCCGGCCTGGCTCCTGGGCGGCCGGCCGCCTGAGCCACTGCTCGGGACCGCCGTCGTCGCACCGGGACGCGACGTCCCCGACGACCGGACCCGCCGACCGGACGGCGCCCGTTTCTGGCGCGGTACAAACGGCGGTCGCCCGAAGCTCGCCCGGTGTTCGTCGACGGTGGGCGCTCGTTGGTCGTCGCGAAGGCCGTTGCTCGCGACCGTTCCGTGCCGGCGTCGAAGCGGTTATGCTCGCGGCCGGGAGATGCATGGGAGCGCTCCCGCACACGATTGCTGACAGCGCCCCGTCGGGCTCACCGCGATGACGCGGCCGGCAGGGCGCGCCAGCCGAGCACCAAGGGAACACGTCCATGCGGTACGGCCACTTCGACGACGACGCACGTGAGTACGTCATCACCACGCCCCACACGCCGTACCCGTGGATCAACTATCTCGGCTCCGAGCAGTTCTTCTCGCTGGTCTCGCACCAGGCCGGGGGCTACTCGTTCTACCGCGACGCCAAGATGCGGCGCCTCACGCGGTACCGCTACAACAACATCCCCGCCGACGCGGGCGGCCGGTATCTGTACGTGAACGACGGCGGAGACGTCTGGACGCCGTCGTGGCTGCCGGTCAAGGCGGACCTGGACCATTTCGAGGCGGCCCATGGCCTCGGCTACACGCGGATCACCGGCGAGCGCGGCGGCCTGTCGGTCGAGACCCTGCTGTTCGTCCCGCTCGGCGAGACCGCCGAGATCCAGCGGGTCACGGTCACCAACACGTCGTCGGCCCCCAAGCAGGTCCAACTCTTCTCCTTCGTGGAGTTCTGCCTCTGGAACGCGCAGGACGACCAGACCAACTACCAGCGCAACCTGTCGATCGGCGAGGTGGTGGTCGAGCAGGAGGGCCCGTTCGGGTCGGCGATCTTCCACACCACCGAGTACCGCGAGCGCCGCGACCACTACGCCGTGTTCGGCGTGAACACCCGCGCCAGCGGTTTCGACACCGACCGCGACACGTTCGTCGGCGCCTACAACGGCCTGGGCGAGGCGGCGGTCCCGCGCGCCGGAAGATCGGCGAACTCGGTCGCGTCCGGCTGGTACCCGATCGGCTCGCACCAGGTCGACGTGGTGCTGGAGCCCGGCGAGTCCCGGACGCTCACCTACGTCCTCGGCTACGTCGAGAACGCGGACAAGTGGGCCGACGACGAGCACCAGGTGATCAACAAGGAGCGGGCGCACGCCCTGCTCGGACGCTTCGCGACGACCGAGCAGACCGACGCCGCCTTCGTCGCGCTGAAGGACCACTGGCGCAAGCTGCTCAGCACGTACTCCGTCACCAGCAGCGACGAGAAGCTGGACCGGATGGTCAACGTCTGGAACCAGTACCAGTGCATGGTCACGTTCAACATGTCCCGCTCGGCGTCGTTCTTCGAGACCGGGATCGGCCGCGGCATGGGCTTCCGCGACTCCAACCAGGACCTGCTCGGCTTCGTGCACCTCGTCCCGGAGCGGGCCCGCGAGCGCATCCTCGACATCGCGGCCACCCAGTTCCCGGACGGCTCCGCTTACCACCAGTACCAGCCGCTCACCAAGCGCGGGAACGACGACATCGGCTCCGGGTTCAACGACGACCCGCTGTGGCTGATCGCCGGCGTCGCGGCCTACGTCAAGGAGACGGGCGACGACTCGCTCCTCGACGAGCTCGTCCCGTTCGACAATCTCGAGGGCTCCGAGGTGACCCTGTTCGAGCACCTGACCAGGTCGTTCGAGTTCACCGTCAACCACCGCGGCCCGCACGGCCTGCCGCTCATCGGCCGGGCCGACTGGAACGACTGCCTGAACCTCAACTGCTTCTCGACCACCCCCGGCGAGTCCTTCCAGACCACCGAGAACCAGGCCGGCGGCGTCGCGGAGTCGGTGTTCATCGCCGCCCAGTTCGTGCTCTACGGCGCCGAGTACGCGGCCCTGGCCGACCGGCGGGGCCTGACCGAGGTGGCCTCGCAGGCGCGCAAGGTCGTCGACGAGGTCCGTCAGGCCACCCTCGACCACGGCTGGGACGGCGACTGGTTCCTGCGCGCCTACGACTACTACGGCAACCCCGTCGGCACCGCCGCGGACACCGAGGGCCGCATCTGGATCGAGCCGCAGGGCTTCGCGATCATGGCCGGGATCGGTGTCGAGGACGGCCGGGCGCTGCGGGCGCTCGACTCCGTCGAGGAGCACCTGGCCACGCCCCACGGCATGGTCCTGCAGAGCCCCGCGTACACGACCTACCGCGTGGAGCTGGGCGAGGTGTCGACCTACCCGCCCGGCTACAAGGAGAACGGCGGCATCTTCTGCCACAACAACCCGTGGGTCATCATCGCCGAGACGATGGTCGGCCGCGGCGACCGCGCGTTCGACCACTACAAGCGGATCACCCCGGCGTACCGCGAGGACATCTCCGACGTGCACCGCACCGAGCCGTACGTGTACGCGCAGATGATCGCCGGCAAGGAGGCCGTCCGGCACGGCGAGGCGAAGAACTCGTGGCTGACCGGCACGGCGGCCTGGAACTTCGTCGCGGTGTCCCAGCACCTGCTCGGCGTCCGGCCCGACTACGACGGGCTGATCGTCGACCCCCAGATCGGCTCGGAGGTCCCGTCCTTCACCGTCACTCGCGTGGCACGCCGGGCGACCTACGAGATCCACGTGACCACCGGCCCGGTGGTGGGAGTCAGCGTCGACGGCGTCCCGCTCGACGGGCACCTGGTCCCCTACGCCCCGGCCGGCTCGACCGTCCGGGTGGACGTGACCGTCTCGAACGGCGTCGAGGTCGCCTGACGCACCGGTCCGCGTGAGGCCCGGAAACGGCGGCATCCGGACAGGACGGGACGGCTTTCGCCTCACCCGATGGCTCCGGGTATGCTGTCCCGGCCGATGCACGACCGGCCACGCGGGTGTAGTTCAGTGGCAGAACTTCAGCTTCCCAAGCTGATAGCGCGAGTTCGATTCTCGTCACCCGCTCCGACTGTTTCGTGGCCCGACGGTTCACCCGTTCGGGGCCCGAACCTCGACGCCTGCGCCGCTACGCTGTGGATCCCCGGTGGCGCCGACCCAGGTCTCGCGGGTTCACCCGAGCGTGAAGGGCACACGTGAGGACGCTCGCCCGGCTCGCGGCCGCCGCCGCCTCGATCGCCGTCGTGACCGCCGGAATGGTCGTCCAGGGTCCCCCGGCACTGGCTGCGCGGCCGGTCCCCGCACCGGTCACAGCAGCGCCGAGCGATCCCCACGACCCGACCGACCGACCGCGGCCGCACGATCGCGGTCCGCTCGAGACGCTGCCCCAGCCGAAGGCCACCGAGGCAGCCCCCGCCGACCACGTGCTTGTGAAGTTCGCCGCTCGGACGTCCGGCGCGCAGCAGCGCTCCACGCTCTCCGCCGCCGGGGTGTCCGGGCCCGACGCCGTCCCCGGCACCTCCTACGTCAAGGTGGCCGTGGGGGACGAGTCGCCGGCCGCCGTCGTCGCGCGGCTCCGTCAGGACCCGCAGGTGGCGGACGTGCAGCTGGACCACAGGCGCACCGCGCTCGCCTGGACCGACGACCCCGACATCGAGTGGGCGTGGCCGTACCTGGACACGCTGCGCCTGCCCCGGGCCTGGGACTCCGCGACCGGCGCAGGGACCGTGGTGGCCGTGCTGGACACCGGCGTCACCGCCGCGAACGACGACCTGGCCGGTCAGGTGCTCACCGGCACCGACCTGGTCGACGGCGACGCGGACCCTGCGGACCCCGAGGGCCACGGCACGCTCGTCGCCGGCATCATCGCCGCCAAGGCCGACAACCAGGCCGGTTCGGTCGGCACCGCCTACGGCGCCAAGATCCTCCCCGTCCGGGTGCTCGACCAGAACGGCGAGGGCGACGACTCGACGATCGCCGCCGGCATCGCGTGGGCGGTCACTCATGGCGCACGGGTGGTGAGCCTCTCACTCGGCGGCCCCGACCCGGCGCCCGTGCTGCTGCAGGCGATCGAGGCCGCGGTCGCAGCAGGCGTCGTCGTGGTCGCCGCGGCGGGCAACGACGGGACCGAGAGCGCCGTGTACCCGGCGGCGTACGCGCCGCAGGTGGCCGGGTTCGTCAGCGTCTCGTCGACCGACGAGGACGGGGCGCTCCTGCCGTCGTCGAGCTGGGGCGACTCGGTCAGCCTCGCCGCCCCGGGCGACCAGATCATCGGCCCCGGCACCAGCGCCGGGTCCTTCGTCTCGGGCACCGGCACGTCGTTCTCCGCCGCGATCGTCAGCGGCGTCGCGGCCCTGGTCCGCTCGCACGCCGGTGCGTTGACGCCGGCACAGGTCGAGCAGCGGCTCGAGTCCACCGCACGGGACGCCGGGCCGCGAGGCGTCGACCCGTACTACGGCGCGGGCGTCGTCGACGCCGCGGCGGCCGTCACGGTCGGCGACCCCGTGCCCGCCGCCACCGGCATCGCCCTCGACGAGGCGCCCGGCGATGCCGGCACGTCCGACGACACGCGCGCCCGGGCCCAGGTCACCGACGGCACGGAGGCCGACGGCACGATCTCGCCCGAGGGAGACGTCGACTGGTATCGCTACACGGCGCCGACCGCCGGCTGGTACACGGTCTACGTCCACGACGCGAACCTGTACCAGGTGCCTGATCCGCTCGATCTCACCCTCGAGGTCCGCGACGACACCGGACACGTCCTGTCCTCCGGGAACCTGCAGCCCGGAGGATCCGCCGAGTCCGTGACGGTCCCGATGCCCGTGGGCGGGCACCAGCTGTTCGTCGCGGTCCGGAACGCCAACGGGACGGCTCAGCACGATCGGACGTACGTGCTGAGCGTGGGGCCCACGACCATGCCGTCGTTCACCGGCACGCGGCACCCGTCCGCGCAGGCGTACCAAGCCCTGGCGGTCGGTGACGTGACCGGGGACGGGCGTCCGGACGTGGTGGCCGTGCACGGCGTCGACCTCCAGATCGTCCCCGATACACCCTCGGGCGTGCTCGGGGACCCGACGATCCTGCCGGTGCCGGGCGGCGTGACCGCCGACGGTGACGTCGCGGTGGCGGACCTCGACGGCGACGGCGACCAGGACGTCGCCGTGACGACGTCGGTGGGGGTGCAGCTGTTCGTGCAGAGCGGCGGTCAGCTCACCGCAGGCGCGACCCTGCCGATCGCGAGCGGCGGGTTGCAGGTCGTCGCGGGCGACATCGACGGCGACGGCCGGACGGATCTGCTGGCCGACTCCTCCGCGAGTGTCGCGACCATCTACTTCGGCACCCCGGCCCACACGCTCGGTCCGGCGACGCCGACGGGCGCGGTCGTCGTCGGCTCCACCCTGGCCGACGTGAACGGCGACGGCCGCCTCGACATCGTCGGCACGGCCGGCTACTTCCTGCAGCAGCCCGACCACACGTTCGGACCGCTGGTCGCGCTCACCGTGAGCGCCGACGCACCGGGGGGCGCCGCCAACTCGTGGTCCGGGGCTGTCAAGGTCGGCGACGTGACAGGAGACGGCCTCGTCGACGTCGTCCGCACGAACCTCTTCAACGTGTACGTGAGCGCGCAGCTGGCCGCGGGCGGCTTCGCTCCCGCGGTCGCTGTCTACGCATGGCAGCTGCCGGGCGCGCTCGCGCTCGACGACGTCGACCACGACGGACGCCTCGACGTGGTCACCGCGAACAACGGCTGGGATGCGGTGTCGACCCTGCTGCAGCAACCCGACGGGACGCTCGGCGCGCCGGTCCAGAGCACGTCGATCTCGTACCTCAGCTGGTACCCGGTGGACGGGCTGCAGATGGCCGACCTTGACGGCGACGGCTACGACGAAGCCGTCATGGCCGCCGGGTGGCTGTACACGTTGCACAGCAACACGCTGGCCGAGCCGCACCCGGCCGGCTGGGTCAAGGACCTCTCGCCCGCTCCACGAAGCACGGGCGTCGCGGTCCGCCCCACCCTGACCGTCGCGCTCGAGCAGGCGCTACCCGCCGACGCCGTCGTCGCCGGCACCGTCCGACTGGTGGACGGGACCACGGGCGCCGACGTCGCTCTGGCGGCGCCGACCGTGGACGCGGGCCGTACGTCCTTGAGCGTCACCCCCGCCGCCGACCTCGTCGCCGGTCACCAGTACGAGATGCTCGTGGCCTCGATCCCCGGCCCCGGCGGGACGGTGCAGGACGCGACCGTGCGCAGCTGGTTCACCGTAGGGGTCGACGGGGACCGGTTCACCCCGCTGCCACCCGAGCGGATCATCGACACGCGCCTGCCGGGCGCCGGCGGACCGCTGGTCCCGGGCGAGCCCGCGACCCTGGACCTCTCGGGTCTGCCTGCGGACGCCAGTGCCATCGTGCTGAACCTGACCGCGGTGAATCCTCGGGGCAACGGCTACCTGTCGGTGTACCCGACGCCCACCGGTAGCGATCCGCCGCCGCTGGTGTCGAACGTCAACTTCGTCACCGGGATCGACCAGCCCAACCTCGTCACGGTTCGCATCAGCGCGGACCGGACGATCGACGTGGCCTCCGCGTTCGCGCCTGCCGACGTCATCGCGGACGTCGCCGGCTACTACAGCGCTGGCGGTGCCGCCGCCTACCAACCGCTCGTGCCGGCGCGGGTCCTGGACACCCGGCTCGGCATGGGCGCGCCCAAGGCACCGCTGACCGGCGGCCGATGGATCGATCTCGTGGTGGCGGGCCCCGGCACGAGCGTGCCCAGCGACGCCACGGCGATCGTGCTCAACGTGACCGGGACCGCGGTCAGCGGCAAGACGCACGTCCGCGTCTTCCCCACTCCCGGCGCCGTCGAGGACCAGACGCCGCCGGTCATCTCCAACCTGAACCTCTACCCCGGCCGCGACCAGGCGAACCTGGTCACCGTCGCCATCGGCGAAGGCGGCCGGGTGCGCCTGTGGCTCTACGCGGCGCAGGCCCAGCTGGTGGCCGACGTGGCCGGCTACTACACCGCCACGGGCGCCAACGGGTACGTCGCCCTCGCGCCGGGGCGCCTGATCGACACCCGGTCGCACCTGGGTCTCACCCACGAGCTGGACCCCGGTGCCCCCGCCACCGCCCGGGTCGCCGGAGCGCGCGTGGGCGGCCAGCTCATCCCGGACGACGCGACGGCAGCGGTGCTCAACCTCACCGGCGCCAACCCTCGCTCCGACACCCATGTGCGGGCCTTCCCGGCATCCACGGGGGCCATGCCGCTCGTGTCCAACCTCAACCTGGTGACGGGCCGCAACGAGGCCAACCTCGCGGTGGTCCGGATCGGGGACGACGGCGCCGTCACGTTCTACAGCCACGTCGCCCCGACGGACCTCGTCGTCGACGTCTCGGGATACTTCCGCGACTGACCCGCTCGGGGCCCCCGACGAGTTCGACCCACTGTCGTCGCGACGGCCGCCCTCGCGGCATCGGTCAGCGAGACCGATGCGCCGTCGGCGGACACCCACGCCACGTTTGCTCCGGCCGTCGCTACCGCGCACGGGTTGTCGGCGGCCATCCCCTCGGACGCACCTCATCTGACACCGCGACCTCGGGCTGAGGGCGCAGGGCCGCGCCTCACCCTCCTGACGCGCGGCCCTGCGACGTCGGGGTCAGGATGCACCCGTCACACGTCATGCGTCAACGACATCGTGACGACCGTAACTCCGGACATTCGCGACACGCTGGAGCCAGCGGCCGCTGCGGTCTTCAGTCGCTCCGGTCGTGATCCGTCGACGGTCGCTACAGACCGAGGGTGAGCAGCCGCGCGCCGCCGCTGGGACCGGCGTCCTGGAACCCGATGCGGTCGTAGAACGCGATCCCGCCCTCGTTGCGGGCGTCGACGCCGAGGTGCAGACCGGGGACGCCGCGATCGCGCAGGGTGTCGCCCAACGACTCGATCAGCCGGCGGCCGAGGCCACGGCGCTGCAGCCGCGGCAGCAGGTCGATGTGCATGTGCGCGGGATGCGTGTGGAAGACCGCCTTGTCGGCGGGGACGAACTCGTGGATCTGGCGGATCAGCTCGTGGTCCCGGGTGCCGTCGCGCGGGTCGCCGACGAGGGCGTGCTGCGCGCGCAGGACCGGGAACCACGAGGTGTCGAGCCAGCGCTCGAACCGGTAGGAGTCCGCGGTCGCGACGACGTAGCCCCCCACACCGAGATCGTCGACGACGACGAACGTCAGCCCGGGGTCCGCGATCGGGTACGGGCCCGCGTAGAGGTGTCCGAGCAGGTCGGGGTTCCGATACAGGTCCGTGGCGTCGGCGCTGGCGTCGCCGGTCAGGAGGCAGACGCGGTAGAGCGCGGCCAGGTCGGACGCGTGGAAGGGTCGGATCGTTACCGGCATGTGACGACTTTGCCATCTCTACTGACAACGCCGCTCGACAGGACCACGCTGAGGTGATGACCCCGGTCATCGACACCCAGCCCGAGACGCACCGCACGCCGTTCCCGCCGATCGCGAGCTACGCGTTCCTCTCCGACTGCGAGTCCAACTGCCTCATCTCGCCCGCGGGCGCGGTCGAGTGGATGTGCGTCCCGCGGCCCGACTCACCGAGCGTCTTCGCGAGCATCCTCGACCGTGGAGCCGGGTCGTTCCGCGTGGGTCCGCACGGCACCCGGGTGCCGTCGGCACGCCGTTACCTGCCCGGCACCCTGGTGCTGGAGACGACCTGGCAGACGCCGACCGGCTGGCTCGTGGTGCGCGACGCGATGGTGATGGGTCCGTGGCACAACCAGGACGAGCGCTCCGCCACCCACCGCCGGACGCCCACCGACGACGACGCCGAGCACATCCTGCTGCGCACCGTCACCTGCATCAGCGGCACGGTCGACCTCCAGGTCGAGTGCGACCCGTCCCCCGACTACGGCCGCGCCGAGACGCGATGGGAGTACGACGACGCGGGCTACAACGCCATCCACGCGGAGTCGGACAGCGGCCCGACGCTTCGTCTGACCAGCAGCCTGCGACTCGGCATCGACGGCCGGACGGCGTCGGCGCGCACGCGCATGGTCAACGGGGACAAGGCGTTCATCGCGCTGTCCTGGTCGCCGCTGCCGGCGCCGACCACGTGGGAGGCCGCCGCCGACCAGCTGTGGCGGACGCAGGAGTTCTGGCGCGAGTGGATCACGCAGGGCGTCTTCCCGGACCACCCGTGGCGCACCTACCTGCAGCGCAGCGCCCTCACGCTCAAGGGCCTGACGTACGCGCCGACGGGCGCGCTGCTGGCCGCGGCCACGACGTCGTTGCCCGAAACCCCGGGTGGCGAGCGCAACTGGGACTACCGCTACGCGTGGATCCGCGACAGCACGTTCGCGCTCTGGGGCCTGTACACGCTCGGCCTGGACCGCGAGGCCAACGACTTCTTCGCGTTCATCCACGACGTCTGCCGCGACAACAAGGACCTGCAGATCATGTACGGGGTGGGCGGCGAGGAGAAGCTCGAGGAGTTCGAGCTGGGCCACCTGTCCGGGTACGAGGGTGCCCAGCCTGTGCGCATCGGGAACGCCGCCTACGACCAGCAGCAGCACGACGTCTGGGGCGCGGTGCTCGACTCCGTCTACCTGCACACCCGCTCGCGCGAGCAGCTGCCCGAGTCGCTCTGGCCCGTGCTCAAGCGTCAGGTCGAGGCCGCGATCAAGCACTGGCACGAGCCCGACCGCGGCATCTGGGAGGTCCGCGGCGAGCCCCAGCACTTCGTCTCGAGCAAGCTCATGTGCTGGGTGGCGCTGGACCGCGGCGCCCGGCTGGCCCGCATGCACGACGAGATGGACTTCGCGGAGCAGTGGAGCAAGCTGGCGGCCGAGATCCACTCCGACATCTGCGCCAACGGCGTCGACGAGCGGGGGGTCTTCGTGCAGCGGTACGGATCCGGCGCGCTGGACGCATCGCTCCTGCTCGTCCCGCTGCTGCGGTTCCTGCCGGCCGACGACCCGCGAGTCCGCGCCACGGTCCTGGCCATCGCCGACGAGCTCACCACCGACGGTCTGGTGCTGCGCTACCGCGTCGAGGAGACCGACGACGGGCTGTCCGGCGAGGAGGGCGCCTTCACCATCTGCTCGTTCTGGCTGGTGTCCGCCCTGGTCGAGATCGGCGAGCTCGAACGGGGCCGCGCCCTCTGCGAGCGCCTGCTCTCCTACGCCAGCACCCTAAACCTGTATGCGGAGGAGATCGACCCGCGGTCCGGCCGGCACCTGGGCAACTTCCCGCAGGCGTTCACGCACCTGGCGCTGATCAACGCGGTCGTCCACGTGATCCGCGCCGAGGAGACCGCAGGCCACGACGGCGTGCACTTCGAGCCCCCCAACCGCGGCGGCTGAGCGTGACGATCGTCCCATTCTGGAAATGCGCTGTGTGCGGCTAGAATTTCCGGCGGTCCCGATTCGTCGCCTGAATGGCGAGTGCCTGAAATCGGGGAAAAACCGCAAAACTCCCGGAGATTCCCTGCATGTCGTTTTTTCGTACCAACGTCGCCGTCGCAGTCACGTCGGCACTGACCCTCGCGCTGGTCGTCACCGCGACGACCCCTGCGAGCGCCGCACCGCAGAAGGCCACGGTGGTGCGAGTCGTCGACGGAGACACGATCGACGTGCGGTACGACGGCGCCAAGCACCGGATCCGCCTGCTCAGCATCGACGCCCCCGAGTCGGTCGACCCGGCCAAGCCGGTCGAGTGCCTCGGGCCGGAGGCGAGCGCGTACCTCAAGGTCCTGCTGCCGGTTGGCACCGAGGTCTCGCTCAAGCAGGACAAGGTCAAGGTCGACAAGTACGACCGCGAGCTCGCGGCGGTGTTCGTCGGAAAGGTCAACACGAGCTCGGCATTGGCACGGGCCGGGCTCGCCGTACCGATCGCCGTCGGGAAGAACAAGAAGTTCTACGCCGCGGCGCAGCGCGCCCAGCAGCAGGCACGCGACGCGCATCGCGGCCTTTACGGGAACCACGTGCCGTGCACCGTTCCCGCGCAGGTGAAAGCCTACGAGACGACGGTCGACCAGGCGCTCGCCGCTGCACCCGTGGCGACGGATCTGGCGACGCTCGACGCCTATGCTGCCCAGCTGGCCGCGGCGGTGGCGACGGGATCCGCGATCACCGCACTCGTTGCGCGCGACCAGCACGATCGCGCGCTCCTCGGGCTCGGCCGAACCGTCGTCACGGCTCTTGGCGCCCGCGTGGCGTCGAGCACGGGCCGCCTGGCGCGCGAGCAGGCCACCAACGTCGCCGCGCGCACGACCGAAGTCCAGCGCCTGGAGACGGATCGGGTAGCGGCCGAACAGGCCGCCGCTGCCGCGCAGGCTGAAGGGGATCGTGTTGCCGCGCAGGCCGCGGCCGCCGCGAAGAAGGCCACGGCGAAGAAGGTGAAGCCAGCGGTTCCGGCGAAGCCGGCACCGGCAGCCCCCGCGCCGGCCGCGCCCGCAGCACCTGACACGAGCGGTTCCTCAAGCGGGCGGGCCCCCTGCCGAAAGTACGCGCCGGGCGGCAAGACGTTCGTCTACATCGACTGCACCACGAAGCTCCCGCTCGGCTGAGGCTCGCCTCAGGCTCAACCGGCGACGTCGATGAGCACCTTGCCCACGGTGCCCGCCTCGACCGCGTCGTGCGCGGCCGCGGTCTCGCCCAGCACGAACCGGGTGATCGGCAGCCCGTGCTCGGCACCGACCCGCAGCGCACCGTCGGCCAGGGCGCCCGAGACGGCGAGGACCGCGTCCCGCTTGCGGTCGTCGGACACGGTGTAGGTCAGGACGAAGACCACCGCGACGTTCTTGGCCATCAGCGGCATGACCGGCAGCGTCACGACGTCGAGGTCCGCCGTGGCGTACGCGGCGATCGTGCCGTTCGCGGCCACGGCGCCCACGACAGAGGACGCGTTGCGTGCGACGTCCACGTCCACCACGACGTCCACGCCGCCCGGCACGAGCGCGCGCACGGCCGACGCCACATCCTGCGTGCGGTAGTTCACGACGTGGTGCGCGCCCGCCGCGCGGGCCAGGTCGGCCTTCTCCGACGAGCTGACGGTGGCGACCACCTGCGCGCCGGCCCAGGCCGCGAGCTGGATCGCCGCGTGCCCCACCGCGCCCGCTCCCCCGGTGACCAGGACCCACCGGCCGTCGAGCGCTCCCGGGGCCAGCCGCGACGGACCCGCGGCGGCGGCGGCGAGCGCCTCGTGGGCGGTGAGCGCGGGGATGCCGAGCGAGGCCCCGGTGTCGAAGCTCTCCGACGCCGGCAGCGCCACGACGTGCGTGGCCGGCAGCGTCACCAGCTCCTGGGCGGTGCCCTCGACGCTCTGCCAGGCGACGTCCCACAGCCAGACCCGGTCCCCGGGCCGCAGCGTCGAGACGTTCGCGCCGACCGCGTCCACGACCCCGGCGCCGTCCTGGTTCGGGACCTTGGCGTCGTCGAGACGCGCGCCGTCCCCGCGACCCCGGCGGCCCTTCCAGTCGGTCGGGTTCACGCCCGAGACGGCGACCCGCACCCGGACCTCGTCGGCACCGGGCTCCCGTGGTGAGCGCTCGACCACCGTCAGGACGGAGGAGGGTCCTGTGCGGTCGTACACGACGGCCTTCATGGGGCCGAGCCTACGTACCGGTTCGCCGGTCTACCCGTCGTCCGAGACCGTGTACGCCTTGTCCGGCCAGTACGCCCACTCCTCGAAGACCTCGGCACGGCCGTCGGGCGCGAACGTGATCACCCAGAGGTTCCGGTACTCGTGGTGCTCCTCGGGATAGCTGACGTCCACGCGCACGACGCCGACCGGGCCGTCCGCGGCCAGGACCGTCGCGGTCATCTCGAACAGGGCCGGGTCGGCCCAGAACCCCTTGATCGCGTCGAGCCCGTCCAGCGGCTCCGCGTACGGGGAGCGCATGTACCGGGCGTGCTCGGTGAACAGCCGGTTCAGGTCGCCGACGTCCTGCCCACGCCAGGCGCGCTCGTAGTGCTCGACCCAGCCGGTCACAGCGTCCTTACCCATGGCGGGGCTCCGTTCGGTTCGTCGGGGTCACTGCACGCGGGCGCGTTCCGGGGCCCGACGGAGCACCGACAGCTCCACGCGCGAGGTCAGCTGCTCGTCGGGCAGGACGCGGGCGAGGTCGGCCAGCACGGCGTCGCACGACGCGATCACCGACACGAGGTCCGCGTCCGGGTAGACGGTCACCCGCAGCCGCACGACTCGCTGCTTGCGGTCCGTGAGCACGGCGCCGCGCGCGGACAGGACGCCGGGCTCGTCGGCCAGGATGTCGGCGGCGGTCGCGACGGCCGGACCGGGCAGGACCGTCAGCACGCCCGGGGAGACGCCCGCGGGGAGACGCAACGGTCCGACGCCGCGCCGGGGCAGGTGCGCGAGGAGCCACCACAGTCCGAGGACGACCAGGACGACCCCCGCCGTGACCGCGACGGCGACGAAGCTGTCGGAGCCGGTCACCTGCGACGAGTCCACCTGGACCGATCCGGGTACCGAGGGCCAGACGTCGGCCAGGAAACCTGCCTGCCAGCCGACCAGGGCCACGCCGAGGGCGATGAGCGCGAGTCCGAGCAGCAGCACGACCACCCGGTCGACCGCCAGCACCCCGCGCCTCATCGCAGACCCGCCACGTGGCGCGTGGAGACGTGGACCGCGACCGGCGTGGCCAACCGGGCCAGGCGCTGCTGCACGGCGGCGAGCACGTCGTCGTCGACGTCGTCGCCCTCCAGCGCGGTGACGCTCACCGACACCGACGTCCGGCGGGCCGACGAGTGCGCCGACAGCACGTAGGGGACGTCGGACGCGGCGCTGCTGGCCAGGCGGGCGAGGTCGGCGACGCCGATGGTCGCGCCGGGCACGTCGAGCGGCACCCGTGTCCGCACCCGGCGCCCGAGGGCGACGAGCACCAGCCAGAGGCCGATCAGCGCGACGACCACCCCCACCGCGGTCGAGGCTGTCGACGGCTCGATCCCGTCGGCGCCGTCGACCACGGGGATCAGCCAGGTGCTGCCCTCGATCTGCCCGCCGACCACCAGCGCGTCGCGGATCACGACCACGCCGAGCGCGACGACCAGCAGCGCGAGCACCACGCCGAACCGGCCCACCCGACCGGCTCGGGTGGCCGCGGGGGCGGGTGCGAAGCTCATCGGACCCTCGGCGCCGCGACGGCCCGCGGCGGGCGCACGACGTCGCGCACGGTGACGGTGACCGCGTCGAGGTCCTGCGCGGCCTGTCGGACCAGCTCGCTGCCGACCGTCGTCTGCACCTCGCGTGCCACGTCGGCGGCC
Organism: Cellulomonas sp. McL0617; assembly: GCF_049994875.1. Classification (GTDB taxonomy): domain Bacteria; phylum Actinomycetota; class Actinomycetes; order Actinomycetales; family Cellulomonadaceae; genus Cellulomonas. The sequence goes on from NZ_CP188256.1 coordinate 3,894,813, forward strand.
GACGACGGCCACACCAGCGCGATCTCCAGCGAGACGCGCGCGCGGCGGCCGAGCCGCTGCCACTCGACCTTCGGGTACGTCGGTGCGACGCCGGGCACGCCCAGCGCGACCTGGCCGGCGATCCGCTTCAGGGCGTGGTCGGTGATGGTCAGCGTGCCGCGCGGGGGCACCTCGATGACCTCCGTGACGTCGTCGTGGGCCGAGACGTCCGGTGAGACCGCCTGCGGGACGACCTCAGCCACGGCGCCGCCCGGAGACGACCCCGCTCAGGTCGAGGCGGCCGTCGAGCACGAGCGCGACGACGACGCCCACCCCGCCCAGGACGACGGCCAGCAGGAACATGGAGAACCCCCCGACGGCGGCGACGAGCGCGAGCAGGATGCCCGCGAACAGCCCGGTGGCGACAGACGACATGGTCAGCTCCTCAACATAGATAGGTCGATGTCCTCGACGTGCACGTGCACCGGCGTCGGCGCGATCGCGGCCACCGCGCGCAGCACCCGGTCGGCGACGGCCGGCACGGGTTCGGACCCGTCGACGACGATGTGCACCTCAGTGCCCTCCTCGTCGTCGATCCGGACGCCGGTGACACGACGCCCGGGCAGATAGGTGCCGAGCCCGCCGAACGCCCCGCCGTCCATCCGGACGACTCCCGGCAGCGCCAGGACGATCCCCTCGACCTCCTCGGCGAGGTTCCTCGGCTCGGGACCGACCGGCGCGACCGCGTGCACGGGGTCGACCTCGAGCTCGACGTCCAGCGGCGTCGGCACGGGTTCGGTCACTGGACCCGCGTCTCCGCCACCACCGGCGCGTCGTCCTCGTCGGGCAGGTGCACGTCGTTGACCACGACGTTGACCTCGACCACCCGCAGGCCGGTCATCCGCTCGACGGCACTGATCACGTTGCGCCGGATCCCGGTGGCCAGGTCCGCGATCGACACGCCGTACTCCGCGACGAGGTCCAGGTCGACGGCCGCCTCGGTCTCTCCGACCTCGACGGACACGCCCAGCGCGTGGTTGGTCCGGGCACCCGGGATGCGCTCGCGGATCGCGCCGAGCGCGCGGCCGCCCCCTCCGCCGAGCGCGTACACGCCCGCCACCTCCTTGGCGGCGATCCCGGCGATCTTGCTGACGACGGTGTCGGCGATCGTCGTGGTGCCCTCGGCGCTCACCAGCGCGCTCGGTCGGCGTGCGGCCGCGGCCTTGGTCGGGGCTGGCGTGGTCTCGCTCATGGTGGCCTCATTCAGGACGATTCACGAAGAAGGGTTTCCGACGAGGTGGTCCCCCGCCGCACTCACAGTGCGCCCCCCATGAGGCGAACGCACCTCAGGAGTCACCCGATCCTCGTGCACGAACCGCGCGCCGACCAGCCCTGTGGCAGCCATCGGCAGGGCAGACTCACCCTGTGACCGACCTGCTCTCCTCGCCGCGCCCCGCGGGCGGCGTCCTGGAGCACGCGGCCGACTGGTCCTGGCTGCCGGACCCCGCGGACGTGCCCACCGCCCCGACGCTCGCGCACGCGCGCGACGAGGCCGAACGGCTGCTCGCCGACCACGGCGTCACGTACGGCGCGGACCGACCGGACGGCGACCACCCCTGGCACCTGGACCCGCTGCCGGTCACCATCGACGAGCCGGAGTGGGCGCGTCTGGACGCGGCCCTGGTCCAGCGCGCGGAGCTGCTGGACGCGATCCTGCAGGACGCGTACGGCCCGCGTCGGCTGCTCACCGACAGGCTCCTGCCGCCGACGGTCGTGCTCGGGCACCCGGGGTTCGAGCGCGCGGTCGACGGGCTGCGGCTGCCGGGCGGACGCGAGCTCGTGCTGACGGCCACGGACATCGTGCGGGACGGGTCCGGCGCCTGGTGCGCGGTCGCCGACCGCACGCAGGCGCCCAGCGGCGTCGGCTACGCCATGGAGGATCGGCGTGTGGTCGCGCAGGTGCTGTCGGGCGTCTACCGGCAGGCGTCGATCCAGCGGCTCGGGCCCTTCTTCCGGTCGCTGCGGATGGCCTTGCGGTCCGTGGCGCCGGGGGACGCCGAGCACCCGCGCATCGTCCTGCTCACCAGCGGTCCGGGCAGCGAGACCGCGTTCGACCAGGCCTATCTCGCCAGCATGCTCGGCCTGCCGCTCGTCGAGGGACCCGACCTGCTCGTGCGCGAGGGCCGCGTCTGGATGCGCGGCGTCGAGGGGCTCGAGCCGGTCGATGTGATCCTGCGCCGCGTCGACGCCGAGTGGTGCGACCCGCTCGACCTGCGCCAGGGCTCGCGGATCGGCGTCCCGGGCCTGGTGCGGGCGGTGCGTGCGGGGACGGTCAGCGTGGTCAACCCGCTCGGCAGCTCGGTGCTGGAGAACCCGGCGCTGCTCACCTACCTCCCGCGGCTGGCCCGCGTGGTGCTCGACCAGGACCTCGCGCTCGCGTCCGCGCCCACCTGGTGGTGCGGCGAGGAGCGCTCGCTCAACCACGTGCTGGCGCACCTGGACGAGCTCGTGATCCTGCCGACCGAGCGCGGGACGAGCGTCGGGACGATCCTCGGCTGGACCCTGAGCCACCGCGAGCGCCAGCAGCTCGCCGCACGGATCACCGCCGAGCCGTGGCTGTGGGTGGGTCAGGAGCCGGTCGGCCCGGCCGGGCCGACGGTGAACGGCACGCCCGTGGGCGTCGGCAGCGACCTGCCCAGCTCCGACGGCGTCGGTCCGGCCGACCTCGGGCCGCGCGCCGCGGTGCTGCGGACCTATGCGGTGGCGCACGCCGGCACGTACACGGTGATGGCCGGGGGGCTCGCGCGGGTGGCCGAGGGGCACGTCGTCTCGTCAGCGCTCGGTGCGGCGGCCAAGGACGTCTGGGTGCTGTCGTCGCAGCCGGAGGCCCCGCTGGAGCCCTGGGTGCCGTCCGACGTGTCCGCCGCCGGCGAGGCGGCGCAGCCGCGCCGGCCCGCGACCGGCATCTCGCCGCGCACCGCCGAGAACCTGTACTGGATGGGCCGGTACGCCGAGCGCGCCGAGGACACCGCCCGGACCCTGCGCGTCGTCATCGACCGCTGGGACGACTTCCACCGCCTGCCCGCGTCGACCGGTGGACAGTCGCTGCAGGTGCTGCTGGAACCGCTGGGCGAGTCGCCGTCGCTGCGTGACCTGGTGCTCGACCGTCGCACCGTCGGTACCGTCGCGCGCTCGATACGGATGCTCGGCTCGTCGGCGGCCGCCGTGCGGGACCAGCTCTCGACCGACACGTTCGGGCCGCTCGCGCGGATCGAGCGTGCGCTTCGCGACGAGCGCAGCAGGAACCGCGGTCGCACCCAGACCGACGCGCTCGACCTGGGCGCGCTGCGCGCGAACACCGCGACTGCAGGCCTACGACCAGCGCTGGACAAGGTGCTCGAGGGCCTGCTGGCGGTCGCCGGCATCGCGGCCGAGGGCCTCGTGCGCGACGTCGGCTGGCACTTCCTCGACGCCGGCCGGCGGATCGAACGGGCGCAGAACCTCGTCGAGAGCCTCTCGCCGTTGGTCGAGCGACGCCCGACGGACGTCGACGCCCTGGTCCTGGAGTCCGTGCTGCTCGCGCACGAGTCCGCGATCACCTACCGGCGTCGCCACCAGACCGTGCCGACGGTCGCGGACGTGCTCGAGCTACTGCTGCACGACCGGACCAACCCGCGCTCGCTCGCCTACCAGCTCGACCGGCTGCGCGAGGCCCTCGCCGTGATCCCGCTCGGCGGCCGCTCCCCGGACCAGCGCGACCACCTGCTCTCGGACGTCGTCGACCTGCTCGACGAGCTCGACACGGTCGCGTTCGCGGCCGCCGTCACCGAGGACGGCAGGCGCGCCCGGCTGGCGGAGTCGCTGGAGTCGATGCTCTGGCGCCTGCAGGCGACCGCCGACGAGATCGAGCGTGTGCACTTCGTCCGCGTGGCCCCGAGCCAGTCGCTGCAGGACCCCTGGGACGCCCGGACCGGTGCCGCATGACCGTCCGCCGCTACGACCTGGTGCACCGGACCACGTACGAGTACCCCGACGTGGTCACCGACTCGTACGGCCGCACCACGATGACGCCGCGCGACGTGCCCGGCCAGACGTGCGTCGAGACGATCGTGGAGATCTCGCCGGAGCCGTCGGACACCGCCGCCCACCTCGACTACTACGGCAACCGGACCACCTACTTCGGGGTCACGACGCCGCACACGACCCTGGTGGTGACCTCACGCTCGACGGTCGAGGTGAGCCGCCCGACACCGTCGGCGGAGTCCCTGCCGCGGGTCGGCTGGCAGGAGGTCGCGCGTCGCGTCGCGGCCGGCGACGTCGACCGCCTCGACCCCGAGCTCGCCGACCTGCGTGAGGCCGTGCTCCCGTCGGAGCACGTCTCGTTCGCCGACGAGGTGCGCGCCTGGGCCGCGCCCACGTTCCTGGAGGACCGGCCGCTCGCCGACGTCCTCGTCGAGCTGGCCCACCGCATCCGCACCGAGCTGGCCTACCGGTCAGGGTCCACCACCGTGCACACGACGCAGGCTCAGCTGCTCGCGCAGATGGCCGGCGTCTGCCAGGACTTCGCGCACCTGATGATCGCGGCGCTGCGCGTGCACGGGCTGCCCGCGCGGTACTCCAGCGGGTACATCGAGACGCGTCCCGCGTCCGGCCGGACCAAGCTCCGCGGCGCCGACGCCTCGCACGCGTGGGTGTCCGCGTGGGTTCCCGGCGCCGGCTGGATCGAGGTCGACCCCACCAACGACCAGCTGGTCAACGACCAGTACGTCCTGCTCGGCTGGGGTCGCGACTACGACGACGTCCCGCCGCTGCGCGGGGTCATCTTTACCGAGGGCTCGGGGGCGAAGCTGAAGGTCGCGGTCGACCTCGCGCCCGCCGGGAGCCCGCGCTTCGCCTGAGGCTCTACCGGGCGGCGGTGGCCATCTCGCGGAGCTCGTCAGGCGTCACCACGAACCCGCCGCTGTCCAGCACCGTGCCCCCAGCCCCCCGCCACACCGCCGCCGCGATGCGGGCGACCGACTGCTGCACGCGCGAGCGGGCGATGAGGTGCAACTGGGAGGGCGTCTCTGTTCGAAGCTCGGCAGGGTTGGGCGGCTCCCACGTCACGACGTAGGCCCACGGCCCGTACGCACCGCTGTCCAGCGCCGACAGCGCGACCGGGATCTCCCGCGACCGCGCGAGGCGCACGGTGACCGCGCCGTCGTACTCGAACGTCGCCGTGATGGACAGCGCCCCGTCGCGGGACTCGACCGGGTGCCCCACGCGCGCACCGGTCATCGCGGGCCGGACGAGCGGCAGCGCGTCCCGCGCGGTCAGGGCCAGCGGCGACCAGAGCGTCAGGTCGACGGCCGCGCCCGGGTCGGGGGTGACCAGGCGGGAACGGTCGGCGGGGACGATGCCGCCCGCGGTCCGACGCGCCGCCGCGGACATCCAGCCGTAGACCAGCGCGAGGCCGGCCGGGTCCGTGGAGTCGAGCGCGTACAGGTCGACGTCCCGTGCGCCGAGGCCGGCCTCCCGCGCGTCGTCGCTGTCGAGCGCCGTCGGGCCCTCGAGCGTCGCGCCCGGGAGGAGGGCGAGGAGTCCCGGAACCGCCGGCACCGGAGCGTCGACCATGCCCCGGAACCGCGCGCCGGTCATCGCACGCGGGGCGGTCGGGGCTGTGACCGGGCTACGTTCCCAGGACGCCTCGGGGAACCACGCGGTCGCCAGCGCCACCGGGTCGGTGTCCCGCGGCAGCACGAGGACGTTGCGGCCGTCGACCCTGTCGGGGAGCTTCACCTGCGCCTGGTCCATGGCCGCGGACGGTACACATCGATTGATGCGGGAGTGTTTCGGCCCGGCGCGTCGCGACGCATCCACGCACAGCTTCACCCGGCCATCTGCGCAGGTCAGGCGCCTTCACCCTGCTCCGATCGGGTGGTCGTCCACCGATCCTGCCGCCTGTGCACAGGCCTGTGGACAATGCCTGTGGACAACCGGCCTCCGCCGCGCCCGGCGAACGCCCAGGGCGCCCACCCCTAGGCGCCGGACCGGCGATCCACGCTGCACACGGTGTGGACAACTCCTGTGGACAACGCGCGCGCGGACCCGCGCCGGCTGATCCGCCTGAGACCAAGGTCCCCCGTTCGAGGCCCTGGTCTCAGAGCGGAACCCGTCAGGCGTCGACGTCGTGCAGGTGGTGGACCACGTCGTGCAGGAAGTACTGACCCAAGGTCAGCACGGTGAACTGCGACCCGTTCGACCGCGTCCCTGCGCGGTCCCACTGGTCGTCGGCGACGGAGTCGAACCGCGCGGCGGTCACGTCCGCCGCCGCTGCCAGCTCGCCCGCGACCACGGCCGGGTCCTGCAGGTCGTAGCGGTCGGCCAGCGCGGTCGCGTCCTGGTCCCAGTTCTCGAACTGCGGGTCGTCCTGCGTGAGCAGGAGCTCGAGGCGTCCGTCGAAGATCCGGAAGACGTCGCGCGCGTGCGCGCCGTACTCGAGGGTGGACCACGTCGTGGGTTCGGGCCGCTCGCGGGCGTCGGGACGGCTCAGCGCAGCGAGCCATCGCGGTGCGAGCTCGCGCACGGTCGCGCCGATCGTCGGCCCGGCGACGTCGGCGGCGGTGAACCCGCACTCGGGGCACTGCTCGGCAAGGACCCAGGTCCAGTCCTTGGTGTCGGGCTCGGGGATCAGGTTCGTCATGCCCGCACGCTAGCCCGCGTCGGTCGTCGGCCCCAGCGAAGTACCGCCGGTCACCACCAAGATTCCGCCAACGCCCCACTCAGCCGCTGCGGCCGGAGGTCGTCGCGCGGCGTCACGGTCGAGCGACGGATCCCCTCCGCCCGTCGCCCGACCGGTCCCGCCTCAGTCCCTGCCTGAACCGGGCGACGGGCACCCGCCCCTCGCGGATGCCCGTCGATCGGACGAAGCCGACTACTGCAGCACAATCCCCTCGGCGGCCGACCCATGCAGGAGGTCGGCGCCACGGCGCAGCCCGAGGGCTCCGCTGATCGAAACGGTACGAGCAAGGGGGTTGCAGGACAGTTGCAACCGTCGGGGAACCGTTGTCCGGGGCTATCGACGGTGCGGCGGGGCGTCCAGGCGACGCCCGAGCAGGTCCAGCCGCCCCACTGCCTGGACGTGCGCCGGGGTGCCGCGCGGCGCCAGCCACGCGAGCCGCTCCCACGCCTGCCAGTCGTCGGCACCCTCGTCGGACGCCACCCACCGGCTCACCACGCCGGGCAGCGAGCTCGCCAGCACGGCGGCGCGCAGCTCGGCGGACAGCTCGTCGCGGGCCCGTTCGATGCCGGGCGCGACCGACCGCGGCAGGACGGGACCGGGATAGCTGGAGAGTGCGGCCTCGATGTCGCCGGCGGCCAGCAGCTCGCGCACGAGATCGGCGTCCGTGCGCAGCGACGCGGTCAGCCGGTATGGGCGGGACTCGCTGAGGAGGGGTCCGACGATGCGGCGCAGGCGCGAGACCTCGGCGCGCACGGTGACGTCGGAGAGCAGCTGCTCGCTGAGCAGCACGGTGAGCTCGTCGGCGCTGAGACCGACGGGGTGCCGCGCGAGCAGCAGAAGGATCTCGGCGTGACGCAGGCTGAGTCGGACGTCGACGCCCCCGACGCGGACCATCGGACCGGTGGACAGCACCCGCAGGCGCGGCATGAGGTCGAGGTCGCTTCCCGTGCGCACGATCAGCCGGCTGCTCCGCGTGGTGCGGTCGGCGGCCACGCGCGCGAGCTCGGCCTCGACGGCAGCGACGGTGGCGCGGACCAGCGACATCACGACCGGCGACGCGACCACCGGACCGCCGGTCACGTCGATCACGCCGAGCACCTGCCCGGTCGGGGCGTGCACCGGGACGGCCGCGCAGTTCCACGGGTGGACCTTGCGGGCGTAGTGCTCGTAGCCGACCACCTGTAGGGGCTGGTCGATCTCGAGGGCGGTCCCGAGCGCGTTGGTGCCCGCGCAGTCCTCCCGCCACACCGAACCTTCGACGAACCCGACGCCTTCCATCTGGCGACGCACGCCCTGCTCGCCCTCGACCCACAGGAGGCGGCCGGCGTCGTCGGTCAGGGCGGTGACCCACCCGGCATCGGAACCCGGCGACACCAACAGCTCGCGGACCACCGGCATCGCGGCCGCCATCGCCAGGCCACCCCGGTAGGACGACAGCGAGCGCCCGACCATGTCGACCGGGGCGTTCTGCACCTCCGGGTCGACGCCGCTGCGCTGGCTGCGGCGCCACGAGTCGGCCACGACCGTCCGCACGTGGCGACCGGGCGGCCGCCCCGTGGTGACGAACCGTTCGTGGGCAGCGCTCACGTGGGCGGCGTCTGCGAGCTCCGTCATCCCACTCCCGTCGACCACGTCGTCGAGCGCTGGTCCCGCCGCGGAGATCCGGGGTTCACGGCGAGCTGTTGGTCGCAGTGTACGAAGAATCCGGGGGAATACCTTCACCCTCAGTCGTACCGGTTGTGTGACGATCGGGTGCGATCCCGCTCACGTAGGCGCGATGTTCATGACACAACGTGCGACGATGTCACCATGCCCAAGATCATCGGCGGCTCCCTGCACGAGCACCGCGAGCAGACGCGCCAGAAGCTGTTCGCCGCGCTGTCCGCGCTCATGGCGGACCAGGGTTTCGACGCCATCACCCTGGCGGAGATCGCGGCCGCGGCCGGGGTCGGGCGCACGGCCGTCTACAACCACTTCCCCGACAAGGAGTCGCTCCTGCTCGGGTTCATCACGCACGAGACCGAGCAGTACGCCGCGACCCTGCAGCGCTCGCTCGACGACATCGACGACCCCACCGAGCAGCTCCAGATGTACGTCCGCCAGCAGGCCGCGCTGACCCGGGTCTACCACCTCGCCCCCGGCCCGGAGCTGCGGTCGGTGCTCTCGCGCGGCACCCAGCAGCGTGTCCGCGAGCACGTCGTGGTGGTCGAGCAGATCCTGCGCCGGATCCTCGCCGCCGGGATCTCGTCGGGGGCGTTCCCCGACCAGGACCTCGACGTCACCGTGCCGCTCATCAACGCCTGCCTGTCCGGTCGCGGTGTGCCCGCCGACGGTCCCGAGCGCGAACGCGCGATCCAGCAGACCGAGCAGTTCGTGCTCCGTGCCGTCGGCGCCCTCGCGCCCGTCCCGGCCTGACGTGCCCAGGAACCGCAAGAACCGCAGCGCAGCACCGCCTGCCCACCTCGGCAGCCACCCGAACTCACGCCGCCCGGGCGTCCGGCCACCGGCGCGGCGTTCGGTGGCCGTCGAGCTCACCTTCCTCCCCGGACTGGCGGACGTGCTTGCCGACGAGTCCGCAGGGCTGCTCCTGGCCGGGGCGCCCGAGCCCGTGCCCGGTCGCGACGACGCCCTCGAGGTCGCGCTGCTCGGACCGCTGGCCTCGGTGGCCGACCTGCGGACCGCCGTCGCGGCGTTCGTGGTCCTGCGGTTCGACGTCCCGCGGCCCAAGTCGCTGACCAGCGGCGACCACCTGCAACGCATCATCGACGCGATGGGGTCCTCGCTGCGGGTGGCCCGTTCGGCGTCGTTCAGGTTCGAGGCCGCGGGCGCCGACTCGGCGGTGTTCCAACGGCTCGCAGGGTTGCTCTCGGAGGCGACCGGCCTGCCCTACGACGAGCGCGACGGCGAGCTGGTCCTGCGGGTCCGCCGCGGCGTGCTGGCCCGCCCGTCCGGCGACCCCGGCTGGGACGTGCTCGTGCGGGTAGGGCCGCGCCCGCTGTCCGCCCGACCGTGGCGCGTGGCCGACTACCCCGGCGCCGCCAACGCGACGATCGCCGCGGCCATGGTGCGCCTCGGCGGCGTCGTCCCCACGGACCGCGTGCTCAACCTCATGTGCGGGTCGGGGACGCTGCTGGTCGAGCGGCTCCTCGCCGGGCCGGCGTCGGAGGCGGTCGGCGTGGACATCGCGTCCGAGGCCGTCGTCGCGTCGTCGGCGAACCTCGCGGCCGCCGGTGTCACCGCGCAGGTCCTCCAGGCCGACGCGCTGGCCGCGGTACCCGGATCCTTCGACCTCCTGCTCGCCGACCCACCGTGGGGGACGCTGCACGGGTCTCACGAGTCGAACGCCGACCTGCACGCCGGCCTGCTGAGCGCCGCCTACGAGGCGGCCGCACCGGGTGCCCGGCTCGTCGTCCTCACGCACGAGATCAACATCATGGAACGAGCGGTCCGGGACGCCGACGCCCTCTGGCACGTGCGCGACCAGGTCCGCGTCTTCGCCAAGGGCCACCACCCCCGCATCTACGTGCTGGACCGCACCTAGTCCGACTGCCGTACGGCCCCGGAGGCAGCGACTCGACCTGCTCGCGCGTTGGACAATGGGCGCATGCGTGAGAGCAGACTTCCCCGAGTTCGTGCGTCCGAGCTGGTCGGGCGAGGGTGGCTCAACACCGGCGGGCGGTCGCTGTCCCTGGCCGACCTGCGCGGCAAGATCGTGATCCTCGATTTCTGGACGTTCTGCTGCATCAACTGCCTGCACGTGCTCGACGAGCTGCGCTCCCTGGAGGAGCTGTACCGCGACGTCCTGGTGATCGTCGGGGTGCACTCGCCGAAGTTCGCGCACGAGGCGGACCCGGACGCGCTGGCGGCCGCCGTCGAGCGCTACGAGGTGCACCACCCGGTGCTCGACGACCCCACCCTGATCACCTGGTCCGCCTACACCGCGCGCGCGTGGCCGACGCTCGTCGTCATCGACCCCGAGGGGTACGTGGTCGCGCAGATGGCCGGCGAGGGTCACCGGCACAACGTGACGGTGCTGCTCGAGGAGCTCGTCTCCGAGCACGCCGCCAAGGGCACGCTGCACCGCGGCGACGGACCGTACGTCCCGCCCGCACCCGTCGAGGGCACGCTCCGGTTCCCGGCCAAGGTCATCGCGCTGCCGAGCGGCAACCTGCTGGTGGCCGACGCGGGGCACCACAGCCTCGCCGAGCTCCTCCCGGACGGTGAGACGTTGGTCCGCCGCATCGGGTCGGGTGAGCGGGGGCTCGTCGACGGGGGTCCCGACGACGCCCGGTTCAGCGAGCCGAACGGGCTGTGCCTGGTGCCCCTGGAGCTGCGGCCGTGGCTCGACTACGACGTGCTCGTCGCCGACACGGTGAACCACGCCCTGCGCGGCGTCCGGCTCGCGGACGGCGGCGTGACGACCGTCGCCGGCACGGGCGAGCAGTACATGGTCGGCGCCGCGGACAACTTCCTGCCGTGGGACGACGACGAGCCCGACGAGGAGCTCGCCTTCGCGCCGGTGATCGGGCAGCCCGGAGATGCCTCGGCAGGCTTCGCCTCGAGCCCGACGAACTCCTGGGGCGAGCACCAGCCGCGGCCGGAGGTGCCATCGGGCCCTCGTCGCCAGAAGCTCTCCTCGCCCTGGGACGTCGTGTGGTCGCCGGCGCTCGCGGGGTTCGTCGTCGCGATGGCCGGCAACCACACGCTCTGGGTCTTCGACGACAAGGACGGATCGCTCAACCAGCTCGCCGGCACCCTGAACGAAGGATTGCTGGACGGTCCCCTCGACCAGGCGTGGTTCGCGCAGCCGTCCGGGCTCGCGGTGGGTGCCGACGACAAGGTCTGGGTGGCCGACTCCGAGACGTCCGCGCTGCGGTGGGTCGATCCGGTCGAGCGGACCGTGCACACCGCGATCGGCGAGGGTCTGTTCGACTTCGGCCACCGCGACGGCCCGGCCGCGCAGGCCCGCCTGCAGCACCCGCTGGGCGTCGCCGTCCTGCCCGACGGGTCCGTGCTCGTCGCGGACACGTACAACGGCGCGGTCCGTCGGCTCTCCGCCGGATCGGTGTCCACGATCGCCGACGACCTGGCCGAGCCCAGCGGACTGCTCGTGCTGGACGACTCGGTGCTCGTCGTCGAGTCCGCCGCTCACCGGCTGACGCGGCTGCCGCTGCACGGAGTCGGGCGGGTCGAGGACCACGGGGCGCACCGCACCCGGCGGCCCGTCACCGAGCTCGCGGCCGGCGAGGTGCGGCTCGACGTCGTCTTCACGCCCGCCACCGGGCAGAAGTACGACGACCGCTACGGCCCCTCCACACGCCTGCAGGTGTCGTCGACGCCGCCCGGCCTGCTGCTCGACGGCGCGGGCGACGACATCCCCCTCGATCGCGTCCTGCGCCTCGACCCGGCCGTGCCCGAGGGCGTCCTGCACGTCACCGCGCACGCGGCGTCCTGCGACGCGGACCCCGCCGTCGAGTACCCGGCCTGCCACCTGAACAGCCAGGACTGGGGCGTGCCCGTCCGCCTCGTCCAGGGCGGCGCGACGACGCTCACCCTCCCGCTGCACGGCTGAAGCACACCCGGCGACCTAGGTCCCGACGACCGGCGGCGCGAGCTCGCGGCACGCCGCCTCCGCGGGGAGCACGCCGTGCACGACGTCGTACGCGCAGTCGTCGCACACCCCGCCGACATCCGTGCCTGGCGTATGCCCGCCCTGCTGCGCGACGAAACCCCTACCGGGCGCCTCGGACCGCCACACCCGCCAGCGCGTCCAGCGACGTCAGCACCACGTCGCCGGTCGCGGCGGTGGCGGACATGCCGATCTCGACGAGCCACGGGCCGTAGCCGACGACCACCGTCGCGAACTGCGCACCCACCTCGGCCGGGCTGCCGCCGCGGGCGACGGCGGCGGCGGGCTCGTCGGGCGACGACCCCTCCCGCCGGGTCAGGACGGTCCAGGTGGACCCGCCGAGCGTCTCGGTCGCGGCGGCCGCGAACGCGCACAGGCGCGGCACGACCCCGGACTGGGCAGCAGCGATCGCGGCAGACCCGGCGACGATCACGCGCTCGGCGGTCACGGTCGGGTCGGCGGTGGCCGGGACCGTCGCGCGCAGGGCACGGGCCCGGGCGCGCTTGGCCTTGTACTGCGCGGCGTCGGCCTGCCGGAACAGGTGCCGCGCGGACACCGACCCCGTGACGGCGGTCGACGCGATGCCGTAGGAGATCGCGGCGCCGTGCGGCAGCGGGAACGCCGCCACGGTCGACGCCATGGTCTCGGCGACCTCGGCGCGGCGACGCCCGACGGTGACCACGCAGAACTCGTCGCCGCCGATGCGTGCGGCGGTCGAGCCCGGCAGGGCGTCGGCGACGCGGCTCAGCACATCGGCCACCGACCGCAGGAGGTCGTCGCCGGCGTCGTGCCCCATGTCGTCGTTGACGCGCTTGAGCCCGTCGACGTCGCACATGACGATGCAGGTCTCGTGCCCCGACTCGAGCGCCGACTCGGCCTCGGCGTCAGCGACACGGCGGTTGGACAGGCCGGTCAGCGGGTCGTCGGCGACCAGGTGGCGCACCTGCGCCTCGAGGTCCACACGCGCGACCGCGCCCGCGACGAGCGCCGCGAGCACCTCGGCGCGCGCGATGTCGTCGACCAGGAACGGGATACCCGGCCTGCCGCGGGACGCGACGATCTGCCCCCAGACCGTGCCGTTCACGATCAGCGGCGAACCCAGCCCGCTCGCGGCGTCGACCTCACGCAGCGACGCGACCTCGATCGGGTCGCCGGCGTCGGGGTCGTCCTCGGCCGTCGGTTCGTCGTGGACGGTCCGAGCGTGCGCGACCCAGCTGGCCCGGTCGCGGATCATGTTCCGCAGGGCCGGTCGGTCGTTGGCGCGGTACGACGCGCGGGACAGCCAGACGAGCCTGGGGTCCGTGGGCCGGGGCTCGACCGCCACGATCCGGCACGTGTCCTGGTCGATCCGGCAGAAGGCGACGCCCTGGGCATCGAGCACCTCGAGGGCCGTCGAGGTGGCGACGTGGGCGACCTCGTCGATCGATCGGCAGCGGTCCAGCCGGTGCGCGGCGAGGGCGAGTGCGCGCACGCCGACGGTGCTCGCGGCAGACCTGCTGTCCGCTCGCGCTCCCTGGGCCGATATGCCGCGACGCGTCACGGGGCAATCATCGACCCTCGCCGCCGGTCGGGGCGATCTCGCAGCAAGTGAGGTCCATGAGATCACCCGTCCTGACGCAACAATTCGCCCGAACCGCGCGGCGTTCGAGCATTTGTGCACACGTTGCGCCGGGAAAACACACCGTCACGTGCGTGGTCCGACCCCGAATGGCCCAGCGTGATCGACGTCAAGACGTCGGTGACTGCGGCGAATGGTGCGTAACGCGCAGCTCAGACGCCTGCATGCACCGCCCCGACCACCCGGACGTGAACATCGACGCCATCGATCATCGCGGGCAGGTCGTGGCGGCCGTCCCGCGAGACGTTCACGCGGATCTCGTAACCGGCACCGGTCCGCGCGATACCGATCCCGCGCACGTCGGTGCGGCCCTGCAGGGTCGTCCGCAGCTGCTCCTTCGCAGCCCGTGCCTGCTCGATGCTCGCCATCGCGCGCCACCTCCCGTGTGCCGCGGGGCCGCGCGGGCCCTAGAGCAGGGTGGCTCCGAACGCGGCGAGCACGGCATCGATCGGGTTGACGTAGGTCAGCCCGGACCCATTGTCCCCCCCGGACTCCGAGCCTGCAAAGAGCAGCCCGATCGCCACGCCGTCCTCCCGGTACACCAGCGACCCGGAGTCCCCGCCGCGGGAGAAGGGCCCCGTGCCCGTGGACTCGACCTCGATCTGGTTGTCGAAGGTCAGCTCGCCCAGCTCCTCGCCATAGCCGACGACCACGTCGTCCAGCTCGATCGCGGTCACGCGGCCGTGCGTCATCGCGGTGGTCCGGCCGATCTTGCCCACGGACTCGCCACCCAGCACCACGGCCGTCGTCGTGATCCGACCGACCGGGTACTGCAGGTCGGGCTGCGCGAGCTCGCCCTCCAGGCGCGCGATCGCGCAGTCGACGACGCCACGACCGTCGGGCTCGAGCTCGACCCGGCGCGCCAGCGTGGCGACACCGTCCTCCGGGGCCGAGCCGCCGTCCGCGCGTCCCGGCTGGAGCACGACGTCACCGACCTCGGCCGCCGGCGTTCCCGAGAGCACGTGGTAGTTGGACAGCACGTGGACCTCGCCGTCGACGCGGACGAACGCCCCGAGCGTCCCGGCGCTGACGTCGACGTGCCCGATGGAGACCCCCGGCCGTAGGGGCCGTACTCGTCCCGTCTCACCGAGCGACTGCGCCCGGATCACCGGCGGGCGCGGACGGACCGTGGTGTCGTCGAGCCCGCGGATCCGGCCCGTGCGGCGGACGTCCGCGTCGTCGGGACCGATCTTGTCCACCACCTTGCGCGCCACGCTGCGCACCGAGGACAGGCCCAGCCGGTAGCGCACAGCCAGCTGGTAGGACCCGTCCTGCTGGCGTGCCAGCCCGAGCGCGAGCACCGGCGCCGAGCTGCCGCCCGACACGTCCGCCGGTCGCACCACCCGCTCCGACAGCTGCCGTGCGTAGTCCGCCAGCTGCGCCTTGACCTCACGTGCCTCGTGCTCGTCCACCGCGGGTCCCCCTTCGAAAGGCCCGGTCTGTCCGGGCGGGAGCCAGTCTGCCGGTGACCACCCACACGCGTCGCGTCAGGCGTCCGACGGGCGCGCCGACACCGGGCGGGCGCCGGACGGGGGCTCGCCGACGGACGCGACGGGGCGGGGGTCGTAGCGTTCCGGCGTCAGGTCGGCGCGCAGCACCCGGTCCAGGCGGAACCAGCGCAGGTCGTCGCGAAGCCGGCACCAGGCGACGAGGTACCAGAGACCCCCGGTGCGCGCGAGCAGGATCGGCTCGACCCGACGGCGGCTGACGGTGCCGTCGGACGAGCCGTACTCGATGGCGACCACCAGCGACCGGTCCAGCGACTGCTCCACCGCGCGCAGGACCGTCGCGGGTGGGCCCTGCGCCGGCTCGGACCGGGACCACACGCGTGCGGCCAGCGCGTCGGCGCGGGCCCGGGCCTCGACCGGCAGCGCATCGAGCACCTTGGCGCGCGCGGCGTCCGCGTCCGAGCCGAACGGGCTGCCCGGCGGTAGCGCGCGGACCGCGAGCGCGAGTGCGACCGCCTGAGCCGGCGTGAAGTTCACCGGCGGGAGCCCGACCGACGCCGCCAGCACGTACCCACCGCCGAGGCCGGCCTGGGCCGCGACCGGCAGGCCCGCTTGCTGGAGCGCCGACACATCACGCTTCACGGTCCGCGCCGAGACCTCGAACAGCCGCGCCAGCCGCGCGCTCGTCGTGCCCGCTGGCCCGACGCGGCGCAGCTCTTCGGCGAGCGCGTACAGACGATCCGTCCGGTTCATGGCTCCATCATGGTGACACAAAGGTGACACGGGGGTGTCACTTCGGGCGGTGCGCCGGTGGGACCAGCGAGGCAGGCTGGGTCACATGACACAGACAGCAGTGATCCTGGTACCGGGTGCGTGGCTCGGCGCGTGGGCGTGGGATCGCGTCGTCGGGACCCTCCGCGACGAGGGCCTCGACGCCTATCCCCTGACGCTGCCCGGGCTCGACCCGGACGCCACCGACCGCGGCTCGATCACGCTCGACGACCACGCGCAGGTCGTCGTCGACCTCGTCGACACCCTGCCTGGGGACGTCGTGCTCGTCGGGCACAGCGCGGGCGGCTCCGTGCTCAGCGAGGTGGTCGACCAGCGCCCCGACCGCATCCGCCGCGCGATCTACGTGGACAGCGGTCCGCAGGAGGACGGCGCCGTGCCCAACCCGCAGATCGGCCCGGACCAGGCCGAGGAGCCGCTGCCGCCGTGGGAGGCCCTGGGCGAGCAGAGCCTGCAGGGGCTGTCCGACGAGGACCTCGCCGAGTTCGCGCGTCGGGCGGTCCCGCATCCCGGGGCGGTGCGGCGGGGCCCGGTGCGGCTGGCCAACCCCGCCCGGCACACGGTGCCCGTGACCGCCATCTGCACCAGCCTGTCCTCGGAGGAGCTCAAGCCGATGGCGCACGGAGGCCCGCCGTTCTTCACGGAGCTGGCCGAGTTCGACGTCACGTACGTCGACCTGCCGACGGGCCACTGGCCGATGTGGTCGCGTCCGGACGACCTGGCGGCGGCGATCGTCGAGGCGATCAGGGGCTGAGTGGTGCATCCGCCGGAGCGGGTCGTCGGGAAGAGGCACTGTCAGCCCACAGGTACACCTGAGGGCCCTTCCCGAAGGACGCACCATGCGCGCTCGACTCCTGGCCGGCATCGCTGCCGGCGCCCTCGGCCTCGCCGCCTTGACCGCCCTGCCCGCCGCGGCCGCGAGCACTGCCCAGCTGTCCGTGTTCCACGCGGTGCCCGGCACGACCGTGGACGTGTACGTCAACAACAAGCTCACGCTGGACAACTTCACGCCCGGTTCCATGGCCGGACCGCTGGACCTCGCAGCCGGGACCTACGCGATCGCGGTGACGGCCTCGGACGCCGCGGACGCCAGCGCGCCGATCATCGGGCCGGCCAACGTGACCCTCGAGGCCGGCAAGAACTACACGGCGGTCGCGCACCTCGACGCCAGCGGGAAGCCTGCGCTGACCGCGTTCGTCAACGACACCTCGACCACCGCCGCGGGCCAGGGGCGCCTCACTGTCCGGCACGTCGCGGCGGCTCCTGCGGTCGACGTGGTGGTCGGGGGATCAGCCGTCGTCAGCGGCCTGACCAACCCGAACGAGAAGGTCCTGAACCTTCCGGCGGGCACCATCTCCGCGTCCGTCACCGCGGCGGGCACGACGACCCCCGCGCTCCTCGGGCCGGCCGACATCGCCGTCAAGGAGGGCACCAACACGATCGTCTACGCCTGGGGCAGCGCCACATCCGCGCCGCCCACGCTCGCCCTGGCCACACAGACGATCGACGGACTGCAGGCCAACCCGTCCGGGGTGAACGCCGGTGAGCTCGGGCTCGCCGCGGACCCCTCCACGCCGGTCTGGCCCTACGCGCTCGGTGCTCTCGCACTGCTCGGCGTCGTCGGGCTGGCGCTGGCTCGCAACCGTCGTACCCGCGCGGTCTGAGCCGCCAGTGATCCGAGAGCCGGTCATGCCGTGGTCCGGGAAGGTCGACGCGGGACGCGTCGCGCCGACCCGGGCCGTGGCGCGTCGTCTCGTGGTGGCCCTCGCGACCGCCGCGGTGCTCGCCGCGTGCTCGAGCGGCCCGGGCCCGGTGGTCGCGGCGCAGCCCTCCGCCACGGCGACCCCGCGACCGTCGCCGGCGACCGCCGTCCCCGTCGTCCCCGACGTCCCGATCTACGACGCCACGCTCGGACCGGTCGCGCCACCATCGCCACGACCGGTCCGGCTCGACGTCCCGGACGTCGCGATCGGCATGCCGGTGGATCCGGTCGGGGTCCTGGACGACGGCGAGATGGCGATCCCCGAGGACGCGAACCGGGCCGGCTGGTACGAGTTCGGCCCGACGCCGTCCGACCCGACGGGCTCGACGGTCGTCGCCGGGCACGTGGACAGCCGGCAGACAGGTATCGGGCAGTTCGCCAAGCTGCGCAAGCTCGGCGTCGGCGCATCGATCACCGTGACCACCGAGGACGGGGTCAAGCACGTCTATGCGGTGACCTCCGTGGAGAAGATCGCGAAGGCCGGCGCGCCCGTGAGCCAGTGGTTCGACCGCTCGGGCGCGCCGCGACTCGTGCTGGTCACGTGCGGAGGGGCATGGAACCGCGCCATCGGGCACTATTCAGACAACGTCGTGGTCACCGCCGAGCCGATCGGTGGGTAGCGATGACTCTGCTGAACGGGGTGTCGGTGAACGGCGTGCACCGCGTGGATCCTGACGGGGAAGGTGTCGACGAGCTCGGTCGCGCCTTCGTCGCCGGCGACGAGGACGCCATCGCCGAGGCCTACCGCCGGTGGTCGACGCTCGTGCACACCGTCGCGTTCCGCTCGCTGGGCAGCGTGGCGGACGCCGAGGAGGTCACCCAGCAGGTATTCGTCGAGGCCTGGCGCAGCCGGCACCGGTTCGATCCCGACCGCGCCCGTCTGCCCGCCTGGCTGCTCGGCATCACCCGGCACTGCATCGCCGACGCGCACGAACGGCGGTCTCGCGATCGTCGCCTGCGCGATGCGACGATCACCGACGAGGCCCTCGTGACCGCCGCCGACGACCGGGTGGTGGAGCGTGTCGTCGTCGCCGACGAGCTGGACCGGCTCGGCGACCCGCAACGCACCATCCTGCGGCTAGCGTTCTACGAGGATCTCACCCACGACCAGATCGCCCACCGGCTCGACCTGCCGCTCGGCACGGTGAAGAGTCACGTCCGGCGGAGCCTGGCCCGGCTGCGGACGCGATGGGAGGTGGACGGTGCCGTTCGATGAGTCGCACGTGGACGACGAGACCCTCGCCCTGATCGCCCTCGGTGAGCCGGCCGGTAGCGCCGGGGCCACCGCCGCCGACCGCGCGCACGCCGAGCGGTGTGCGCGGTGCTCGGGCGAGGTGGCCGCCCTGCGGGAGGTCGTGGCGCTCGGTCGCGAGGCCGAGCCGATGCTCGCGCCCGCGCCGCGCGTCTGGGAGCGGATCTCCGCGGAGCTGGCTCTCGGTGCCGCACCGACCCGCGCCGAAGCCGCGCCCCCAGGCCGCGCTGAGGCTCGCGGCGATGCGGAGCCGGTCGTCGACCTTGCCGGCCGTCGTCGTCCTCGTCAGTGGCGGTGGACGGCGGCTGCGGCTGCGGTCGGCGTCCTGCTGGGCGGGAGCGCCGTCTGGTGGCAGGCGAACCGCCACCAACCGCACGACGTCGTCGCGACCGCCACGCTCCAGCCCCTGCCCGGGTGGAACGACTCCGGCTCGGCGTTCGTCGAGACGTCCCGCGACGGCGCTCGCACGCTGGTGGTCGACCTGTCGCACAGCGAGTCGTCGGCCGGTGGCTTCCGCGAGGTCTGGCTGCTCAAGCCGGACGTCAGCGGCCTGGTGAGCGTCGGCACGCTGGACGGGTCCACCGGGCGGTTCGACCTGCCGCCCGGCCTCGACCTGTCGACCTATTCGGTGGTCGACGTGTCCGAGGAGCCGTTCGACGGCAACCCCGCCCACTCGGGGAACTCGATCGTCCGCGGGGCGCTGAAGGCCTGAAGGCCGCCTCCCGACGGCGGGGGCGGCCTTCGCGTCCGAGCAGACGGCCTCTTCGCGTCCGATCAGACGGCCGGCGGAGCAGGTGGTGCCGGCGGTGCCGGGGGCGCCTGCGGCGTCGTGCGCTGCTCGACCACCTCGCGGTGCGTCGTGTTGTTGCGCTGCGCGTTCATCGCGACAGCCAGGATGAGCGCCAACGCTCCGGCGCCCATGCAGATGTAGCCGATCACGGTCAGGTTCACGCCGTCGATCCGGTCGCTGATCCCGAACGACATGATCGCGCCGATGACGATGAGGGCGATGCCGCCTCCGATACCCATGTCGGTCCTTCCGTCGTGGCGGGCAGCTGTTCGCCCGTCCCTGACCGGCGAGTCTTGCGCCGACACGCCGTGTCCGCATCTCGAGCGGCGGCCTTCACCCCAACGTGTCGGGGTACAGCGCCTCCACGCCGAGCACGTGCTGCGCCAGGAACGCCTCGACCACCTGGTACCAGACGATCGCGTGCTGCGGGCTCAGCACCCAGTGGCCCTCGTCGGGGAAGTACAGGAACCGGTGCGGGCTCCGACCCTCGTCGTCGGCGGGCAGCCCGCTCCTCGACAGGAGCTCGTACCAGAGCCGCAGACCCTCACCGATGGGCACCCGGTAGTCCCGGTCGCCGTGCACCACGAGCATCGGCGTGACGATCGCCTCGACGTGCAGGTGCGGCGAGTGGTCGACCTCCATCTGCTCCGTCATCTCGCGAGCCCAGTAGTAGGCGACGTCCGTCGTCGGACCGAACTGGTCCAGCGCCCACAGGCTCGCGTGCGTGACGATCGCGTCGAACCGGTCCGTGTGGCCCGCCACCCAGTTGGCCATGTAGCCGCCGAACGAGCCGCCCATCGCTGCCGTCCGGGTCTCGTCGATGTCGGCCCGCTGCTCCGCGGCGTCCGTGATCGCCATCAGGTCCGTGTACGGCGCCGCACCCCAGGCGCCCCACCCGTCCTGGACGAACTCCTGGCCGTAGCCGGTCGACAGGGCGGGGTCCGGCATCAGCACGGCGTAGCCTCGCGCGACGAGGATCCACGGGTTCCACCGCCACGACCACGCGTTCCACGAGCCGAGCGGGCCGCCGTGGATCCAGAGCACGAGCGGGGCCGCGTCGGTGCCCTTCGGCTTGGCCAGCCAGCCGCGGACGCGGCGGCCGTCGGTCACCGACTCGACCTCGTCGAGCGTGCCGGGCAGTTCGAGCGCCGCCACCGGGCTCGGCAGGGGCGTGCTGGCGACGGGCGTCGTGCGCGAGAGGTCGATCCGCACCGGGTGCGAGGGCGCCTCGTACGACGTCTTGAGGGCATACGCGGTCCGGCCGTCGGGACTCACGCTCACGTCCGTGAAGGCGGCGTCGTCGCTGGTCACGCGCGTGACCTCGCCGCCGGCCAGGTCGATCCGGAAGATCGGCGCGCGTCCGTCGTCGTCGGCGACCACCAGCACGGCGTCGGAGTCGGGCAGCCACACGGGGCCGTGCGGCCAGCGGTCCCACCCGTCCGCCAGGATCCGCGGCTCGCCGCCCTGCAGCGGGACGACCGCGAGGCGGGTCACCGGGGCCCGGTGCGGCGTGGACTTCTGCTCGCGGACGTACGCGACCCACCGGCCGTCGGGCGAGACCACCGGACCCCACAGGTCGGCGTCGGGATCGTCGACGACGACCCTGCGCTCGCCGGTCGCGACATCGACCGCCACCAGCCGGCTGCGGCTCGCCCCGCGCCCCTCGGCCTCGAGCCACCCGCTGACCACCGTCGTCCCGTCCGGGCTGATCGACGACCCCTGGTCCATCAGGTGCCGCCGCGCGTCGGGCGTGGCATCCGTCAGGGTCAGCCGAGGGTCTGCCGCGCCCGCGAGCGGGTGCGTGACGTGCGCGCTCAGGGTCGCCGTGAACAGGTGCGGGCTGTCCGGTCCGAGGTCGTGGTCCCAGTACCGCACCGGGAAGCCGTCGTGCAGGATCGCCGCGACCTTCTTCTCCTTGCGCGCCTTGCGCAGCTTGTCGTCCGCCTCGTGGTCGCTCGCCGACGGCAGCACGTCCGAGCCCAGCAGGACCACCGGCGCGGCGCGCGCGACGTCCACGCTCCCGATCCCGGCGGCCCGGTCCGCGACCACCCGGGCCTCGGC
Source organism: Cellulomonas sp. McL0617 (assembly GCF_049994875.1). Classification (GTDB taxonomy): domain Bacteria; phylum Actinomycetota; class Actinomycetes; order Actinomycetales; family Cellulomonadaceae; genus Cellulomonas. The sequence goes on from NZ_CP188256.1 coordinate 3,916,862, forward strand.
GCCGTCGCGGGGCAGCAGCCAGAGCGCGGGCACCGGGTCGTCGTCTCCGTCGGTCCTGTCGGGGTCGGGCCGCGCGCTGGTGAACAGCAGGTCGCCGTCCGCCGTGAACGCGGCGCTCGCCTCACCCTTGGCGCTCCGGGTGAGCCGTCTCGCCGGGTTCGTCCCGGTCGGGTCCACCTCCCAGAGCGCGGTCACGAACTTGGTCTTCTTGGCGTCCAACGTCGCGACGCTGGTCACCAGCCGCGTGCCGTCCGCGCTGAGCACCAGGCCGCTGAGCCGCGGGATCGCCACATAGTCGTCAAGGTCGTGGAAAGACGTCTCACCCATGCCCATGTCCTACCACGCACCCTCAGCCCCCCGCCCACGCGGGGTCAGGGACTCGGCGGCTGGGCGGCGTCTCGGGCGGCCAGGTCGGCCAGCATCGCGTTGTACTCGTCCATCTCGACGTCGCCGTCGCGGTCGACCAGGCGGTCCCGACGACGGGCGGCGCGCTCGTCGTCGCGCGACCACTGCACGGCGACCACGATGGCGAGCACGAGGGTGGGCAGCTCGCCGATGCCCCAGGCGAACGCCCCGCCGGCCTGCTGGTCCGCGATGGCGGACGCGCCCCAGGGCCGGCCCATCAGCCCGAACCAGTCGGCCACGAACAGCGACTCGCTGGTGACCAGCGTGACCCCGAAGAACGCGTGGAACACCATGGTCCCGAACAGCAGGAGGATGCGCTGCGGGTAGCCCCAGCGGCGCGGGCCCGGGTCGATACCGATCAGCGCGTTGACGAACAGGTACCCGACCAGGCTGAAGTGCACGACCATCGCGAGGTGCCCGACGCCGGTGCGCAGGCTCCACTCGAACAGACCCGAGTAGTAGAAGAGCACCATCGACCCGATGAAGTTCATCGCCGCGACCAGCGGGTTCGCCAGGAACACGCCCACGTGGCTGTGCACCAGCACGAGGATCCACTCGCGCGGACCGCGGGACGTGTCCGAGCGCAGCAGGGACGAGCGCACGGGCAGGGCGCGCACCGCGAGCGTGACGGGTGCGGAGAGCACGACGAACAGCGGCACCAGCATCGCGAGCGTCATGTGCTGGATCATGTGGCCGCTGAACAGCACGTGCCCGTAGAGGTTGGGGGCGCCGTTGGTCGCCCAGCCGAACAGCAGCACCCCGACCGTCCAGGACGCCGCCCGGACCAGCGACCAGTGGTCGCCGCGGCGCCGCAGCCGCACCACCCAGCGCCAGTAGACGACGAGCGCGGCGACGGTCGCGAACGCGAGGACGAGGTCCCAGCGCCACTCGGTGATCCAGCGGATCGGGGTCGGCGGGGGCGGCAACGGGTGGCCGGTGATCTGGTAGGCGGGGGACGGGTCGACGGGCGGGTCCTGCGACACGGGCGGCGCGGTCGCACCCAGGGCCACGGCGACACCCGACACCGCCCCCATGACGAACAGCTCGACCAGCACGAGCCGCCAGAACAGCACCCCGCCGAATCGTCGCGGAGCCCCGGACGGACCGCCCGCCAGCTTGGGCAGCACGCGCCGGCGGTGGGCCAGACCGAGCAGGCCGAGCACCCCGAACAGGGCCACCTTCGTGAGCAGCAGCACGCCGTACGTCGTCGTGAGGTCCGACCATCCCCCGGTGCGCAGCAGGCCGTTGACCAGGCCGGACACCCCGACCGCGGCGTAGCACCAGCCGGCGACGACGGAGTACCGGGCGACCGCGGACGACAGGTCGGTGCCGATCCGCGTGACGAGGAGGGCGAGCGCGGCGAGCGCGCCGATCCAGATGGCGGCGCCCACGAGGTGCACCACCATCGACGACGTCGCGATGCTGTGCCCGGAGGCTCCCGACGCGTGCCCCAGCTGCGCCTGCTGGTAGAGCGCGACGAGCACCAGGGCACTGGTCCAGGCCGCGCCGGTCGGTGTCGCGACGACGAGCGAGAGGGCAGTGACGACGGCCGCGACGGTGGTGATCAGCAGGAGCGTCCGGCCGAGCTCGATCTGCGTGACGAACACCCCGAGCTGTTGCCCGAACCCGCTGGACGACACGGGCTGCCCCGCGACGTCGGCGTAGGTCAGGACCAGGTGGACGATGGACAGCACGGTCCACACACCCGCGGCGACGCCCGCGACGAGCAGGCTGCGTGGATAGGCGGACCCGTCGGCGGTGCCGATGCCGGCCCGGGCGTTGCGGACCGGGCGTCCGCCGGTGGTGACGCGGGGCATGATCCCGACCGCGAGGAACAGTGCGCCGATCGTCACCGACCCCGCGAGCTCGGACAGGGTCGACGACGCGGGCAGCCCCCACCGGACCGCCGCCCCGGGATCGCGCAGCAGGGTGGGCAGCGCCGCGCCGGAGAACCAGATGCCGAGCAGCGCGCACGCGACCGCGGCGAGCGGGAGCACGACGACGCGCCACGGACCCAGGGGTCTGCTGGCGCCGGTCTGCCCGGCGCTCGTCGCCGGCGCACTCACCCGGACAGCCTAGGTCGCCGCGGTCGGTCGAGCGGACGACGTCGCATGATCAGCGTCGCGGTGATCGCAGCCGTTTCACCCGGCCTCGTCGCCGGGTGACCGGGAACACATTCCCGTCCGCTCGTTGTTGTTGCTTGGGTGGTGGATGGTTGTCCTGCGCAACCAATACCGGCTGTCGTACACCTCCCGTAGCGTCGTCCACGGCGTATCCGACCGTCTCGAGAAGGCCCGATGTCCCAGCAGAGCACCGAAGCACCGCCCGCCTCAGCGTTCCGGGCACCCACCCACCGCGAGATCCTCACGATCCTCGGCGGCCTCATGCTCGGCATGTTCATGGCCGCGCTGGACCAGACGATCGTCGCCACGTCGATCAGGACCATCGGCGACGACCTCAACGGGCTCTCGCTGCAGGCGTGGGTCACCACCGCGTACCTGCTGACGGCGACGATCTCCACGCCTCTGTACGGCAAGCTCTCCGACATCTACGGCCGCAAGCCGCTCTACATGATCGCGATCTCGCTGTTCGTGGTCGGGTCGCTGCTGTCGGGCACGTCGAACTCGATGTACGAGCTCGCGGGGTACCGCGCACTGCAGGGCCTCGGCGCCGGCGGCCTGATGGCGCTGGCGATCACGATCCTCGGTGACCTCGTCGCGCCCCGTGAGCGCGCCCGGTACCAGGGGTACTTCCTCGCCGTGTTCGGCGTCTCGAGCGTGCTCGGCCCCGTGGTCGGCGGGTTCTTCGCCGGCACCGAGACGATCCTCGGCATCTCGGGCTGGCGCTGGGTGTTCCTGGTCAACGTGCCGATCGGCATCATCGCGCTCATCGTGATCTCGCGCGTGCTGCACCTTCCGGCGCTCAAGAAGATCCAGCACCGCATCGACTGGCCCGGCGCGCTGCTGCTGATCGTGACGCTGGTGCCCATCCTGCTGGTCGCCGAGCAGGGCCGGGAGTGGGGCTGGGACTCCGGGTACGCGATGACGTGCTACGCCATCGGCGTGCTCGGGCTGATCGGGTTCATCGTCGCCGAGCGGTACGCCAAGGGCGACGCGATCCTGCCCCTCTACCTGTTCCGCAACCGGACGTTCTCGATCGGCGCGGGTGCGAACGTCGTGATCGGCCTCGGCATGTTCGGTGGCCTGGCGACGCTGCCGCTCTACCTGCAGATCGTGAAGGGGCAGACGCCCACGCACGCCGGCCTCACGCTCATCCCGTTCACGCTCGGCATCATGGCCGGCTCGATCATCGCCGGTCAGACCACCTCGCGGACGGGTCGCTACAAGGCTCTGCCGGTGTTCGGCACCGTGCTCATGGCGGGCGCGTCAGTGATGTTCTCGCGCCTGCAGACCGACACGTCGCTGAACTTCCTGTTCGCCTGCTCGATCGTGTTCGGGCTCGGCCTCGGTTTCACCATGCAGCCGCTCGTGCTCGCCGTGCAGAACGCGGTGCCCGTGCGGGACATGGGTGTGGCCACCTCGTCGTCGCTGTTCTTCCGGCAGATGGGCGGGACGCTCGGCACGGCCGTGTTCCTGTCGATCCTGTTCTCGACGGTCGGCGACAACATCAAGGCCGCCTTCTCGACGGCGGTCACGACACCCGCGTTCCAGCAGGCGCTCGCCGATCCGGCCGTCCAGAGCGACCCGGCGAACGCGCCCGTCCTCAACCTGGTCTCCGGCTCCGGCGGCACGCTGCCCTCGCTGAACGACTCGTCGTTCATCAACAACCTCGACCCCCGGCTGGCCAAGCCGTTCCTCGACGGGTTCTCGCAGTCGATCGACACCGTGCTCCTCGTGGCCGCATGCATCATCGCCGTCGGCATCATCCTGACGGCCCTGCTGCCCGAGCTGCCGCTGCGCAACGTGTCCGGCATCCAGGGCCGCATGGACGCGGACGCGGCCGACGCCGCCGCGAAGACACCGTCGGCAGCCGCGGGCGCCACCGCCGTGAGCGGGGTCGCGGCGATCGTCGCGGACCGGGCGGCCGTCGAACGCTCCGACGCAGAGCCCGCACCCAGCTCCACCTCCAGCTGAGCTCAGCCGGACCACGCCTGACCACTCGGCCCTCCGTCGCCCGTCGACGGAGGGCCGAGCTGCGTCCGGGCGGCCCGACGCCTGCCCGCGCCGAACGTGTCGATGCCGGGCCCGCCGGGCGGCCTCACAGGCGCGCGTGTGCACACTGCCGGACGGGTGGATCGACGCTAACGTCCCAGGGAACTGGTGACGCAAGTGGTGAACCTCGACCGCTCACGTCTCGTGACAACTGGTGACGGTCCCGTCGCAGCCGCACACGGAGGTGGAGATGTCCTCGCTCGTGGATTCCCCGGTCAGCACCGATCTGCACCGCGACCCGCACGAGTCCGGCTGTTCCGGCTGTCTGGATCGCCGTCAGGTTCTGATGCGTGCGGGCCTGGTGACCATGGGCGTCGCCGCTGCGGGCGTGCTCGCGGCGTGTGGCGGTGGCTCGTCGTCGAGCAGCGGCAAGTCGACCGCGGCTGCGGACGGCTCGATCGCCAAGGTGTCCGACGTCCCCGTCGGCGGCGCGATCTCGGCGACAGATGCGTCCGGGAACCCGCTCATCCTCACGCAGCCGTCCGCGGGGCAGGTCGTGGCGCTCTCGGCGATCTGCACGCACCAGGGCTGCACGGTCGCCCCCGGCAAGACCCAGCTGATCTGCCCGTGCCACGGATCGGTCTACGCCCTGACGGGCGCCAACGTCTCCGGACCGGCCCCGAAACCACTTCCCGAGGTCGATGTCCATGTCAGCAACGGCGAAGTGTTCGCGGGAAAGGCCTGAATCATGATCTGGCATCGCGGGCAGCAGGCGGCGTCCGACGTTCTGCGTGCCCTCCTCTGTGCGTGCCTGATGCTCTCGGCCGTCGTCCACCTGGACATGTGGGCGGGCGGGATGAGGCTGCTCGACGTGGTCGGGCCGGCCTTCCTGCTCAACGGCGTCGGCGGCATCGTGCTCGGCGTGCTCGTGCTGGTCTGGCGGCACTGGCTGCCGCTGCTGGGGGCGATCGGCTTCGGCGTCGCGACGTTGACCGCATTCATCATCTCGACGACGCCGGGCGGGTTCTTCCAGGTGCACGAGCGCTGGTCGGGCATCCCGGTGTGGCTCGCGGCGATCTCCGAGATCGGTGCGATCGTCCTCGGCATCCTCGCCATCCTGGTCGAGCGCCCGACGCAGACCGCCCAGGACGAGCGGGCCGCCCAGCTCGAGCAGGCGGCGTAGCCGAGCGTCAGCCGTCGCCGAGCAGTCGGCGCTCGTAGGCGGCGACCACCTGCGCGGGGGCCCAGTCCTCGGTGCCGACGGCCTGCGACCGTCCGACGTACGTCCCGCGACCACGTTCGGCGCCCAACCAGCACGCCTCGTCGAGGAACACGGCCCGCGCCTGCGCCATCGACCGCACCGCGAGGAGCGTCCGAGCGACGCCGCCGTCCCGGTAGGAGACGACGAACTCGTCGGCGGCGGCCTCGAACACGATGCACTCGTCGCCGACCGACGCGCTCGCGCCGAGGACCGCGAAGTCGACACCGTCGAGCAGGTCGTTGTCGAGGGCGTCGTCGCGCAGGTCGGCGAGGTCGGGCGAGGCGCCGGGCAGCGCGACCAAGGACCCTCGGGGTGCAGAGCCCGACCCCGGGTGCCCGTCGGCGATCTTGAGCAGGATGCGGAACCGACGGAGGTCGCGGACGGTCAGCGGGACGCGGTTGGTGTCGAGGAACCGGACGCCCGCGTCCGACGACTCCAGGAGCACGAGCCCGTCGACGACCAGGCTGCTGGCCGTGTCGACGCGGTAGCGGTGCGCGGACGCGGTCCGGTCGTCGGGCACGAGGACGTCACCGCGCTCGTAGCCGACCCGGCTCAGCGAGAGGTCGTCGTCGGCCGTCAGGGTGCGCACGACGCTCATGCGCGGAGCCTGCCACACGGCGGGGGCGATGAAGCGCCGGTCCCGCCGGGCGTCAGCCCCAGACCAACCCCTGCGCCGGGTCGTGCAGGACGCGGGCGACGTCGGCCAGCACCCGCGAGCCGAGCTCGCCGTCGACCAGCCGGTGGTCGAAGCTGAGCGCGAGCTGCGTGACGTGACGGATCTTGATCTTGCCCTTGTGCACCCACGGCTGCTCACGGATCGCCCCGAACGCGAGGATGGCGGCCTCGCCGGGGTTGAGGATCGGGGTGCCGGTGTCGATGCCGAACACCCCGACGTTGGTGATCGTGATGGTGCCGTCGGACATGTCGGCGGGCGTGGTCTTGCCCGCGCGCGCCGTGCCGGTCAGCTCCGCGAGCGCGATGGCCAGCTCCTTGAGGCTCAGCCGGTGCGCGTCCTTGATGTTGGGGACGACGAGACCCCGGGGGGTCGCGGCGGCGATCCCGAGGTTGATGTAGTGCTTGTAGACGATCTCCTGCGACCGCTCGTCCCACGAGCCGTTGATCTCCGGGTGCCGACGGACCGCGAGCATCAGCGCCTTGGCGGCGATGAGCAGCGGCGTGACGCGGACGTCCGTGAACTCGCGGTCGCCGCGCAGGCGCTCGACCAGCTTCATCGTCGCGGTGACGTCGATCGTGTGGAACACGGTGACGTGCGGGGCGCTGAACGCGCTGGCGACCATCGCCTCGGCGGTCCGCTTGCGCACCGACTTGACCGGGACGCGCGTCTGCCGTCCGTCGGGCGAGACCGTGCCGCTGGCCAGCCAGGGCGCGTCGTCGCCGGGATAGGTGGCCAGCGTCCGGGCCTCGGCCTGGGCGGCCCGACCGAGCACGTCCTCCCGCGTGACGATGCCGCCGGGGCCGGTCGGTGAGACCGAGTCGAGGTCCACGCCCAGCTCGCGCGCCAGCTTGCGGACCGGGGGCTTGGCCAGCACGTGCGGGCGGTTGCCGCCGCCGTTGAGCGCGCGCTCGCGGCGGCCCGCACCGGCCTCGGCCACGCCGTACCCGACCAGGACGGACTTCCGCTCGGCCGGAGCCGGCTCGCTGTCGTCCGCCGACGCGTCGAGCTCGTCGGGCTCCGCCGACGCGACGGCCGGCGCCACGGACGCGGCCGGCTCACCGGCGCGACCCGCCCGGGCTGCCTCGATCTCGTCGGACCCCCCGGGCTCCACGCCCGCGTGCCGGTTGGGTCGCCCACGGTGGCCGTGCTCGATCGCACCGCCCCCGGCCTCGTCGGAGATCCCGGCCTGCGAGGCAGGGATGGCGGCGCCGTCGTCGGCCGGTGCCCCGGCGGGGTCGGTGTCGACCTCGATGATCGGCGTGCCGACGTCGACGGTCTGCCCGGGCTCGACCAGGATCCGCGTGACGACGCCGGCCCACGGGCTCGGCAGGTCGACCAGCGACTTGGCGGTCTCGATCTCGACGATGGTCTGGTTGACCGCGACCTCGTCGCCGACGGCCACGTGCCAGGCGACGATCTCGGCCTCGGTCAGGCCCTCACCGGCGTCGGGGAGCGGGAACTGCTGATAGGTCGGCACGTCTCGTGTCTCCTCGTCGGAAGCGTCAGAAGGCGAGCGAGCGGTCCACGGCGTCGAGCACGCGGTCCAGCCCGGGCAGGTAGTCGTGCTCGATCTTGGCGACGGGATAGGGCGCGTGGAACCCGCCGACCCGGAGCACGGGTGCCTGCAGGTGGTAGAAGCATTCCTCGGCGATCCGCGCGGCGACCTCAGCGCCTGTGCCATAGAGCACGGGGGCCTCGTGCATGACGACGCAGCGTCCCGTCTTCTTCACGGACGTCGCCACGGTCGTCGTGTCCAGCGGCGACAGCGCGCGCAGGTCGACGACCTCGATGCTCGTGCCCTCGGCGCCCGCGACCTCGGCGGCCTTGAGCGCGGTCTGCACGGTCGGGCCGTAGGCGACCAGCGTCACGTCCGTGCCCTGCCGGAGCACCTTCGCGGTGTCGAGGCCGGGGTGCGGGGCGCCGAGGGCGGCGTCCAGGTCGACGGCGCCCTTCTCCCAGTAGCGGCCCTTCGGCTCGAAGAACAGCACCGGGTCCGGCGACGCGATCGCCTGCTGGATCATGGTGAACGCCTCGGCCGGGCTGGACGGGCTGACCACCCGCAGGCCCGCCGTGTGCGCGAAGAGCGCCTCCGGCGACTCGCTGTGGTGCTCGATCGCGCCGATCCCGCCGCCGTAGGGCACGCGGATCACGACCGGCAGGTTCAGCCGGCCGCGGGAGCGGTAGTGCATCTTGGCCAGCTGCGTGGTGATCTGGTCGAACGCCGGGAAGATGAAGCCGTCGAACTGGATCTCGCAGACCGGCCGGTAGCCGCGCAGCGCCAGGCCGATCGCCGTGCCGACGATGCCCGACTCCGCCAAGGGCGTGTCGACCACCCGGTCGCCGCCGAAGTCCTTCTGCAGGCCGTCCGTCACGCGGAACACCCCGCCGAGCGCCCCGATGTCCTCACCCATGAGGAGCACCTTGGGGCTCGACTCGAGCGAGCGGCGCAGGCCGAGGTTGATCGCCTTGGCCATCGTGAGCGTCTGCACGCCGGTGCTGGGGTTCTTCTGCGCAGGCGCTGTCTGTACGGGCGCGTTCATCGGTGGCTCCCCTCGCCGGAGTGGCTGGCGTCCAGGAACGACGCCTCGTACTGCTCGAACCAGGCCCGCTCGGCCTCGACCACCGAGTGCGGTGCGGAGTAGACGTGCTCGAACATGGAGGCGGCCGACGGGCGCCCCATCCCCCGCACCGTCGTGCGCACCCGCTCGGTCAGCTCGTCGCCCTCGGCCTGCAGGGTGGCGACGAACTCCGCGGACAGCTCACCGCGCTCCTCGAGATGCGTGCGCAGGCGGTCGATCGGGTCGCGCTGACGCCAGAACTCCTCCTCGGCGGCCGAGCGATACCGGCTCGGGTCGTCGGAGGTGGTGTGGGCGCCCATCCGGTAGGTGAACGCCTCGATGAACGTCGGACCCCCGCCGCTGCGGGCGCGCTCGAGCGCCTCCGCGGTCACCGCGTAGCTGGCGAGGACGTCGTTGCCGTCGACCCGCACGCTCGGGATCCCGAACCCCTGGCCGCGGTCGGCCAGCGGGACCCGGGACTGCCGGGTCGTCGGCTCGGAGATCGCCCACTGGTTGTTCTGGCAGAAGAACACCACCGGGGCGTTGTTCACCGCCGCGAACACCAGCGCCTCGTTGACGTCGCCCTGCGAGGTCGACCCGTCGCCGAAGTACACGACGACCGCGGAGTCCCGGTCCGGGTCGCCCGTGCCGACCGCGCCGTCGCGCTGCAGGCCCATCGCGTAGCCGGTCGCGTGCAGCGTGTGCGAGCCGATGACCAGCGTGTAGAGGTGGAACCGGAACTTCTCGGAGTCCCAGCCGCCATGGTCGACCCCGCGGAACAGCCGCAGGACGTCCGCCAGGTCGAGCCCACGCGTGTGCGCGACGCCGTGCTCGCGGTAGCTGGGGAAGACGTGGTCGTGCGGAGCGAGCGCGCGGCCCGAGCCGATCTGCGCCCCTTCCTGTCCGAGGCTCTGCGCGAACAGGGCGAGCTCGCCCTGACGCTGCAGCGACGTCGCCTCGTTGTCGAACCGGCGGACCAGCACCATGTCGCGGTAGAGGCCGCGCAAGGCGTCCGCGTCCAGGTGGGCGACGCGGGCGTCGTAGTCGGGGTGCGCGGTGCGCCGGCCCGCGGGGGTCAGCAGCTGGACGAGTCCGTCCTCGGTCACAGGGCCGTTCGTGGCCACGCGGTTCTCCTTCGCGTGCGGCGGTCTGGGGGCCGCTCGGCTGGGTCGGTGGCGAGCGTCCCGCTCGCAACCTACGACACCGTAGCCTACGGAACCGTAGGTTGTGTCGACAGAGTGTCACCACGCCCCTGTGGCGAGGGGTTGACGGCCATCCTCGGTCAGCGGGCGAGCCAGTCCGCGGTGACCTCGAGGAGCAGCTCGGTGGCCTCAGGCTCGCCCACGCTGACCCGTACCCCGTCACCGGCGAACGGACGGACGAGCACGCCCGACCGGCCGGCACGCTCGGCGAACGCCGACGCCTGGTCACCGAGCGCGAGCCAGACGAAGTTGGCCTCGCTGTCGGGGATCGTCCAGCCCTGCTTGCGCAGACCGGTGAGCATCTGGGTCCGCTCGACGACGATCTGGTCGACACGCGCCATCAGCTCGCGGGTGGCCCGCAACGAGGCGAGCGCAGCGAGCTGCCCGACGTGCGAGACCCCGAACGGCGTGGACGCCATGCGGATCCCGGCGGCCAGGCGCGGCCGGGCGACCGCGTACCCGACGCGCAGTCCCGCCAGGCCGTAGGCCTTGGAGAACGTGCGCAGCAGGACCACGTTGGACCTGTCGGCGAACACGGCGAGCCCGTCGACGGCCAGCGGGTCCCGGACGAACTCGACGTACGCCTCGTCGAGCACGACGAGCACGTCGCCGGGCACCGCTGCCAGGAACGTGGCGAGCTCGTCGGCGCGCACGGCCGGACCGGTCGGGTTGTTGGGCGTGCAGACCAGGACCACCTTGGTCCGAGGAGTGATCGCGGCCGCCATCGCCTGCAGGTCGAGCCGCCCGTCGACGCCGACCGGGACCGGCACGCCGACCGCGCCGGCGAGGGTGATCGCGATGGGGTACGCCTCGAACGAGCGCCACGGCAGGACGACCTCGTCGCCGGGCTCGCAGACGGCGGTGAGGACGTGCCCGAGCACGGCGACCGAGCCGCATCCCGTGACGACGGTCTCGGGTGCCACGCCGAGCGACTCGGCGATCGCGCCCACCAGCTCGGTCGCGTACATGTCGGGGTAACGGTTCACGTCGGCGGCCGCGTCCGAGATCGCCATGAGCACCGACGGCAGCGGTGGGAACGGGTTCTCGTTCGACGACAGCTTGTAGGCCGCGGCACCGACCGGGACGCGCGCCCCGGGAACGTACGCCGGAACGTCGGAGAGGGCCTGGCGGAGAGGGACGCGGCTCACGCGCACAGCATGCCATTCCCCGACGACGTACCAGGGGGTCGGCGCCGAGAGCTCGAATCCGAGACAGCGGCGACCTGCACAGACGCGCCGACCGATGGCAGGATCAGGCGCATGGCCTTCGTGCTCCGCGTCCTCATCAACGGCGTCGCCATCTGGTTCGCCCAGCTGGTTCTGCCCGGCCTGTCGATCGTCGGTGCCGACACCGGCTGGCAGCAGGCGGGCATCATCCTGCTGGTCGCGCTCGTGTTCGGCATCGTCAACGCCATCGTCAAGCCGATCGTCGCGTTCCTGTCGATCCCGCTGTACATCCTGACGCTCGGCCTGTTCAGCATCATCGTGAACGCGCTCATGCTCATGCTCACCGCGTGGATCACGGAGGCGACCGGCTGGGGCCTGCGGATCGCGAACTTCGGCACCGCCTGCTGGGCCGCGATCATCGTCTCGATCGTCAGCCTCGTGCTCTCCGTGCTGATCCCCGGACCCCGCGGGCAGGGACAGCAGGTCCAGGCCAGCTACTACAGCAGCAACGGCTAGGGCATCGGGCTGATCGTCGCCGGGACCGACCGCACGATCGCCGGGTCTCGTGTCGCCTCGAACTGGACCGTGACGGCCGTGGTTCCCGGGGGCCCGAGCACCGACGACACGGCCGCGCTGTAGGAGTCGTCGGGGACCGGCAGGGACGCGGTCTCGATGTAGCCGTCGAGCTCGTGAGCGGCGGCAGGGCCCGGCGCCCCCGGCAGGTCCTCCCGCAGCACCGTGACGTCGGCGTTCGACCGGTCGGGCGAGCCGTCGGTCTGCGGCACCAGGTCCTCGTCGTGCCGGTAGTTGCGCACGGCGACGCCCGGCGGAGGCTGGTGGGGGATGTCCGGTGATCCGGCCGTGGCGACCGCGGCGATCGTGAAGGCGCTGCCGACGGCGGCCGCCACGGACATCGCGACCATCCCACCCTGGCTGTGCCCCGCGAGCATGACCGGCTCGTCCGGTCGGATCCCCGCCCGCTGCATCGACTCCACGACGGCGTCGGTCATGTCGTCCGGCAGGCCGGCCATCAGCCGCAGGTTGCCGGTCATGTCCAGCGGGTCGTGCTGGTTGAAGCCCCAGACCTCCGTACCGGGTACCTCGACGACCCACGTACGCGTCCCGTCGGGGTGCGTGAGCTGCTGGACCGAGACGAGCCCCGGCGGTGTCCCCGTGCCCGCCGTGTCGTAGGACGCCAGCACGTTGCGGAACACGTCGGCGGTGTCCCGCGGCGCGGGCAGCTGGGGCGGGTCGTCACGCGGGACGACGACGGTCGGACCGGCGGGCGGCAACGCCCCGGCGAGCATCGCGGCCGTCGCGGGCACCGCCCCGAGCGTCGGCAGCTGGTGGCCGGCCGTGACCGCCCGTAGGAACGACGCCGCCGCCAGCATCACGAGCTCGGCTCGGCCGTCTGCGGTCAGCTCGCCCACGGACTCCAGCGGTCCGGCGCGGTGCAGCAGACGGCTGAGCAGCTCGGTCTCCGCCAGCACGGGCAGCACCAGACCGACCTTGGGCACGATGCTGACGGCCGACGCGGCCAGCAGGAGCGGGTTCTCGCCCAGCTCGTTCGCGCAGACCACGATCACGTGCCGGAGGGCATCGGTCGACACCGACTCGGCGCCGTCGTACACCCTCACCACCTGCCGCAGCCGACGGGCGATGTCCCGCACGTCGTCGGCGGCGTGCCCGTGGAGCCTCCGTGCCGCGATCAGTGCGCGCTGCGCCGACACGGCGGCGGGATCCCCGAGGGGTCGCTGCGCGCACGCGACCGACCCGCGGTCCAGGGCGGACCGCGCGGAGTCGAGCTGCTCGGCCGCACGCCGAAGCACCCGGTCGACGGCCGCGAGCTCGTCGAGGTCCGCCGTCGTCGGCCCGGAGCCGCCCACCAGCCGGTAGTCGCCGTCGCCCATCAGCTGCGGTCCACACCGGCCGCCAGGACGGCGGCCGACTCGGACTGCGCCCGCGCCAGCCGGACGAGCCGGGCGGCGTCGGCGAGCGCCGAGCGGTAGAGGGCCGCCGCTCCCGACGACCAGGTCACCTGCTGCGCGCGGACGAGCGCATCGAGCGCGTGGTCGGCGTCGAGGATCGCCGCCCGCACCGAAGGTCCCACCGCGTCGTCGTCCACGGGATCGACGCTAGGCGGGCGGGTGGTCCCCGGACGGGCGGGATGCGGCACGCGGCGGGACGGTGGGCTGGGGGCGGCTCACGGCTCCGTCGACGCGCGTGGCAGCACGAGCACGGTCGTCGCCATCGCGCAGACGGCGGCGAGCGCGCGCCACACGTCGCCCGACGCGGCTCCCGCGACGGCCATCGCCACCGTCGCCAGGGCCAGCGCGAAGACCTGCACGACGGCGACGTCCCGCAGCCCCCGACCGATCACCGCCCACTCGATCGACGCGCGCCAGGTGGTGCGAGCCGCCAGCGCGGCCGTCCACAGCGTGAGGTGTACCAGGACGACCAGCGCCAGCACGGCCGGCAGCGACGGTGCGGCGAACACGAACACCCGCACGCCCGCGATCGCGACGACGAGCCCCGCGAGGCCGACCTCCGGCCGCAGCACGACGGCGACGACCACCGCGAACAACGCCGCCGCCACCAGTCCGTGCGCGCCCGGTCCGGGTCCGGCGAAGGCGACCACGAGCGTCGCGAGACCGAGCACGCCGAGCGCGACCCGGACGACCGCAGCGGGCACGCTCGGCCCGATGGGTACGACGACCTCGCGGGACGAGCGGTCCGCCGGCACGAACGGGATCCTCATCGCGACGCCCCCGCCCGCCGCTGGGTGCGCCGCGCGAGCCCGGCGAGGGCGACCGACGGCGCGTCCCGCCACGCGACCAGCTCGACGTCCTGGTCCGCCAGGCCCGCGAGCCGGTCCTCGCGGGCGATCCGGAGCAGGCGCAGCGCGAGGCGCTCACGCTCGGCCAGGTGCACGTCACGGAGCGTCGGCAGGACGTCGACGGCCACCACCCGGTGCCCGGCGCGACGCCACGTGGTGGCGACCACGGCGGCCTCGTCGTCGAGGAACGTGGAGAACAGCCACACGAGCGCGCCGGACGGGATCCGGGGCGGACGCAGCCGGCGCAGCGGCTCGCCCTCCGGGTGCGTGAGCGCGAGGGCGTGCCGGATGCGGGACAGCTGTCGGCGACCGCCGCCGGGCGGCAGCGGCCGGCGGACCATGCCCAGGTCGTCGAGCCCGACGCGGTCCCCCTGACCGAGGAACCCGGAGGCCACCGACGCCGCCGCCTGCCGGGCGAGGTCCAACGACGTCGGGTCCTGCGGCCGCGGTGCGGTGGAGCCGCGCCACGTCATGGGGTCGGGACCCACCTCGTCGCGAGAGTCGACGACGAGCACCACCACCGCCTCCGCGAGCGCGTGCTCACGGCGCACGTAGAGCTCGTGCAGGTCGGGCGCGCGGCGGGCGGTGACGCGCCAGTCGATGCGCCGCAGCCGGTCACCGGGCGCGTACGGGTGCACGTCGCGCAGGCCGCCGCCCTCGCCCGGTCGGCGCGACTCGTGCGCTCCGGTCAGCCCGCGCAGCCGGGGCGGCAGCGGCAGGTCGCCGAGCGGTCGCGGGGCGGGCAGGACGAGGGCGGTCCGCGACGAGGGCTCCGACGGCTCGGACACGCTCGCCGCTCCCGGTCCGACGCCCTGCGCATCGACGACCGCGACCTCCTGGGGGCCGGTCCGGACGGTGTGCACCGTGACCGGCAGGCGACGGGACCCGTCGACGGCCACGAGGACCTCGGCCACGTCGCGCAGCCCTCGTCGGACCCCGACCAGAGCGATCGGACCCGGTGAGGCGACGACCGCCTCCACCCGCAGCGTCCCGGGGACCGGGATCTGGGTCGACGCCTCGACGTGCACCGCCGGATCGGTGGACGGCCTGCGTCGCCAGTCCCAGAAGCCCGCCACCACCGGCGCCGCCCCGAGCACGGCCACGTCGGGACGCCCGGCGAACGCGCCCACGACGACGAGACCGAGGCCGACGACGACCCCGACCAGCGTCGTCCGGGAGCGGCTCCAGTCCACGGTCAGACCGTGCGCCGCGTCGTCGTCGGACCGGCCACGCGCGCGAGCACGTCGGTCACCACCCCCGAGGGCGCGGCGCCGGTAGCCCACGCCTGCGGGGTCAGCGACAGCCGGTGCGCGAGGGCCGGCACGGCGACCGCCTTGACGTCCTCGGGCGTCACGAAGTCCCGCCCGTGGAGCACCGCGAGCGACCGCGCGACGAGCACGAGCGCCTGCGACCCGCGCGGCGACGCACCGACCTCGACCGAGTCGTGCGCGCGGGTGGCCGACGCGAGGTCGACGCAGTACCGCAGGATGTCGCCCTCGACGCTGACCGCCTCGACGCCCGCCTGCATGGCGAGCAGGGTCTCGGAGTCGACGATCCTGCGCACCGACCCCACCTCGGTGCGGCGCGCGAGCCTGCGTGACAGCACGTCGACCTCGTCGTCGCGACCCGGGTACCCGACCGCCAGCCGCACCATGAACCGGTCGAGCTGGGCCTCCGGCAGCGGATAGGTCCCCTCGTACTCGACGGGGTTGGACGTCGCGACCACGTGGAACGGCTCGGGCAGCGGGTAGGTGGTCCCGTCGACCGTCACCTGCCGCTCGGCCATCGCCTCCAGCAGCGCCGACTGCGTCTTCGGGGCGGTGCGGTTGATCTCGTCGGCAAGAAGGAGCCCGGCGAACACGGGACCCGGCCGGAAGGTGAAGCTCGACGTCGACGGGTCGAACACGCTCGACCCCGTGATGTCCGACGGCAGCAGGTCGGGCGTGCACTGCACGCGCCGGAACGTCAGGCCCAGGGCGGTGGCCAGGCTGCGGGCGGCGAGCGTCTTGCCCAGCCCGGGCACGTCCTCGAAGAGCACGTGCCCGCCCGCCAGGACGGCCGCGAGCGCGGCGGTCAACGGGTCGCGCATGCCGACGACGAGCGTCGCGACCTCGTCGAGGATCGCGCCACCCCGCTCGGCCACCTGCGCGACGGTCAGTGTCTCGGTCATGTGTCCCCGCTCTTCCTCGTGGTGCCGATCCGTTCGAGCGCGTCGATCGCCTGTCTGACCTCGGACATCTTCGGGTGCGGCGACCCCGTGCGAGTGAGCGTACGGAAGGCCCGGTCGCCGACGAGGTCCCGGATCGCGCGGGCGTCGGCGTCCTCACCCAGGACGAGCCCGTGGCGCGCCAACCGGCTCCGGGCCACCTCGCGCACGCGCCGCAGGGCGCGTTCGCCGACGCGTCCGTCGCGTCCCACCATCGCCCACGCCAGCTCCTGCACCTCACCGCGCGCGCCGTGCCGCCGGTCGAACCGCGGCCGGTCGAACTCCGGGTCGGCCCGCGGTTCGAGCCGCGTGAGCACGAGCACGCCCGCGACGGCTGCGACACCGACGAGCGCGACCGTGACGTACGAGAAGCCGGCGAGCAGCGCGACCACCACCGCGGCCGCGAACGCGACGTAGGGCCGCCAGTCCCTCATGTCTCCAGCCCCTGCGCGATCGTCGCCAGGCTGCTCCTGGCCCGGTCCACGTCGGCCTGCGTCAGCCGGTGCTCGCTGTACCGGGCGGCGAGGTAGAGGTCGAGCAGCTCCTGTGCCGCGCGCGGGTCGGCGTGCGTGCTGCCCAGCACCTCGAGCGTGAACTCGGTCGCCGTCTGCGCGCGGTCCCGGGGGATGCCGGACCGCTCCGCCGACGACTCCAGCGCCACCCACGCCGCGATCACGGCATCGCCCGGCGGCACCTCCTGCTCCAGCACCTGCGCCGCCTGCGTCGCCCCGGCCCGCATCGCCGCCGTCGCGACGTCGACCACGTCCCCCTCGAGGCCGATGTCCGGGTCGGCCGCGTCGACGTCCCGACCGGCCTGGCGCTCACGCAGCTTCTGGGCCAGCCGACCGATCACCAGACCCAGGACGACGACCGCCACCAGGGCCAGCACGGCGAGGATCACGAAGAAGATCCAGCGCTCCTGGCTGAGCGGCATGACCTCCCGCGCGGCGCCCGTGGAGCTCGGGTGGGACTCCTGGCTCGGCACGGGGGGTGTGATCACCGGCGGCGTCACGTCGGGCACGAACCGGTGCCCGGGCTGCCACGGCCCGGCGAGCGCCGCCATGACGACCGCGACCCCCACGAGCGCGCCGACCACGAGCACCGGGCCGGGCCTTCGCGAGGGCGTCACCTGGCTCCTGTTCCACGGACCGGCGGGTGGCTGGATCCCGGACAGGCTACTGACTCCGCAGGTCGCGAGAGGGCCCGACCCGCGAACGCCCGCCGCGCACCGGCGGGCGACGCCGGCCGCGGACGGTGCCGACGGAGGGAACTCCACCCTGGGATGATGGGGGGCATGACCCGTGTCCGCCTCGCCGACGTCGCACCCGCCATCGCCCTCGGGCCGCTGGACGGCCGCTACCGTGCCGCGGTCGCACCGCTCGTCGACCACCTGAGCGAGGCGGCGCTGAACCGCGAGCGCGTGCACGTCGAGGTCGAGTGGCTGATCCACCTGACGACGAACCGCGTGGTGCCGGGCGCCCCGACGCTCACCGACGCTGACCGGGACTACCTGCGCGCCGTCGTCGCGACCTTCGGGCCCGACGAGGTCGCCGAGCTGGCCGAGATCGAGCGGGTCACCGTGCACGACGTCAAGGCGGTCGAGTACTTCCTCAAGAAGCGCCTGGCCGACGCGCCCGCCGGTTCCGCGTTGCACGACGTCGGTGAGCTCGTGCACTTCGCCTGCACCAGCGAGGACATCAACAACCTGTCCTACGCGCTGATGGTCCGTGGCGCGGTGACGCAGGTCTGGCTGCCCAGCGCGCGGGCGCTCACCGACCAGGTCGCGGCGCTCGCCCGGGAGGAGGCCGAGCAGCCGATGCTCGCCCTCACGCACGGGCAGCCGGCCACGCCTACCACGCTCGGCAAGGAGCTCGCAGTCCTCGCGCACCGGCTCGACAGGCAGCTGAGGCGCATCGCGAACGACGAGTACCTGGGCAAGCTCAACGGTGCGACCGGCACGTTCGGTGCGCACGTCGTCGCGGTCCCGGACGCCGACTGGCCGACCGTGAGCCGGACGTTCGTCGAGCACCTCGGCCTCGTCTGGAACCCGCTGACCACGCAGATCGAGTCGCACGACTGGCAGGCCGAGCTGTACGCGGACGTCGCGCGGTTCAACCGGGTGCTGCACAACCTGGCGACGGACGTGTGGACCTACATCTCCCGCGGCGTCTTCATCCAGATCCCGGTGGCCGGCGCCACGGGGAGCTCGACCATGCCGCACAAGGTCAACCCGATCCGGTTCGAGAACGGCGAGGCCAACCTCGAGCTCTCGTCGGCGCTCCTGGACACCTTGGCCAGCACGCTGGTGACCAGCCGGCTGCAGCGCGACCTGACCGACTCCACCACGCAGCGCAACATCGGGCCCGCGTTCGGGCACTCCCTGCTCGCCATCGACAACGTGTCCCGCGGGCTGCGCGCCCTGTCGGTCGACCGGGTCCTGCTGGCGCGCGAGCTCGACGAGAACTGGGAGGTCCTCGGCGAGCCGGTCCAGTCGGCGATGCGGGCGGCCTCCGTCGCGGGCGTCACCGGCATGGAGAACCCGTACGAGCGGCTCAAGGAGCTGACGCGCGGCCGGCGCCTGACGGCCGACGACATGCGCGAGTTCATCGGCGGGCTCGGGCTGCCCGACGACGTCGCGGCACGCCTGTCGGAGCTGACGCCGGCCTCGTACACGGGGATCGCCGCGGCACTCGTCGGGACCTACCTGCCCGACTGACCCCTTTTGCCCGTGTTTTGGCAGAAGTTTTCACTCGTTCGGGATCGCTCCCATGAGACGCCAGCAGCGCTCTGACCTGCTATGTCACCCGGAATTGTGTCGCCATCTGGACAGGTGCCCGGTAGGGCCTGCACAATCGTGCACCGACCCGTCTGATTCATCCGGTTCGTCCCCTCGATCCATCCAGCTCACCCCCTCTGGCAAGGATGCCCATCGTGACGCTCATGCAGAAAGCGATCACGCCAGCGCTCACCCGCGCGCATCTCACCGCGGGTCACGATCGACTGGCGGGATACGTCGTTCGTGCTGAGGACGTCGCGTTCGCGACGACCCCGGCTCAGTTGTTCGAGGTCCACGGCCTCGGCTACGAGGGCTCTCCGTTCAGCCCGTACGACCGGTCCATCGACGTCCTGCGCTTCGAGAGCTCCCCTCAGCTCCAGTACCGCGACGTCCCCGGGTACATCCTTCCGCTCTGGTGGCTGCGCCACTCGCGGATCCCCCCGGGCGCCGAGCTCGTCCGCGTCTACGACAACGGCACGTCCACGCTCCTGGCCCGCTACGGAGACGTCGGCGCCGGCTGGACCGTGACGCAGCTGGGCGCACCGCGGCCCTCGCTCGCCTCGCTGTCGCGCTGCGTCGGGCCGGTGGCCAAGTGGCACGGTGCCTACCTCGAGGCCGACGTCGTCGACAACGGCCACACGGTCGTCCTCGCGCTGGCCAACCCGCCGCTCGCCGAGACCGGCTTCCACCAGTCGGCGTCGGGCCGCTGGTTCCGCCGGGTGGGTCGCGACGAGGTCAGCGAGCTGTTCGAGCTCGACCTCACCGCACGCTGGAACGGCCTGCACGTCCGGGTGGTCGACCAGTGGCAGGACGCGCAGCGCTACGTCGTGGCCCGGATCTCGCATCTGGGCGACGACATCGAGCGCGCCGAACGTCTGCAGCTCAACCGCGTCGAGGCCGGCGTATACGAAGGGATCGTCTACGCTGCGGAGCTGACGGACATCCAGACCAACCAAGTCGTGCCGCACACCTGGGCACCTGGGCCTGCGGCGCAGCAGCAGGTGGTCCGCAGCAGCTGAGTGACAACACCCTGATCTGGGGTCCCGACGACGATGTCGAGGCTCCGACGGGCGCGTGCCGGGCCAGACCCTCCCCCCCGTTCTGGCCCGGCACGCTCCCTGTCCGGATCTCTACGTCGCGTCGGCGTCGTGGACGACGCGGGCCACCTGGACGCGGTTGGTGACGCCCAGCTTGGTGAACAGGCTGCCGATGTGCGTCTTGACCGTGGCCACGCCCATGAACAGGTCGCGGGCGATCTCCGAGTTCGTGCTGCCCTCGCTGACCGCCACCGCCACCTCGCGCTCCCGGTCGGTCAGGCGCGCGAGGGCCGCGCGCGCAGCTCGTCGGCGATCGTCGTCCTGCGGCTTGGTCACCGCGGCGATGAGCTGGGACGTGACGCTGGGCGAGAGCATCGGGTCCCCCGCGGCGACGCGGCGGACCGCCTCGACCAGCTCGGCGGGCGCCGTGTCCTTGAGCAGGAAACCGGACGCGCCGTTCTGCAGGGCCGTGAGCACCATCTCGTCGGTGTCGAACGTGGTGAGCACGATGACCCGGGTGGCCGACGAACGCAGCGCGCGGGTGGCCTGCAGGCCGTCCATCCGCGGCATCCGGATGTCCATGAGGACGACGTCGGGCGCCTCGCGCTCGACCAGAGCGACGCCCGCCGCGCCGTCCGATGCCTCCCCGACGATGTCGATGTCGGGCGCGCCGCCCAGGATCATCCGCAGGCCGGCCAGGACGAGGTGGTCGTCGTCGACGAGCACCACCCGGATCGTCGGGGTCACGCCGGCCACGGCAGCCTCGCCCTCACCAGGAACGACCCATCCGGTTGCCCTCCGTACGTCAGCGCGCCGCCGGCCAGCTCGGCCCTCTCGGTCATGCCCGTCAGTCCCACGCCCGCCGACGACACCGCGCCGACGGCTACACCCATCCGGTTGCGCACCTCGAGCTCGAGGAACCCGCCCGGCTCACCGGCCAGCCGTACCGCGACCGACGCGCCGACCGCGTGCTTGCGCGCGTTGGTGAGCGCCTCCTGGACGATCCGGAACGACGTCCGCGACAGCGTGACCGGGATCTTCGCCAGGTCGCACTCGCGCATGCCGAGCACGTCCAGCTCGACCGACGAACCCGCCTCGCGCGCGTCGGCCAGCAGCGCCGGCAGCTCGGCCAGGGTCGGCTGCGGCGCCTCGACCCCGTCCGACGCCCGCCCGGCCCGCAGCACGCCGAGCACCTGCCGCAGCTCGGAGAGGGCCAGCTGAGCGTTCGCCTGGATCGTCGCCGCCGTCTCTCTCGTCTGCTCCCGGTCGAGGTCCTCGCGGTAGGCGAGCGCGCCGGCGTGCATCGCGACCAGCGAGATCCGGTGCGCCAGCACGTCGTGCATCTCCCGGGCGATCCGCGTGCGCTCCGCGTCCCGCGCGGCCTCCGTCGTCAGCACCTGCTCCCGCTCCGCGTGCGCCACCCGCTCGTGCAGGGACGCGACGAGCTCGCGCCGGGCCCGGACGTAGAAGCCGGTGACGATCGCCAGCCCGAAGATCAGGAGGCTGAACAGCTGGTTGAGCACCAGCTCGTACCAGCTGCCACCCGGGGGCACGACGCCCCGGACATCGGCGAGGACCGTCGAGGCGATGCCCGAGGCCACCCACACGAGGGCCGTGACGATCACCCAGTTCCGACGGCGCCACGTGGCCATCGAGACGACCGCCAGGATCGACGCCCCGACGGCAGCCGTCGAGACCGCGCTGAGCGAGATGATCACGAGCGCGATCACGAACGGTCGCTTGCGCCGCAACGGCAGGAGACCGACCGCCAGGGCCCCGACGAGCAGATCGGCCACCAGCCATGTCCCGATGGAGCGCTGCTCCGCCGCCGACGGCTTCGAGCTCAGCTGCTGGACCGCCTGGGCCACCCACGGCACCAGTCCGCCGAGGACCGCCAGCAGGTAGCGCCACACCCGCGACCACGTCTGCAGCGCCGGGTGCAGCAGCGCCTCGGGCACCGGGGTCACCCGGGCCTCGGCCGCGCTGACGGAGCTGGTCATGCTCGCAGCCTAGGCAGAGCGCCCGCTCGGCGGATCAACCCCTCGGGCTGCCCCGCCTCCCCCGTTCGGAGGAGGGGGTTCAGAGCGTGGGGACCGGGATGGAGGCCAGCTCGGCCAGCGCCTGCGCGTACGTCGTTGCGTCACCGGCCCGGGCGGCCTCGCGGGCGCGGACCGTGGGGCCGTGGAGCACCTCGCGGGTGCGGCGGCGCAGGGCGCGGACCGCGCGCTCGTCGGAGAGGTCCACGAGCTCGCTCTCCAGGCCGCCCAGCACGCGGGTGCGCTCGGCCACGACCGCCGGGTTCCAGTCGCGCACGCGCCGCTCGGCCTCGTAGGCCTCGGCCGCGCCGACGACCACGGCGTGCGCGGCCTGGACGGCGGCGTGCTCGGCGGGGGCGTGCTCGCTCACCGTGTGCAGGCTGACCAGGCGGACGCCGGGCAGGGCGCGGACGCCGGGGTCGACGTCGTGTCGCAGGGCAAGGTCGACCACGGTCAGCGGCCGTGCGCCCGCACTCCTCGCCACCGCCAGGGCGTCGACCCCGAGGACCGCTCCGGCCGCGCCGCTGCAGGCGACGACGAGGTCGACGTCGGACACCTCGGCAGCCAGGTCGGCGCCCGGCGGCAGGGCGTGCACCCCGCGGGCGCTCGCGAACGCACGGGCCCGGCCGGTGGTCGAGTAGACCCGGACGTCGGTGCAGCCGCGGGCCTTGAGCTGGGCCAGCGACGCGCCGGCGTAGGAGCCGGTGCCGATGAGCACGCAGCGCACGGCCGACCAGTCGGGCAGCTGGGCCTCGGCGATGTCGAGCGCGACGCCGACGACGGACCGCCCGGTCGCACCCAGTCCGGTGCGCGCCTCGACGTCCCGCGAGACCCGCGAGGCCGCCTGGAACAGCGACTCGAGACCGCTCGTCGTGGTGCCGTCGCGTCGCGCGGTGGTCAGCGCCCGGCGGACCTGACCGGCGATCTCTCGCTCGCCGACGACCATCGAGTCGAGCCCGCTGGCCACGGCGAACAGGTGCTCGGCGGCGTCGGTGCCGGTCAGCAGGCGGAAGTGGGCGGCCACCTGGTCGGCGGTGTAGCCGGAGCGGCCGGCCACCGTCGCAGCGGCCGCGGTGCGGGCGGTCGGGGCGTGCTCGGCGTCGTCGATCTCGAGGTACAGCTCGAACCGGTTGCACGTCGCCAGGACGACGGCACCGGACACGGACGCGGCGGAGTGCACGAGCTCGGAGGCGACGGCCTGGACGTCCGACGAGAGACGTTCCAGCACATCGAGGTCGAGGTCGTGGTGACTTGCGGCGAGGGACAGCAGCACCACGTGCCCGATTCAATCATCTGTTCATTTGTCCGGCACAATCGCACCTGTGAACCTTCCTTCCTCGCACCCGCTGGTCGACGGTCGAACGACGCATTCTTCGTTGGTTCGCGCATATTCCGGCGACCGCCCCGACCGGCTCCCCGTGTGGTTCATGCGGCAGGCCGGCCGCTCGCTCCCGGAGTACCGGGCGGCGCGCGGCACGACGGCGATGCTCGACGCGTGCCTGACGCCGTCGCTGGCCAGCGAGATCACCCTGCAGCCCGTCCGGCGGCACGGTGTGGACGCCGCGATCTTCTTCTCCGACATCGTCGTGCCGCTCAAGCTCGCGGGTGTCGACGTGGAGATCAAGCCGGGCGTCGGGCCGGTCATGGGCTCGCCCGTGCGCACCTCGGCCGACGTGGCCCGCCTCCGGGACCTCGGGCCGCTCGTCGCGCTGGACCCGGTCTCCGAGGGCGTCGCGCTCACGGTCGAGGCCCTGGGCCAGACCCCGCTGATCGGGTTCGCCGGCGCGCCGTTCACGCTCGCCGCCTACCTCGTCGAGGGCGGTCCGTCGCGCGACCACCTGGCCGCCCGCACGCTCATGCACTCCGACCCGGTCACGTGGGCCGAGCTGACTGACTGGGCGGCCGACGTCACGGGCGCGTTCCTGCGGGCCCAGGTGCTCGCCGGGGCCAGCGCCGCGCAGCTGTTCGACTCGTGGGCGGGCTCGCTCGGCCTGTCGGACTACACGGCGCACGTGGCCCCGGCCTCGGCGCGCGCGCTCGAGAGCGTCGCCGACCTGGGCGTGAAGAAGGTCCACTTCGGCACCGGGACCAGCGAGCTGCTCGTCGCGATGCGTGACGTCGGTGCGGACGTCATCGGCGTCGACTATCGCCTGCACCTCGACGAGGCGAACCGCCGCCTGGGCGGCGCGACTCCCCTGCAGGGCAACATCGACCCGGCCCTGCTCGCCGCGCCGTGGCCCGTCCTCGAGGCCCACGTCCGCGACGTCGTCGCCCGTGGCCAGAGCGCCCCGGCGCACGTGGTGAACCTCGGCCACGGGGTCCCGCCGGACACCGACCCGGTCGTGCTGACCCGCGTGGTCGAGCTGGTCCACGGGCTCTGAGGTGCGCTGGGACGCGATCGTCGTCGGCGGCGGTGTCGCCGGCCTGGTCGCCGCCCGCACGCTGACCGTCGACGGCCTGCGCACCCTCGTCCTGGAGGAACGCGACGAGCCAGGCGGAGCGGTCCGCGGCCACACCGTGGCCGGTCTGCGACTGGACGCCGGTGCGGAGTCGTTCGCCACCCGGGGCGGCGTCGTCGCCGCGCTCGCCGACGAGCTGGGGCTGCCCGTCGTGGGCCCCGAACCCCTCGGCTCGTGGGTGCACCTGGCCTCGGGGGACGGGCCGCTGCCGCGCACCGGGCTGCTCGGCATCCCCGCGCACCCGTGGTCCGCGCGGCGGACGATCGGCGTCGTGGGCGCGCTGCGCGCCTCCCTCGACCTGGTCCTGCCGCGGTCGGCCGACCCGGCCACCCTGGGCGCGCTGGTCCGCCGCCGGATGGGCGCGCGCGTGCTCGACCGCCTCGTCCGGCCGATCGTCGGCGGCGTGCACGCGGCCGACCCGGACGACCTGTCCGTCGACGCCGTCGCGCCCGGGCTGTCGGCGGCACGGAACCGCGGGTCGTTGGCGCGGGCCGTCCGCTCGATGCGCGCGTCGGTGCCTGCGGGGTCGGCGGTGCAGGGTCTGGACGGCGGCATCCACACGCTCGTCGACGCGCTGGTCGCCGACCTGCGGGCCCGCGGTTCGTCGGTCCGCACGGGCGTAGGCGTGACGTCGGTCGAGGCGTCCGGTGACGGCTGGTCGGTCGCCGGTGAGACGGCGCCGCGGCTCGTCCTCGCCACACCCCGCGCACCCGCGCTGCTCGGCCTGGCGACCGGCACACCCGACCCGGGCGCCGACGTCGTCCTCGTCACCCTCGTCCTGGCGGCTCCCGCGCTCGACCACGCGCCGCGTGGGACCGGTGTGTTGGTCTCGCCGGAGGCCACCGATGTCGTCGCCAAGGCCCTCACGCACGCCACGGCCAAGTGGGGGTGGCTGGCCCGCGCGGCCGGCCCCGGGACGCACGTCGTGCGCCTCTCCTACGGGCGGGCCGGATCCCGCACCGACGCGCCGGACCTCGGCCAGGTCCTGCGCGATGCGTCCCGGTTGCTCGGCGTCCCGCTCGACGCGGACCAGCTGCGCGGGCACGCAGTCGTGCGCTGGACGCAGGCGCTCCCGCGTCCGAGCGAGGCGCACCGCGCGGTCGTCGCCGCGGTCCGGTCGGCGGTCGCGGAGCTGCCCGGGGTGGCCGTCTGCGGCGCCTGGGTCGCGGGCAACGGGCTCGCGTCCGTGGTGCCCGACGCGAGCGCCGCGGCGCGTTCTGTGCGGTAGCACGACGTGGTGTTGGTCACGTATTCCTGCCGCATTTTCTGACAACGCGTCGGCAACCGCTCCAAGAATGTCGCGGGTCACATTTTCGGCGCAATGATCTGACAATCTGTCACCACGGGTTTCCTCGGCCGACGGGGCGCTTCGACATCGCCTCCGCGGAGGGGGAGACTGGTCCGCATGGCTGTGCACGTGATCGTCGGGACCCGCGCCAGCGCGCTGGCGGTGACCCAGACCGGTCACGTCGCCGACGCCCTTGCGCGGCTGGGCGACCTGACCCTCGAGACCGTCCACGTCCGCACCGACGGCGACCGCCTGACGGGCTCGCTGTCCAGCCTCGGAGGCACCGGGGTCTTCGTCACCGCGCTGCGCGACGCGCTCCTCGACGGCCGCTGCGACGTGGCCGTGCACTCCCTCAAGGACCTGCCGACCGGCGACGCGCCGGGCCTGGTCATCGGAGCCATCCCGGTGCGTGAGGACCCCGCGGACGCCCTCTGCGCGCGCGACGGCCGCAAGCTCGCCGACCTCGCACCCGGCGCCCGCATCGGCACGGGGTCGCCGCGGCGGCGCGCCCAGCTGCTCGCCGTGCGCCCGGACCTGGACGTGGTCGACATCCGGGGGAACGTCGACACCCGGCTGAGGCGCATCACCGACGACCTCGACGCCGTCATCCTGGCGCGCGCCGGCCTGGCCCGGCTGGGGCGTCTGGACGCCGTGACCGAGGCGTTCGGGCCGGACGTCATGGCGCCGGCCCCGGGCCAGGGCGCGCTGGCCATCGAGGTCCGGTCGGACACGGCCGGACCCCTGGCCGACGCCCTGCGCGCGCTCGACCACCGACCGACCCGCCTGGCGGTCACCGCCGAGCGTGCGCTCCTCGAGCGGCTGGAGGCCGGCTGCGCGGCGCCGATCGGCGCCTGGGCGGCGCTCACCGGCACGAGCCTGCGCCTCGACGCCGTCGTCGCCCGACCGGACGGCTCCGCCACCCTGAGGCTCGGGTCGACGATCGAGGCGAGCACTCCCGACGATGCCCGGCGCCTCGGCGCCTCGCTCGCCGACGAGCTCCTGGCGCACGGTGCTGCCGAGCTGGCGGACCTGCGATGACCGCCCTGCCGCTCACCGGTTGGCGCGTGCTGGTCCCCCGACCCACCGCGGGGCGCAGCCCGGCCGTCGTCGCGCTCGCGGCCGCCGGGGCCGAGGCCGTGGTCGTCCCCCTGATCGAGACCGTGCCCCCCGAGGACCCGACGCCGCTGGCCGACGCCCTGCTCGCCCTCGAGGCCGGCTGGTACGAGTGGTTGGTGGTCTCCAGCGCCGCCGCCGTCCCGATCCTGGTCGAGCACGGGCTGCAGGCCCAGGGCGCCAAGGTCGCGGCCGTCGGGCCGGGCACCGCTCGCGCGCTGCGCGACGCCGACGTCCGCGTCGACCTCGTCCCGCTCAGCGAGTCGACCGCCCGCGCGCTCGTCGCGCAGTTCCCGGCCCCGGGCGGCACCGGGCGCATCCTGTTCCCCCGCGGCGACCTGGCCGCCCCCACGCTCGCCGACGGTCTGCGCGCCCGCGGCTGGCAGGTCGACGACGTCGTCGCCTACCGCACGGTCTCCGCCGAGGCGCCGAGCGCCGAGGTCCGCGAGGCGTGGGTCGACGGCACGATCCGCGGCGCGCTGCTCACCTCCGCGAGCACCGTCCGGGAGCTCAACACCCAGCTCGGGCCGCCGCCGACGAGCACGCTCCTGGTCGGCATCGGCCCGACCACCGCCGCCGAGGCCGCGCGCCTGGGTCTCCCGCTGGCGGGCGTGGCCACCGAGCAGACCATGACCGGGCTGGTCGACGCACTGGCCAGGGCGGCGAACACCGCGATGCCCGAACAGATCCCCAGCCCCGAGGAGCTCCCGTGAACCGACGCATCCGCCCCCGTCGGCTGCGAGCGACGCCGGCCATGCGCCGACTGACTGCCGAGACGCACCTGCACGCCTCCCAGCTCGTGCTCCCGGTGTTCGTCAAGGAGGGGCTGACCGAGCCGCACCCGATCGCGTCGATGCCCGGCGTGGTCCAGCACTCGCGCGACTCGCTGCGCAAGGCGGTCGCCGAGGCCGCCGGCGCGGGTCTGGGCGGCGTGATGCTCTTCGCGATCCCGACGATCAGGGACGCGGTCGGCTCCCAGGCCACCGACCCGTCCGGGATCCTCAACCTCGCCATCGCGGACACCGTCGCCGAGGTGGGCGACGCGCTCGTCGTGCAGGCGGACCTGTGCCTGGACGAGTTCACCGACCATGGGCACTGCGGCGTGCTGACCGCCTCGGGTCTGGTCGACAACGACGCGACCCTCGTCCGGTACGCCGAGATGGCCCTGGCGCAGGCCGCGGCGGGCGCTCACCTGGTCGGCCTCTCAGGGATGATGGACGGCCAGGTGGGCCACGTCCGGGACGCGCTCGACGCCGCGGGTCGCGACGACGTCGCCGTGCTGGCGTACGCGGCCAAGTACACCTCCGCGTTTTACGGACCGTTCCGCGACGCCGTCGAGTCCCAGCTGGACGGCGACCGCCGGACGTACCAGATGGACCCGGCGAACCGTCGCGAAGCCGTGCGCGAGGTGGCCCTCGACATCGCCGAGGGGGCCGACGTCGTCATGGTCAAGCCCGCGCTGGCCTACCTCGACATCCTCGCCGACGTGGCCGCGACGAGCACCGTCCCGGTCGCGGCCTACCAGGTGTCGGGGGAGTACGCGATGATCGAGGCGGCCGCCGAACGGGGGTGGATCGAGCGCAGACGGGCGATCCTGGAGTCTGTGCTCAGCATCCGCCGCGCCGGTGCCGATCACGTGCTTACGTACTCTGCGACTGAGCTGGCCGGATGGCTGGCAGAGGAGATCTGATGTCTGCCCACGCCACCACCTCGGACCTGACGACGAGCGCTGCCGCCTTCGAGCGCGCGCAGGCCGTGATCCCCGGCGGGGTGAACTCGCCCGTGCGGGCGTTCGGCAACGTCGGCGGCACCCCGCGGTTCCTCGCGTCCGCCCACGGCGCCTATGTCACGGACGTCGACGGCAACGAGTACGTCGACCTCGTCGGCTCCTGGGGGCCCGCGCTCCTCGGGCACGCGCACCCGGCAGTGGTCGAGGCGGTCCGCGAGGCCGCCGGTCGCGGCCTCTCGTTCGGTGCACCCACGGTCACCGAGGTCGAGCTCGTCGACGAGATCCGGTTCCGGGTGCCTCCGGCCGAGAAGATCCGTCTGGTGTCCACGGGCACCGAGGCGACCATGACCGCGCTGCGGCTGGCCCGCGCGTTCACAGGTCGCGACCTGGTGGTCAAGTTCGCCGGCCACTACCACGGGCACGTCGACGCGCTGCTGGCCGCCGCCGGTTCCGGCGTCGCGACCCTCGGTCTGCCCGACTCCGCCGGCGTCTCCGCGGCGGTCGCCGCCGAGACGATCGTCCTGCCGTACAACGACGTGGCCGTGGTCGAGGCGGCGTTCGCCGAGCACGGCTCTCGGATCGCCGCCGTCATCACGGAGGCGTCGCCGGCCAACATGGGTGTCGTCCCGCCGATGCCCGGGTTCAACGCGGCGTTGCGCCGGCTGACCCACTCCCACGGCGCGCTGCTCATCCAGGACGAGGTGCTCACCGGCTTCCGCGTCGGGTACTCCGGCTGGTGGGGGCTCGAGGGTCTGCGCGAGGGCTGGTCCGCGGACCTCTACACGTTCGGCAAGGTCATCGGCGGCGGCCTGCCCGTCGCCGCGGTCGGTGGTCGGCGCGACGTCATGGCCCAGCTGGCGCCCGTCGGGCCCGTCTACCAGGCGGGCACCCTGTCCGGGAACCCGGTGGCCACGGCCGCCGGCCTGGCCACCCTGCGCCTGGCCGACAGCGGCGTGTACGAGCAGGTCGACGCCGTCGCCGTGAAGCTGCGCACCGAGCTCAACGCCGCGCTCGTCCGCGAGGGCCTGCCCCACACGATCCAGTGGGCCGGGAACCTGTTCAGCACGTTCTTCGGCGCCGACGCCGCCCGTCAGGGTGCCCGCGACTACACCGCCGTGCTGGCCACCGAGTCGTGGCGGTACGCGCCGTTCTTCCACTCGCTGCTGGAGGCGGGCGTCTACGCGCCGCCGTCCCCGTTCGAGGCCTGGTTCGTCTCCGCCGCCCACGACGACTCCGCGCTCGACCGCATCGTCAGCGCCCTCCCGGCCGCCGCCCACGCCGCCGCAACGGCCACCAAGCCGTAACGCTCCGCGACGAGGCCAACGGCCTTCGTCGCGGCGTGCTCGCTCGGCCCCGCGTCGCGGTCGGTGAGCGGCTACGGGTTGAGCCAGGCGTCGTGGCGGGCGGCGAGGTCGTGGACCGCGGGCGGGAGCTCGCCCGAGACCAGGCCGGCGAGCGTGACGCGGTCCAGGACGTCGCGGACGCTCACGCGCAGTGCGACCCACACCTCGAGCAGGGCCTGCGCCGAGCCGGCGTACTCGAGGGCGGTGGGGCGCTCGTCGCGGACCGTGACCAGCGGGCCGTCGACGGCGCGGATGATGTCGGCGAGCGTGATCTCGTCGGCCGGGCGGGCCAGCCGGTAGCCGCCGGAGCGTCCGCGGACCGAGGTCACCACGTCGCCGCGCCGCAGGTCGCCCAGGATCCGCTCGAGGAACGGCACCGGCAGCTGCTGCCCGGCGGCCAGGTCGTCGGCGCGGACCGGGGAGCCGTGCGGGGACGCCGCCAGCTCGGCGCACGCACGCACGGCATAGTCCGCCTTCGCTGAGACCCGCATGCCGATGATTGTGCCGGTTCCGGACCGGAGGAATACCCCCTAGGGGTATTGTGGTTGCACTGGACGAGCAACCTTCACCCTCTGGAGACCCCCGTGCACGGCTACACCGACGCCAAGGACGACTACCTCAAGCGCCTCCGACGCGTGGAAGGCCAGGTCCGCGGCATCGCGCGGATGGTCGACGAGGACGTGTACTGCATCGACGTGCTCACCCAGATCGCTGCCGTGACCAAGGCCCTGCAGGCCGTCTCGATCGGTCTGGTCGAGGATCACCTGGCGCACTGCGTCGTCGACGCCGCCCGGCAGTCCCCGGAGGAGGGCGCCGCCAAGGTCCGCGAGGCCTCCGACGCCATCGCGCGTCTCGTCCGTTCCTAAGACCCGCACGACCCGTCCGCCACCCCGGTAGGGAGCACCACCATGAGCACCACGACAACCTTCGGCGTCGACGGCATGACCTGCGGTCACTGCGTCTCCGCCGTCACCTCCGAGCTCTCGGCGCTGCCCGGCGTGCACGACGTGGTGGTCCAGCTGATCGTCGGCGGCTCGTCGACCGTCTCCGTCACCTCCGACACGACGCTCGCCGACGACGACGTCGCCCAGGCGGTCGTCGAGGCGGGGTACGTGCTGACGCCTCGGCGGTCCTTGCTGTGAGCAGCGAGAGGACGGTCGACCTCGCGATCGAGGGGATGACGTGCGCGTCCTGCGTCGCGCGGGTGGAGAAGAAGCTCAACCGCCTGTCGGGCGTCGAGGCCACGGTGAACCTGCCGCTGGAGTCCGCACACGTCCGCATCGACGAGGCCGGAAGCACGATCGACACCGACGCGCTGGTGGCGGCCGTCCGCTCGGCGGGCTACGACGCGACGGTCACCCGTACCTCGACGCCGGCGGGCCCGCGAACCGCTCCGGCCGGTCCCGAGGTGCCCGGCCACGACCTGGCGGACCACGGCATGTCCGGGCACGGCATGTCGGGCCACGGCCACCAGATGGACGCGTTCGAGCACGCCCTCTCGGGTCACTCGATGGCGCCCGGGCACGACATGGACCCCGACGACGACACGTCCGCACCCACCGACGCGCGCGGCGCGGACCTCCGGCGGCGGCTCCGCGTGGCCGCCGTCCTGAGCGTCCCGGTGCTCCTGCTGTCGATGATCCCGGCGTGGCAGTTCACCGGCTGGCAGTGGGTCGTCGCGGCCCTCGCCCTGCCGGTCGCCACCTGGGCCGCCTGGCCGTTCCACCGGGCCGCCGCGCGGGCTGCACGCCACGGCGCGTCGACCATGGACACGCTCGTCTCGATCGGCATCGTCGCCGCGACCGGCTGGTCGCTCTGGGCGCTCCTGTTCGGAGGTGCCGGCGAGCTGGGCATGACCATGAAGCCGTCGCTGTGGCCGGCCGCGGACCACACCACCACCGAGCTCTACTTCGAGGTCGCGGCCGTGGTCACCACGTTCCTGCTGGCCGGTCGCTATGCCGAGCACCGCTCGCGCCGTCGCGCCGGCGACGCCCTGCGCACACTGCTCGACCTCGGCGCCAAGGACGTGGCCCTCCTCGAGAACGGCACCGAGCGGCGCGTCCCCGTCGCGCAGCTCGTGGCGGGCAGCGAGTTCGTCGTCCGCCCCGGCGAGAAGGTCGCCACCGACGGCGTCGTGGTCCGCGGCACGTCCGCCTTGGACGCGAGCCTGCTCACGGGCGAGCCCGTCCCCGTCGACGTCGGCCCCGGCGACGAGGTGACCGGCGCGACGATCAACACGTCGGGTGCGCTCGTGGTGCGGGCCACGCGCGTGGGCGAGGAGACCCGGCTCTCGCAGATCGGCCGCCTGGTCGCCGCCGCGCAGACCGGCAAGGCACCCGTGCAGCGGCTGGCCGACCGCATCTCCGCCGTGTTCGTCCCCGTAGTCCTGGTGCTGTCGGCGGCGACGCTGGCCGTCTGGCTGCTCAGCGGGTCCTCGACGCAGGCCGCCTTCACGGCGGCGGTCGCCGTCCTGATCATCGCGTGCCCGTGCGCCCTCGGTCTCGCGACGCCGACCGCGCTGCTGGTCGGCACCGGGCGCGGCGCCCAGCTCGGGATCCTCATCAAGGGTCCGGAAGTGCTCGAGCAGACGCGCGCCGTCGACACCGTCGTCCTCGACAAGACCGGCACCGTCACCCAGGGCAGCATGGCGCTCGTCGAGGTCCTCGGCGGCGACGACGTGCTCCGCCTCGCGGCCGCGGTCGAACAGCTGGCCGAGCACCCGATCGGCCGTGCGATCGCGAGCGCCGTGGAGAGGCGGACCGGCGACACCGGCGCCGACGGCGTCGTCATCGGCGCCGACCAGGTGCACGACTTCCGCGCGGATGCCGGTCTCGGCGTCGCCGGCGTGGTCCGGACCGCGCACGCGGGTGTCGGTCTGGGTCGGCGCGTCCTCGTCGGGAAGCCGGCGTGGCTGTCCCAGCAGGGGGTTCCGACGACGGACTGGCTGCCGGAGTTCGAGGCCGCGGAGGCGGACGGCGCCACCGCGGTGATGGTCGCCTGGGACGGCAGCGCGCGCGGCGTGCTGGTGCTCCGGGACCCGGTGAAGCCGACGTCCGCGCAGGCCGTCGCCGAGCTCCGGGCGCTGGGCCTGCGACCCGTCCTGCTCACGGGTGACGGCCGCGGCGCGGCGCTCGCGGCTGCCCGGGCCGTCGGCATCGCCGAGGCCGACGTCCACGCGCAGGTGCTCCCGGCCGACAAGGTCTCCGTGGTGGCCACGCTGCAGGCGCAGGGCGCCCGCGTCGCGATGGTCGGCGACGGGGTCAACGACGCCGCCGCCCTGGCCACCGCGGACCTCGGCCTGGCCATGGGTACGGGTACCGACGTGGCGATCGAGGCCGCGGACGTCACCCTCGTGCGCGGTGACCTGCGCGCGGCGGGCGACGCGATCCGGCTGTCGCGCCGGACCCTGCGGGTGATCAGGCAGAACCTGTTCTGGGCCTTCGCATACAACGTCGCGGCGATCCCGCTGGCGGCGTTCGGGTTGCTGAACCCGATGATCGCCGGCGCGGCGATGGCGTTCTCGTCCGTGCTCGTCGTCGGCAACTCTCTGCGGCTGCGCACGTTCGCGTAACAAGCGCCCTTCAGCGGGCGTCCAGCCAACCCTCAGCGGCCGCCCCTACGCTCGCACCATGACAGCGCCGTTGACGCCTCCCGCGGGGCCGCCTCCTGTCCCCCGCGAGGTGGACCGTGCCGAGGATGCTGACGCCCTCGGCACGGCCCTCGTCACGACGCCGCCGATCGGCGTGAAGGCCTACCGCCGGCGCATCACCACGGAGATCTGGATCGTCCTCGGGCTCTCGCTCGGCCGCTCGGGGATCTACGCGGTGGTCAACATCATCGACCGTCTCACCGCCGGCCCACCGCTCGGGGACCAGACGACGACGCTGAACCCCAGCCAGTCCCCGCGTCCGTGGCTGGACCTGACGTACCAGCTGCTGCAGATCGGCTTCGCGCTGATCCCGGTCGCGCTCGCCCTGTACCTGCTCTCCGCCAACGGACGCTCGGCGGTCCGCCGGATCGGCCTGACCTTCACGCGACCGTGGCGGGACCTGGGCGTCGGCGTGGCGCTGGCCGCCTGCATCGGCATCCCCGGCCTGGCGCTCTACGCAGGCGCCCGGGCGCTCGGGCTCGCCGTCGACGTGCAGGCGTCCGGCCTGAGCTCCAACTGGTGGACCATCCCGGTGCTCCTCTTCGCGGCGATCCAGAACGCGCTGCTGGAGGAGGTGATCGTCGTCGGCTACCTCATGGAGCGGCTGGGCGAGCTCCGCTGGAAGGTGCCCATGGTCATCGCGGCGAGCGCCCTGCTGCGCGGCTCGTACCACCTGTACCAGGGGTTCGGCGGGTTCGTCGGCAACGCGATCATGGGCGTGCTGTTCGCCTTCTACTACTCACGCAGGCGCCGGGTCATGCCGCTGGTCGCCGCGCACACGATCATGGACATGGTCGTGTTCGTCGGCTACTCGCTGATCCCCGCCGCCTGGCTGACGGCCCTGCACTTCTCGTAGACCTTCAGCTAGACGCGCCCTGCTTGGCTCTGCTTGGCCTGACCTTTCGCCGCGAAGCCGCCGACGACGAGCAGGACTCCCGCGACGAACGCGAACAGGCCGAGGACCACGACGACGACCTTGACGGACGTCTGGGGGTGCGTGATCAGCAGCAGGCCGATCAGGAACGAGACCAGCCCCGACGCGAGCAGCCACATCCATGCGGCGTCCTTGGCGCGGAACCGGACGATCGACCCGATGATCTGCAGGATGCCGACCAGCAGCACCCAGATCGCGATCATCCAGAAGATGAACTTGGCGGTCCCGTTGGTGAAGATCACCGCGACCAGACCGATCACCAGACTGACCAGACCGGAGAGCAGCCACCATCCCGCGCCGGACTCCTTGCGCTGCGTGAACCACTCGGCGAGCGCGACCACGCCGTCGATGATCGCGAAGATGCCGAAGATCCAGACGAGCGCGGTCACGGACCACAACGGGTTGGCCAGCATGAACCCACCCATGACCAACAGGAACACCCCGCGCAGGACGGGCACCCACCACACGCGCTGGATCTCAGCTGCGGAGCTGACGGTCATCGTGGCCTCCATTCGGCGCGACGGCGCACGCGCGCCGGTTCGTGCGCCACGCTAGTGGACAGACCGCCACAACACCGGCAGCCGGCGGCGGCGCGTGTGCGCAGGACCACCCCGCGAGGCAGGCCACAACAACGGGGAGTTGACGGCCTGGGCTCCTAGACTCGCCCCTATGCCCGCGACGCCGTCCGCCAGTCGCGCGGCGGCCGACGACGTCGCCGCTGCGGCAGCCGTCGTCGCACCGCCGGCTGCCGCTCCTGCCGACGACGTCCGGGCGCCGATCGAGATCGTCGACATCCCGAGCGCGCGCGTGCACCATCCGAGCGACCTGCTCAGCATGATCCTGTCGTTGCTCGGGGTCGTGCTGGTCCTGGCCCTGGCGACGTACGCCCACAACACGACGACCGGCGTGGCCGAGGACGTCCAGGGCTTCGCCTCGCTGCTGTCCGAGATCCTGTTCGTCCCCGTGCAGGTGCTCGAGGGCTTCGTCACCCTCGTCGTCCCGTTGGCGGTCATCACGGAGCTGGCCATCCGGCGGCTGGGGCGCCAGCTGCTCGAGGGGCTGCTCGCGGCGCTGGCCGCGGTGCTGCTCAACGAGGTCGTCCGGTACGTCATCGAGAACTTCGCGTCCACCGAGCTCTCGGTCGGGCTGTCCATCCGGACCGAGGGCGAGTGGGTGGTCACGCTCCCCGGCTACGTCGCCCTGCTCGTCGGTCTGCTGACCGTCGTCGGACCTCGCTCTCGTCGCCGGACCGTGAAGTGGTCGTGGAACCTGCTCTGGGTCGCGGCAGGCGTCCTGCTCATCACCGCCGGGGTCTCGCTGCCGGGCCTGATGGTCTCGTTCCTCATCGGCCGCGTCGCCGGGCTGGGCGTGCGGTACCTCTCCGGGGTCCGGTCGGAACGCGCCTACGCCGAGAGCCTGGTCGGGGGCGTCCGCCGCGCGGGGTTCGAGCCCGTGCGCATCGTGCGCGTCGCCGACCCGACCACCGACGCCGAGGCTGCCGACTCCAAGGTGCCCGTACCGGCCCTGGGCACCGACCCCGCCGCGCAGGCCCTCACCCGGTCGACGCGCGACCGGGTCTACGCCCTCACGACGGAAGCCGGCGACGACCTCGACCTCGTCGTCATCGACGGGGACCGCCAGGTGGTCGGCATGCTCACGCGGCTGTGGCGGACCCTGCGGATGCGCGGCATCGAGGGACGTTCGGTCGTCTCGCTGAGGCAGGCGGCCGAACGAGCGGCGCTCCTGGCTTACGCGGCACGAGCCGCCGGCGTCCGCACCCCGAAGCTGCTGAGCCTCGCCGAGGCCGAGGACTCGATGCTGCTGGTACAGGAACGACCTGGGCACGCCGTCCCGCTGGCGTCGTTGGAGGCCGACCAGTTCACCGACGACCTGCTCGCGGAGATCTGGGCGCAGCTGCGCCTCGCGCACGAGGCGGGGATCGCGCACCGCGCGCTGACCAGCGACGTCATCCTTGTCGAGGACGTGGTCGGCAGACCCGTCGTGTGGATCACGTCCTGGGAGCTGGGCGACGTGGCGTCCTCCGAGCTGGCCCGCCGCATGGACGTCACCCAGCTCGTCGCCCTCCTCGCCCTGCGCGTCGGTGCAGCGCGCGCCGTGGGCTCGGCCGTCGACGTGCTGCCCGACCACGACATCGGCGCCATCGGGCCGTTGCTGCAGACGATCTCGCTGCCGCGGCTCACCCGTGACGAGATGCGTGCGCACAAGCAGGTGCTCACCGAGCTGCGGTCGGCCCTCGTCGCGCGGCTGCCCGAGGCCGACGTCGCGCCGCAGCAGCTGGTCCGGTTCGGCGCGCGGACGGTGCTGACCGTCGTCGTGCCGATCGTCGCCATCTTGTTCGTCGTCACGTCGATCAACATCCACGAGATCTCGTCGGCCCTCGGTCAGAGCGACTGGCGCTGGACCGCGCTGGCGTTCGCCCTCGGACTGCTCACGCTCGTCGGTGCCGCACTGGCATTCGTCGCGTTCTCACCCGTCAAGCTCCGGCTCTGGACGACGATCCTCGTGCAGACCGCCGCCGCATTCGTCGCGCTTGCGGCACCCGCCGGCCTGGGGCCCGCGGCCCTGAACCTGCGGATGCTGACCAAGCGCGGCGTCACGGCCACCCTGTCCGCTGCGACGGTCGCGCTCGTGCAGGTCAGTCAGCTGATCGTGACCCTCGGGCTGCTGATCGTGCTCACGCTCGCGTCCGGCAACAAGGAGTCCGCACTCCCGATCTCGCCGGCGGTGCTCATCGTCATCGGCATCATCGCAGCCCTCGTGGCGGCCTCGCTGCTGATCCCACGTGTCCGGCAATGGGTGCTGGCCAAGACGCTGCCCACGCTGCGCCAGACGTGGCCCCGGCTCATCGAGGTCGTCGGCCAGCCCTGGCGCCTGGTCCTGGCGCTCGCCGGCAACCTGCTCATGACGCTCGGCTTCATCTTCGCGTTCTACGCCTCGATGCAGGCCTTCGGGCAGCACGCGTCGCTCATCCAGGTCGCGCTGGTCTACCTGGCCGGCAACACGGCCGGCGCGCTGATCCCGACGCCCGGCGGCATGGGCACCATCGAGCTGGCGCTCGCCGGCACGCTCGCCAGCGTGACCGGCATCAACGCCGGTATCGCCACGTCGATCGCGGTGGTCTTCCGCGTGGTGACGTACTGGCTGCGCATCCCCATCGGCTGGGTGGCCATGCAGTACCTGCAGAAGAAGGGCGAGCTCTGAGCCGTCGCTCGTGAGCCCGGACAGACCTCCGGGCCGGCACCCACGTGGGGTACCGGCCCGGAGTCTCGTTCAGCTGCGGGTCAGGCGAGCGCCTTGGCCTTCAGCGTGTCGAACTCGGCCTGCGAGATCGTGCCCGAGTCCAGCAGCGCCTTGGCGTCGGCGATGTGGTCGGCGGGCGACTTGCCCGAGCCGGCGACCTCGCGGATGTAGGAGTCCGTGTTGGCCTGCGCCGCCTGGACCGCCCTGCCCTGGCGCTCGGCCATGCCGGTGCCACGTGCGATCAGGTAGATCAGCGCGGTGAGGAACGGAGCCACGATCAGGAAGATGATCCAGACCGCCTTCCACCAGCCGCTGAGCTTGTGGTCGCGGAACAGGTCTCCGATGATCTGGAAAAGGATCATCAGGTAGACGACGAACAGGAACCACCAGATCAGCAGCCAGAACCACTGCGAAAAGCTGTTCATGCGACCCTCTCTCCACCTGGGCCCGCCCCGAGTGACCGGCCCGCTGCGCTGAGGCTAACCGACAATGCACAGAATCTGCACGAGGTGCCCCAAACGGGCGCATGAGACATCGGAAGACACGACAAGACCCCCGGTCGATGACCGGAGGTCTTGGCTGTTGCCGAGCCGGGAAGGGCTCAGGCGGCGGCATGCTCGCGCTGCGCCGGGATCAGCTCGATCGCCTTGCCGCGAGCGGCGAGACCGGCCCACGCCTGGAGACGTGTGACGGGAAACGCACCCGTGACCGGGATCGGTGCCTCGGACGGGTCGACTGAGTACCCACGCTGGTCCATGTGGCTGTCCTGTCTGTTCGGTAGCCCGGCTGACCGTGTAGGTCCCGTGGCTTTGCGTCCCCTCCTTGCGGAGGGTTTGCCGTTTCGCTGACAAGTGCGACATTAGACGACAGGTGTCTGTGACGGAAGTGATCGGTCCCGCTCAACTCCGGACGGCCGTCCATTTCACCCGGTTGGCGGTATCTGAGCGGTTGCTGAGACCTCGTTATGCGTTCACCCGGTGCAATCCCGGCGGTCAACTCGGTCAGAGGGCACCTCAGCCGAAGGTGAGCGAGTACAGCTGCACACCTTCCGGCACATGCAGCTCGAGCGTGCCGTCCACCGCTTTCGTGCCGCTGACCAGCGGATACGCTCGCGGCGTCCCGGTGACATTGACGACGAGATCGGCGGTAGCCGCTCCATTTGTGTGCGGAATCCGTACCTTTACGGCGCCAACTCCACCGATGACCGCCTGGACCACGGACGCGTGGTACTTCAGCCGGACCACTGCGTCGGGCCCGGCCGTCGCGCCTTGATAGTCGGTTGTCCATGTGCCGCCGAGTGCAATTGTGTTTGTTTCCTGGTTCGCGGGAAGCGTGTAGGTCGCCGTGCCTTCCCGGTAGTCGCCCGCCACGTTGCTGTGCTTGCCGATCGACAGGAACGTCTCGGGCGTCAGGCTGCCGGTCGGCGTCGTGTCCTGGACCTGGGTCGAGGCCGGCAGCCGGACATCCGGGTTCGCCTGGGTGAGCAGGGTGCGGATCAGCGTCTCGGTCGCCGCATAGCCGCCCTCGCCCTGCGACACCTGACGGATCGTGCCGGACGCGTCGATCAGGTAGTGCGCCGGCCAGAAGCGGTTCCGATAGGCGGTCCACGTGGCGTAGGAGTTGTCCTGGGCGACCGGGTAGGTGATGCCCAGCCTCTTGGCCCCGTCGACGACGTTGCGGGTCTCGTGCTCGAACGCGTACTCGGGCGTGTGCACCCCGATGACCACCAGACCCGCGTCGCGGTACGCCTTGTCCCACGCGGTCACGTGCGGGATCGAGCGCTGGCAGTTGATGCACGAGTACGCCCAGAAGTCGATCAGCACGACCTTCCCCTTCAGGCTCGCGAGATCGATCGGCGCGCCGTCGGGTGTGTTCAGCCACGTGTCGATGCCGCGGATCGCCGGGGCCGTGCCGCAGTCCTCGAGCGCCGTCGAGTCGTTGGTGCAGTCGGCGATCTTCGCGTTCTCGGCCGTCACCAGTCCGCCCAGGTCGAGCTGTCGCTGGACCGTCTCGTTCGAGGCGACCTTCGACTGCAGCGCGTCGGTGTACCCGGGCAGCGCCCGCTGGATCGCGTCCGTCACGTTGAAGGCGAGCGCGAGTGCGAGAGCGATCATCAGCGCACCCCCCGCCGCACGGATCGCCCTCTGGTGGGTACGGAACGCCGCGATCCGCTCGGCCACCCGACGACCAGCCAGCGCCAGGACCAGCAGCGGGATCGCCGCTCCGAGCGCGAAGGTCACCGTCAGGACGATCGTGCCCACGCCGACGGTCCCGGTCGCGCCCGCCACGGTGATCGCCGCCAGCACCGGGCCCGCGCACGGGACGTAGACCGCGCCGAGGCCGAGACCGAGAACGAACCCGCCGCGCCCCTTGCCCGGCACCCGGTTCGGGGTGAGCCGGGCGAACGGCCGCTCGAGCAGCTCCTCGAACCGCGGGACCAGCAGGCCGAGACCCAGCAGGCCGAGCACGACGATGCCCGCCCACCGCAGCAGGTCCTGCGGAAGCCCGAGCAGGTTGAGCACGACGGTCCCGACGAGGGTCACCAGCGTGAAGCTGGTGACCAACCCGGCGATCACCAGGTACGGCCGACGCGCGGCCGCACGGTCGGCCTTGGCGCCCGCCTCGGCGCGGTCCAGCACGGCGACCGGGCTCTCCGACGTGGCGCCGGCGCCCGTGGCCGCCGCGGGCGACGTGCGCGTGAGGAACGACGGCTGCGGCATCGCGCCCACCACCATGCCGCGCGGCGCTGCGCGGTTCGCTACGGCGGGTCGGTCCCGGGCCGCCTCGACGCCCCCGGCGAAGAACACCACCGGGAGCACGGGCAGGATGCAGGGCGAGATGCCGGTGATGAGGCCACCGACGAGGCCGATGAGCGCGAGCGTGAGCAGGTCCATGGCCTGGGTTCGCCACGGCGACCCCCGTGGATGGGTGGCGGCAGACAGGGCCGCTCGCGTCGTCGGAAAACTGCCGACGATCCGGACCCATCCGGCTGCCCGACCGCGCCGAACCCCCGAGCGACAAGGGGACGACCGGGCCACCGCCCGGCCCACGACCATCAGGGAGAGTCACCATGCGCACCTCGAACCGCACACGCATCGCCGCCGTCCTTCTCGCCGGCGTCACAGGCCTCGCGCTCACGGCCTGCTCGTCGAACAACGACACGGCGGGGTCCTCGTCGAACGACTCCGCGATGGCGATGCCGTCCGACACACCCTCCGCCATGGCTGGCGACGCGATGACGGCCGACCCCGCCGCCGACCTCGTCGGCCCCGGCTGTGCCGGCTACGCCGCGCAGGTTCCGACCGGGCCCGGGTCCGTCACCGGCATGTCGACCGACCCTGTCGCCGTGGCCGCGTCGAACAACCCGCTGCTGACCACGCTCACCGCGGCGGTGTCCGGCAAGCTCAACCCGGACGTCAACCTGGTCGACACGCTGGACGGGAGCGAGTTCACCGTCTTCGCGCCGGTCGACGACGCGTTCGGCAAGATCGACGCCGCGACGATCGACTCGCTCAAGACCGACTCCGCCACGCTCACGAAGATCCTGACCTACCACGTGGTGCCCGGGCAGCTCTCGCCGGACAAGGTCGACGGCACCCAGACCACGGTCGAGGGCGGCACGGTCGACGTCGAAGGCACGGGTGACGCCATGACCGTGAACGGCGCCAAGGTCATCTGCGGCGGCGTCCACACCGCCAATGCGACCGTGTACCTCATCGACACGGTGCTCATGCCGACGATGTGAGCGCCCCGCACTCCCGGTCTCTCCCCTGACGACCGGTGGGCACGACACCCCCTGCGCTGGGTACGGCGCGGGGGGTGTCGTCGTGCCAGGGCAAGACCCACCTGTCTGGTCTCCGCAGCGCCCGCGAGAACGGCACCGTGAACCGCCGGTGTCGAGGCGAGCTGCCGATCTCGTCGTGCCGGGCCGGAGTCAGGTGGCGGACATGACCAGGACCGGCGGCGTCGTCGGTTGGGCCGAGCCGCCGGTGGGTTCGACCGTGACCGCGAGGGAGTCGCCCGAGGCGAAGTCGTCGGTGAGGGCTCGGGCGCTGCCGCCGCTGTCGGCCAGGATGCCGGCGGACGTCGCGGCGCCGCCGCTGACCACCCACAGCTGGTAGACGTGCCCCGCGCCGGGATCCGGCATGTCCGAGGCGCTGATCAGGGCCTGCGAGTCGGTCATGACCGCCGTCGCCGTGCCACCGCCGGGCATCATCCCGTGCACGACGACCGCCGACGGGTCGGTCAGCAGGTCGGCGAGCGCCTGCTGCTGCTGCTCCGCGTGGTCCGCCCGCTGCGCCTGCTGGACGGCGAGCGCCGTCGGGATCGCCGCCCCGATCACCACGGCCGCCGCGATCGCGAGCCACCGGGCCTTCGGACGTCGGCGTGAGGACAGGTCGGTGACCTGCGCGGGTCCGGGTTCCGACGAGGCGGCGGCGGCTCGAGCGGGCGGCGAGCCGACCGCATGACGGGGCCCGGCGAGCGGCCCGGCCTGCGCCGTCCCGGCGACCTGTGCGAGGACCGAGGCACGCAGGGTCGCGGGCGGATCGGCAGCGACGGCGTCGCCGAGGGTCGCCGCCACCTCGAGCAGCGACGCCAGCTCGCGAGCCGCGGCCGGGTCGGTCGCGACGAGTGCCTCGACCGCCGCTCGCTCGTCCGGGTCGACGGCGTCCAGCGCGTAGGCGCCGAGCAGCGAGCGGGCATCGTCGGCGGCCCGCTCGTCCTGAGGGCGGGACTCGTTCATGCGCTCACCCCCAGGCAGTCGCGCAGGCGGAGCAACCCGTCCCGGATCCGCGACTTCACAGTGGGCAGCGGCGCGGACAGCTCGTCGGCCACCTCACGGTAGGTGCGGCTGCCGTAGTAGGCGAGCACCACGGCCTCGCGCTGGGTGGAGGTCAGCGTGCCGAGGCAGTCCCGGACGCGGGTCTGCTCGAGGGCGGACTCGACCTCGTCGGCGACCACGTCGAACGGACGCTCGGCGCTCAGGTCGAGGTCGCGCTGGTCGCGGTCGCGCTGCGACTGGACGGAGCGGACGCGGTCCACGGCCCGACGGTGCGCGAGAGTGAGCGCCCAGGTGCGCGCCGACCCGCGGCCGGCGTCGTACCGCGGAGCCTGCCGCCAGACCTCGACCCAGACCTCCTGGGCGACCTCGGCTGCGTGGTCGGGGTCGCGCAGGACCCCCAGGCAGGTGCCGAAGACGCTGCGGCCGAGGGCGTCGTAGAGGGCCGCGAACGCGGTGTCGTCGCCGGCCGCGACCGCAGCGAGTAGCGCTTCCGCGGTCGCGGGACGGTCCTCGAGAAGCCGGGGGACGGGACCCCGTCCGGGCGCGACGGGGTCAGCGGCGGGACCGGGAGGTCTCGAGGCTGGCTCCACGCGGGCCAGTGTGCCCCACCGTGCGGTCGCTCGCTCTGCGGCGGGCGCGCGGTCCGCCGCCGAGGGAGCGGACGCGGCCACGAGCAGGACGAGGGACATGGGAAGCCGTTGCACCGGACGTCGAAGGGATCTGTCGCTGGTTGTTCGGCGCCGAGGTCGGGCCGGATGGCCCGCTCGCGGGTGAAAGCGGT
This sequence comes from Cellulomonas sp. McL0617, assembly GCF_049994875.1. GTDB lineage: Bacteria > Actinomycetota > Actinomycetes > Actinomycetales > Cellulomonadaceae > Cellulomonas. The sequence continues at coordinate 3,960,473 of NZ_CP188256.1, forward strand.
CAGAATCCTGCGCCTGCGCGCGTGGAGAACGCCGCGTCGCGATGAGTCTCCCGGCGGCGCTCGGCGGCGACGAGCTCGGTCCGGGCCCAGTGGGGGCGGTCCGCTGCGGGCGGGCGCACCCGGCGCAGGCGGTCTCGGCCGGCGCCGAGGGCGAGTCGGGGGATCGGGATGCGCACCGTGCGCACGTCGTACGTCAGCGCGACCATGTCACGCCTCCTCGGAAGAGTTCGGATCCTGCTGCTGGGGGGCGTCGGACGCCTCCGGACCGGGTGTTTCAGAGAACGCGGGATCGGGGTGGCTGGTGGTGAGCCAGCGCATGAGCCGGGCGCCGGCCGGACGGGCCGACGCGTCGGTCGATCGGGCCAGGAACGGTTCGATGAGGGCGGAGACCGCGTCGTTGAGCTCTGCCGCCTCGTCGGGTGTCGCCCAGAACGACTCCCGGTTCATCGCGAGCGCGGCGCGCTGACCTGCGAGCTCGTCAGCACGGTCCGCGCGCGTTCGCAGCGCCTGGACGAACCGGTCGACCTCCTGCCGGACCGCGATCTCCGCGAGCTCGGCGATCGCGTGGACCGAGCCCGGGACCGACTCGTCAGGCGTGAACATCTCGCGCCGCTCTGCACGCCGCCACGGCCGCTCGCGACCGCGGCGCTCAGCCGGCTCGATGAACCCGTAGCGCGCGAGCACCCGCAGGTGGAACGAGCAGTTGGCGACGGTCTCGCCCGTGTGCTGGGCGCACTGCGTGGCGGTGGCCTCCCGGACGTCGTCGAGGTAGTCGAGCAGCGTCAGCCGCAGCGGGTGGGCGAGCGCGCGGATGCGGTCCGGGTCGCTGGTCCGCTCCGCACCCGCGAAGGGGTGGGATCCGGTGGTGTCGTCCGCGCTCATGCCGTCACCCTAGAACGCGCAACAGTTATTGCGCAACAGTTATTGCGCAAGAGGTGTTGCGGGCGAGCGGCTGGACAGAGCAAGGCCCCCACCTCTCGGTCATCGAGAAGCGGGGGCCAGAGTTCGGGGACGGTCCGTTACTTGAACGCGTCCTTGACCTTCTCGCCTGCCTGCTTGAGGTCGGCACTGGCCTGGTCGGCCTTGCCCTCTGCCTCGAGGCGGTGGTCGTCGGTCGCCTTGCCGGCGCCCTCCTTGACCTTCCCCTTGGCTTCCTCGGCAGCGTTGGAGATCTTGTCGTCGATGCCCATCAGAATCACTCCCCTCGGGTTGGCAACATCTCGACGCTACGTCCGGTCGACGCGTCACGCATCTGGGGCGACCGAGGCCGCGAGCGCCTCGAGGACCTGCCGCCAGAGACCCTCGGCATGCGCGACCTCGTCGGCCGACCCGTTCCCGTCCTGCTCCAGGACGACGGTCGTGGTGCCGTCGGACTCGGCCAGCGAGAACGTCAGGTGGTGGTAGTTCTCGGGCACGTCCGGCTGCCCGGAGAGCGGCGACCAGTGCGTGTACCGCAGCAGCCGTGGCGGATCGACCTCGACGATCTCGCCGTGGTCCTGGAACGGCTTGCCCTCCCACTCTCCGTCGAACGTGATGGGGTCGCCGACGACGTAGGTGCTGGTCACGGTCGATCCGACCATCCACCGCTGCGTCGGGTCGACGAGCACGGACCAGACATCCGCGGCGGACGCCTGGATCTGGAAGGTGGCCCGGGCCACCAGGTTCTCAGCCACGGTGACCCACCCGGTACAGGTCGGTGAGCGTGAAGATCTCCGAGCCGTGGTGGATGAGCTCGCGGTTGACGTGCAGGACGAGCTGCGCGAAGGGTGCCTGCGCGTCGATCTCCGTGGCCTGGCTGAACCCGACCGTGAAGATGTCGTCGTCGGCCATCTCCGCGATGCCCGACCGCCACGCGTCGGCCACGGCCGTCAGAGCCGCGACCGCCGTCCCGACCTCCCCGGAGTAGCTGAGGTCCGGCCGTCGCAGCCGGTGCTCGCCGAACGTCCAGTCGTACCTCTCGGTGAGCACCTCGGTCAGGTGCGCGACCAGCCAGGCGACGGTGCGTGGACCCGGCTCGTCACGCCCCGCGGGCCACTCCACCACCCACTCGCCGACCCCGAACGTGCGGGCCGCGGTGGACTCCGCACGCCGTCGGACGGACAGCGCACCGGGTACGGGCTCCCACGTGAACTCGTCCTGCGTGACGGTGGTCAGCCGGCCGCGCAGCTCGAACCAGGAGTACTCCAGCTGGCTGCGCACGGCGGCGCGAGCCGTCGGGACCTCGTTCAGCGACCAGTCGAAATCGTCGGTGGTGGTCATGCTTCGACGGTAGCGAAGCCCTCCGACAGCCGCCCCTCGGCCGGGCGAGAGCTCGCAGCGCACCGCCCGGAGCTGGCCCGCTCGCTACAGCTCTTCCCGCAGGCGCGGCTCCGTGCGGCGCGCAGGCACGAAGCCCGACTTGTCGGCGTAGAACGCGCGGACGACGTCCATGTCCGCCGCGATGTCGCCGGTCAGCTCGAGCGTCGGGCCGAGGCCGGTGGTCATCGTCGTGCGGTCGACGTAGCCGAGCGTGACGGGCAGACCCGTGGCGCGGGCGATCCGGTAGAAGCCCGACTTCCAGCCGTCACCGTTGCGCGTCCCCTCGGGCGTCACGACGAGGTAGAACCGGTCGCCGCCCTGGATCCGCGCGATCAGCTCGTCGACGAGGCCCGCCGGGTTGGCACGGTCCACCGGGATTCCACCGAGCGCTCGCATGATCGGCCCGGCGACTCCTCGGAAGAGCCCGTGCTTGCCCAGCCACCTGATGCGCAGGTCGGCCTCGCCGGCGATGGCGAGCATCAGGACGAAGTCCCAGTTCGACGTGTGCGGCGCGCCGACGAGCAACCCCGCCCCGTCGCTCGGGACGCGCTCGCCGGCGAGCGTCCACCGGCTCATCCGCCAGTAGCCGCGCGCGAGGGCGTGTCGCACCGTCATCGTCTGCTCACGGGCGAACGATCTCACGCCCGCGGGCTCGCGCAGACCGGCAGGGTCCAGGCGCGGCGCGGCTCAGGCGTAGTGCGGCTCGGGCGTAGCGCGGCTCAGACGTGGTCCCGCCAGGTGTGCGTCGGGTCGTAGCCCAGCAGCCGGCGGGCCTTGTCGATGGACAGCAGCGTCTCGGTGCCGCTGACCGGTCGCTTGAGGGGCACGTCCGGGAAGTACCGCGCGAGCAGATCGGCCGACGGCGTGGTCATGACGGAGTCCGGGGACGCGACGATGAACGCCTCGAACCCCGTGAGCTCGCTCTCCAGCGCCCGCTGCACCGCGAGGGCGCCGTCGCGGGCGTCGATGTAGCTCCACAGGTTCCAGATCCGACGGCGCGGGTCGTCCTCGAACGACGGGAACTCGGCGTAGTCCTCGACGTCCATGACGTTCGAGAACCGCAGCCCGATGAGCTTCGTCGTAGGGTCCCAGCGCGCAAAGTGGCGGGCCATCTCCTCCTCGACCGCCTTGCCGAGGGAGTAGGTGCTCTCCGGCCGGACCGCGTACTCCTCGTCGACGGGGGCGTACGGCGGAGGCGTCTCGAACGGCAGGCCGAGCACGGTCTCGCTCGAGGCCCAGACGACGTTGCGGATGCCCGCCCGCCTCGCGGCGGAGAAGACGTTGTGCGTGCTCGGCACGTTGTTGGCGAAGGTCGCTCCGCTGGTGCGCAGCCCCGGTGCGGGGATCGCCGCGAGGTGCACCACCGCGTCGACGCCGTCGTAGCGGTCGTCGATGCCCGTGAGCGCCTCGGTCACCTGTCCCAGGTCGGTGAGGTCGACCCGGGTGAACAGCGCCGCCTGACCCGCGGGCGGCGGCACGGCGTCCACGTTGACCACGTCGTACCCCTGCTCGGCCAGGTGCGTGACGACCGCACGCCCGAGCTTGCCGCTGCCACCGGTGACCACCACTCGACTCATACGAGCGACGCTAGCCCGTCCAGCTCGCCGAAGGCGTCGGGGCCGGCCGGGATGAGGACCGCGCAGGTCACGCCGGCGGCGTGCAGCTCGGCCAGGCGACGGCGCGCCCCGTCCGGGGTCCCGACGACGGCCAGCTGGTCCACCCAGGGGGCGGGCATCCGCCGGAGGAACTCGGCGCGGCTGCCCGACGCCGCACGCAGCGCGCGGAACTCGTCGGCGAAGGGCAGCGGCGCGATGTGCGGCTCCCAGTCGGGCTCGCCGATCCAGTCGAGGGCGAGCCGGACCCGGTCGCGGGCCGCGTCGGCATCCCGGTCGACCGCGGCCACGCAGTAGGCGACGACGGGAACCGGTCGGCCGACGCTCCGGGCGACCATCGCCAGGTACTCGGGCGTGACCGGTTCGGCCAGGACGACACCGTCCGCGACCCGGCCCGCGAGGGCGAGCGACCGCGGCCCACGCACGCCCGCGAGGACCGGCGGCGGTTCGGCCGGCGGTGCGTACAGCTGCACGCCGTCGAGATGTACATAGCGACCGTCGAGCGTCACCCGGTCACCGTGGAGCAGGGCCCGGACCGCGCTGAGATGCTCCTCCAGCAGGGTCAACGGACTGTCAGGCCACGCACCGACCTGCGAAATCCAGCCCGGCATCCCGTGCCCGACACCCAGCACGAGCCGCCCGGGGTACAGCGCGGCGAGCGTGGACGCCTCCATGGCCGCGAAGGCCGGGTTGCGGACCGCCGCGGGCAGGATGCCGACGCCCACCCGGATCCGGTCGGTGCTCGCCAGGACCACGGCGGCCTGCGCGATCCCACCGCGGAACGGCAGGTCCTCGACCACCCAGATCTCGGCGAACCCGAGCGCCTCGGCCTTGCGGGCGTACGGGACCAGCTGCTCGACCGGCAGATCCCTGGGGAGCAGGACGCCGACGCTCACCTAGACCTCCTTGACCACGCGCGCGGGGTTGCCCACCGCGACGACGTTCGCCGGCAGGTCCTTGGTGACCACCGACCCGGCGCCGACGACCGTGTTGTCACCGATCGTCACGCCCGGGCACACGATGACGCCGCCACCGAGCCAGACGTTGTTGCCGATCGTGATCGGCTTGGCGGACTCGAGCTTGGCGCTGCGCGCGGCCGGCTCGACCGGGTGCACGGGCGTGAGCAGCTGGACGTTCGGACCCAGCAGCACGTCGTCGCCGATATGGATCGGGGCGACGTCCAGCGCCACCAGGCCGAAGTTGACGAACGTCCGCGCGCCGACGTGGATGTGCACGCCGTAGTCGACGTACAGCGGCGGGCGGATCATCGTCTCGTCGCCGAGCGAGCCCAGCAGCGCGCGCAGCTCGACCTGGGCCGCGTCGGCGTCCACCCGGAACGCGTCCGCGTACAGGTGTGCCCGCTCCTGGGCCTCGTTGGTCATGGTCACCAGGTCGGGCGTGGCCTCGTACCAGTCACCGGCGACCATGCGCTCGTACTGGGTTCGTGTGTCGTCGTCGCTCACAAGGGACGACGTTCTCACACACCGGTCTCCTCACAGCCGTGGGTCCACCGGTTCGCTCTCCAGGGCCAGCACCGCGAACACCGGCTCGTGCACCCGCCACAGCGGCTCCCCGGCCGCCAACCGGTCCAGCGACTCCAGGCCCAGCGCGTACTCGCGCAGCGCCAGACCTCGCTTCCGGCCGAGCGAGCGCACCGAGAGACGGTCGAGGTGGCGCAGGTAGTCCGGCCCGTAGATGATCCGCAGGTACTCGCGTCCACGCACCTTGAGACCCGGCTGCACCAGCCCCCGGGGTACGTGCACCAGGTTGTCGAACGGCTTGACCACCATCCCCTCGCCGCCCGCAGCCGTGAGCTCCTCCCACCACGCGATCCCGGCCGCGCCGTCGGCCGCATCCACCTCCAGCCGACGCGTGGTGCGCAGCAGTGCCGGATCCGCGGCGACCAGCCGGTCCGCGAGCGCCAGGTGCCAGGCGTGGTCCCGGTGGTTCCACGTGGACCCTTCGGAGGCGAGCACCTGGAACGGCGCGAGCTGCACGCCGTCGAGCCCGTCGGTCGGCCAGACGTACCGGCGGTACGCGTCGCGGTACAGCTCGGCGTCCTCGTGACGAGCACCGGTGCGATCGGCGAGCGCTCCGACCTCGATGCCGCGCGCCGCTGCCAGCGACAGGGCGTCCAGGGCAGCGGGCAGCATCAAGGACGCGGCCGCACCGGTCGCCGCGTACTGCTCGCGCAGCAGCGGGCCGGCCTTGAGCGACCACGGCAGCAGCTCGCCGTCGAGCACGAGCCAGTCCGTGCCCAGCTCGTCCCAGAGCCCGGCAGCGGTCACGGCGGCGCGCAGGCGGCCCAGGAGCTCCTCGGTCAGGGGACGGTCGAAGAACGCGCGCCCGGTCCGCGTCCACACCGAACCGGTCTCGCCCGCCGGTGCGCCGAACCGTCGGGTCGCCGTCTCCTCGTCGCGACACACGAGCAGGCAGGCCCGCGAGCCCATGTGCTTCTCCTCGCAGATCACGTGCGAGACCCCGGCCGCGAGGTACGCCGAGAACGCCTCCGCCGGGTGCTCGAGGATCCCCGGCAGCGACGACGTGGCCACGGGCGCCATGGTCGGCGGGAGGTACGGCACCCAGCGCGGATGCTGGGCGTACCGGCTCATCACCTCCAGGGCGGCTGCGGCGTTCCGCTCGTCGATCGTGATACGCCCGTGGTGCCGGGTCTCCACCGCCCGTCGCCCGAGCACGTCGCGGATGTCCAGCACGTCGCCCGCGCGGGCCGGTCCCACCTGGAACGGCTTGACCGGCTCGTACCAGACGCGCTCGGCCGGAACCTGCACCAGCTCCTTCGTCGGGTAGCGCAGCGCGGTCAGGTGGCCCCCGAACACGCACCCGGTGTCCAGGCACATCGTGTTGTTGGTCCACTGCGGGACCGGCGTCGGCGTGTGCCCGTACAGGACCATCGCCGAGCCGCGGTAGTCGTCGGCCCACGGCAGGCGGACCGGCAGCCCGTACTCGTCGGTCTCGCCGGTGGTGTCGCCATAGAGCGCGAAGCTGCGCACCCGGCCCGAGGTGCGGCCGTGGTACGCCTCCTTGAGCCCGGCGTGCGCGACCACCAGCCGACCGTCGTCGAGCACGAGGTGGCTGACCAGCGCGTCGAGCCAGGCGCGGACCGTCGCGGTCAGCTCGGCCGGTTCCGACGACATCTGCGCGAGCGTCGTCTCCAGCCCGTGGCTCACCGTCACGGACCGACCGTCCAGCGCGCGCACGAGCTTGTTCTCGTGGTTCCCCGGCACCACGAGCGCGTGGCCCGCGGCGTGCATCCCCATCGCCAGGCGCAGGACGCCCGGCGAGTCCGGCCCGCGGTCCACCAGGTCCCCGAGGAACACCACGGTCCGCCCGTCCGGGTGCACCGCGTCGACCGGCCGGCCTTCGGCGTCGCGCACCAGCACGTACCCCAGCAGCCCGAGCAGCGACTCGAGCTCCGACCGGCAGCCGTGCACGTCGCCGATCACGTCGAACGGGCCGTGCAGCCGACGCAGGTCGTTGCGCAGCGGAACCCGGCTCAGCACCGCGGCGTCGACCTCCTCCGGCGTGCGCAGCACGTGCACCTGCCGGAAGCCCTCGCGCTGCAGACCACGGACGGCCCGGTGCACCAGGTCGGCCTGGCGCTTCACCACGCGCGCCGGGAGCATCCGCTCGCCGAGGCCCGCGTTGCGCTCCAGGCACACCCGCTCGGGCAGGTCCAGCACGATCGCGACCGGCAGCACGTCGTGGGCGCGTGCCAGCTCGACCACGTGCTTGCGCGCGTCCCGCTGCGCGTTCGTCGCGTCCACCACGGTCAGGCGTCCCCGCGCCAAGCGCTTGCCGACGATGACCCCGAGCAGCTCGAACGCGTCCTTGGTGGCGTCCTGGTCCGTCTCGTCGTCGCTCACCATGGCACGGCAGAAGTCGCTGGACACCACCTCGTACGGGCCGAACCGCTCGCGCGCGAACGTCGACTTGCCCGACCCGGACGCCCCGACGAGCGCCACCAGCGACAGCTCCGGGATCTCGAGGGCGGTCATGCGGCATCCCGCGCCGTGAAGACGACGAGCTGGGTCGGCGGCCCGACCTCGTCGTCGACCGGACCCACCGGGGCGGTCCGGGACGTGTAGCCGTACTCCGAGCCGACGCGCGACGCCCAGTCCGCCAGATCCGAACGCGTCCACTCGAACCGGTGGTCGGCGTGCCGCAGACCCCCGGCGTGCAGGTGCGGGTAGCGGACGTTGTGCTCCGCGTTCGGGGTGGTCACGACGACGGTTCGCGGCCGCGCCGCTCCGAACACCGTCTGCTCGAGCGCCGGCAGCCGGTCCAGGTCGACGTGCTCGACCACCTCCATGAGCACGATCGCGTCGGCACCGGCGAGACGGTCGTCGCGGTAGGTCACGGACGACTGCAGCAGCGTCAGCCGGGCCCGGACCGAGTCCGGCAGCCGGTCGAGACCGACCGCCGCCCGCTGCAGCGCCGCGACCGACACGTCGGCACCGACCACCCGCGTGAACGTCGGGTCCGCCAGCAGCGCGCGCAGCAGTGCTCCCTCGCCGCACCCGACGTCGACGACCGACCGGGCACCCGAGCGCAGCAGCTCGGCCAGGACGGCGTCGCGACGTTCCGCCGCGAGCGGTCGACCCACATCTGCGACGACTCCGACGGTGCCCGGCCCGGCGTCGGCGACCACCCCGTCCAGCTCGGCCAGCAACGCCACCGCGTCCGCGACGTACTCGCGCCGGTGGGCCAAGGTCCGGCGCAGGATCCAGTCCCGCTCCGGGTGGCCACCGAGCCACTCGCCGGCCGCCCGGACGATCTTGTCGACCTCGTCGGGACCCACGAAGTAGTGCTTGCCGCCGTCGAGCGCCGGCAGCAGGACGTAGAGGTGCCGCAGGGCCTCGGCGACGGTCAGGACGCCGGTCAGCCGGACGTCGCCGTACGGCGCCGGCCCCCACGACGGGACCTCCGGGTCGAGCAGCGGCACGTCCACCTCGACGGACCAGCCGAGCGGCCCGAACAGGCGGGCGACCATGCCCGGCTCCGGGACGGCCGGCACGCGCACCTCGAGCGGCATCACGACGCCCTCGAGGTCCGGTCGCACCGCGCAGGTGCCACTCATCGCCGTGCGGAACACGCGTCCGATCGCCACCGCGAGCAGCGAGCTGGCCGCGTACGGCCGGTCGTTCACGTAGTCGGTCAGCGCCCCGCCGGACCGCCGCCCGCGCACGAGGTCGACCGGGTCGACCTCCACCAGGAGCGCCGCGGTGCAGCGGTCGTCCGACGCCTCCGGGTAGAACACGTGCGCCCGACCCACCGACAGCTCGAACGTCTGCGCGCGGTCGGGGTGCTTGTGCAGCAGGAACCCGAGGTCCGTCGCGGAGGGCACGTTCGGTGTCGAGGTCGAGGTCAGGGTGAGGAGCACCCCGCCATTGTGTCGAGACGCACGAGCTGTTTACCCCTGCGGTTGCGCCGCCCGCAGGAACGACTCGAGCAGCGGGCCCGCCGTGGTCGAGCCGAAGTCGCCGACGTCGACGAACACCGCGACCGCCAGGTCACCCTGGATCGCGATCATCCACACGTGGTTCTGCAGGTTGCCCGCGTCGCCGAACTGCGCGGTTCCCGTCTTGGCGTCCACCTCGCCGCCCGGCACGTCCTGCAGGAACGTGGCGCCGCCCTCGGTGACGACGCTGCGCATGAGCGACTTGAGCGTCGCCGCCTCGTCGGCCGTCAGGGGCACGGCGGGGCGGTCGGCCGGCGTTGCCTGCGCGGTCGGGTCGTCCGTCGCCCTCGGCGTCGCGGTGCCCTCGGGCAGCACGACCAGGCGCGGGACCACGGTCGACCCCTTGGCCACCGACGCCGCCACCGTCGCCATCCCGAGCGGGGAGGCGAGCACGCGGCCCTGCCCGATCATCGAGGCGGCATGGCCGGTCCCGTCGGAGTCGCCCGGCACCGCGCCGAGGAACGCGGGGAACCCGAGGCTCGCGGTCGGGGTGAGCCCGAGCGAGCCGGCCGCGTCGATGAGGGCGTCCTGGGTCGCCGAGTCCCGCGACGAGATGAACGCGGTGTTGCACGAGTTGGCGAACGCCGTGCGCAGAGGGACGCTGCCGAGCTTGCCGGCCGGGTAGCCCGGGAAGTTGTCGAACTCGCGACCGTCGACCGTGACGCTCGTCGGGCACGTGACCGTCGAGTCCGGCGTGAGCCCGGAACGCAGGAGGGCGAGCGTGGTGGCCACCTTGAACGTCGACCCCGGGGCGAACTGGCCGAGCGTCGCCGTCGACATCCCCGCCCCACCCGCGCCGCTGGCCGCGGCCAGGACGTCACCGGTCGAGGGGCGGATGGCGACGATCGCGCTGGCCGGCGTGACGCCCACCAGCACGTTCTCGGCGGCCTGCTGGAGCGTGATGTCGAGCGTGGTCTGCAGTGGCGTGCCCGGGACCGCCGCCTGGTCGAACAGGTCACGGACCGCGGAACCGTCGGTCGACGACGCCTCGATCGTCAGGCCAGGGATCCCGCGCAGCTGTGCGTCGAACTGCCGCTGCAGCCCGGACAGGCCGGTGAGGTCGCCGGCCTTGATGGCACCGTCGGACTGCTGGACGATCTCGGCGGTCGCGTCGCCGACCGTGCCGAGGATCGGCCGCGCGAACGATCGGCTGGGCGCGAGCGGCAGGGAGTCGGCGATGGCACGGACGCCGGCGATCGCGCGCAGCGCGGCCAGGTCGTACGACGGGTCGCCGTCGCGCAGCACGATCGCCTCGACGAACGCCTTCGGTCCAGCGGCCGCGACCTTCGCCGCGTACGCAACGGGATCGATGCCGACCGCCGTGGCGAGCGCCTGCGCGGAGGCGGCCTGCTGAGCGGGGTCCGTGACGTGGGTCTTGTCGACACCGACGCGGTTCACGGGGCGCGGCTCGACGATCGGCGTGCCGCCGGCGCCGAGCACGCCTGCGCGGTCGGCGGGCGTGCGCTTGACCTGCAGCACCTCGGCCGCGGCGAGGTCAGGCGCCAGGAGCGCCGGCGACCAGGCGGCCCGCCAGGTGTCGTCCTTGCCGCGGGTGAGCTTGGCGCGCGTCTGGTAGGTCCAGTCCTTGTCGCTGGCGTCCACGTCCCAGGTGAACTTCAGGACGGCCGTCGCGGAGTCCTTCGCCTTCGGGTCGACCGTGCTGGACTCGACGGCGACGGTCGGCGTCCACGGGTCCAGGCCCTTGTAGGCCGCCGCCCACTGGGTCGCCGCCGTGCTCGCATCCGTCGAGGCCAGCGGCGCGGACCCGAACTTCCCCGACGCCAGCGCCGCGGCGAGCGCCTTGCTGGCGGCCTCCGGACCGGGCGGGTCGGACGTGCACGCCGCGAGCAGCGTCACCCCGACGACCGCAGCGAACGCACCCGCGACACCTCGGCGTGTCCAGCCTTGCAGTGCCATGCCTTGCAGTGCCATGCCTTGCAGTGCCACGCCTCGCACTGCCCTGCCGTGCGGCGCCCTGCCTCGCTCCCCTGCGAACGTCATCCGACCCTCTCGTCATGTGCCTGCGCGTGCGGCGCCGCCACAGCCTGGCAGAGGGTGCCGTGAGCGGGTGAGCCAATTCCGCGGACCGGGACGCCCTGCACGCCGCCTCCCCATGGCCTCAGACCAGGGAGAACACTCCCGCCGGGTCGTACCGGCGCCGGGTCTCGCCGAGTCGGTCGGTCGTCGCCACGCTCCAGCGCGCCGGTCCGGCCCCGGAGAAGTTGGGGTTGAGCTCCTCGGACGCCCACGGCCGCAATGCCCGGAACGCCGACTCGGCCGCCGCGGGGAGCACCGTCTCGAACGCCGCCGGGTCGATGCCGAGCACGCCGAACGTGAACGCGGCACCGCGACCCGCGACCGCCGAGCCGCCCGGCACGTCGCGACCCGTCGCGCCGGCGACGTGCCGCAGCTCGACGGACAGAAAAGGGTGGTCGACCGCCGGACCCCCGTGCGCGAGGACGGTGGTCGCCAGCTGGTCGTCGGACCGCGACAGCATCAGGCCGCGCACCCAGCTCGGGGCGGGGTCGGTCGGGTCGTTGTGGATCCGTTCGGCCTGCGCCACCGGCAGGACGCCGAGCCCGTCGAGGAGCACGGGGGCCAGCCCGCGCAACGGTTCCGCGACGAGCGCCCCGGTGCGCGCATCGCCCGGGCGCGCGAACCGCAGCGACAGGGCGGTGCGTCCGCGCAGCGGCGCCGGGACCGCGTCGAACGGGGGGAACCGGACGATCGCCGCGCTGGTGGTGGTGACCTCGTCCGCGACCTGCGTCCACGCGAGCCACTCGCGCAGCACCGTCGGCACGTGGTCGGTGTCGAAGAACAGCGACCCGGCGTACAGCTCGGGCACCGAGACGAGCCGCAGGCGGACCTGGGTCACCACGCCGAGCCCGGCGCGGCCTCCCCGGAGCGCCCAGAAGAGGTCCGGGTGCTCGCCGGCGCTCGCCTCGACCACCTCCCCCGTCCCGGTCACGACGGTCAGCGACTCGATCTGGTCCGAGCTGAACCCGTGGCTGCGCGCGAGCGGCCCGAGGCCCCCACCCAGCAGGTACCCGACCACGCCGACGTGCGTGGACGACCCGGCGACGGGTGTCAGCCCCGCCGCGTCGGCCGCGGGCACGACGTCCGTCCAGGCCGAGCCGGCGCCGATCGTCGCGGTCCGGCTGTCCGGGTCCACGCGCACGCCCGTGATCCGACGGGTGGTGACGATGACGCCGCAGGCGACCGGGGTCCGGGCGCCGTGACCCGTGGCCAGCACGGTCAGCGGGAGACCCTGCATCCCGGCCCAGCGGACGGCCTCGACGACGTCCTGCGTGCTCGTGGCTCCGACGACGAGCTCGGGCGTGTGCACGACCGCCCGGTTGTGGGCGAGGACCTCGTCGGCGAACCCCTCCTCGCCCGGCCACAGGACGGGACCGAGCACGCGAGCGGACAGTGGGTGGCTCAGCATCCTTCGACCTTCCCACCGCCCACCGGCAGGCGCCCGTCGTCCGGTCCGTGGGATTCGAGCGGCACCCCGTGCACGTGGGATGTCGAATGGACGACATGACCACCGTTCCACGACTCACGCTCAACAACGGCGCCGAGATCCCGCAGCTGGGCTTCGGCGTCTTCCAGATCCCGCCGGAGGAGACGAAGGACGCGGTCCTGCAGGCGTTCGACGTGGGCTACCGGCACATCGACACGGCCCAGAGCTACCGCAACGAGCAGGGGGTCGGCGAGGCGCTGGCCGAGTCCGGGCTGGACCGTGGGGACGTGTTCGTCACCACCAAGCTGAACAACGCGGCGCACGCCCCGGACGCCGCGCTCGAGGCGTTCGAACGGTCCTTGGACCGCCTGGGCACCGACCACGTGGACCTGTTCCTGATCCACTGGCCGCTGGCCATGCTCAGCAACTTCGTCGACACCTGGAAGGCGCTCGAGGACATCTACGGCTCGGGCCGGGCCAAGGCGATCGGCGTCTCCAACTTCCAGCCGGCGCACCTGCGACGCCTGGAGGCCGAGACCACGATCGTGCCCGCCGTGAACCAGATCGAGGTCCACCCCTACCTGACGCAGGGCGAGCTGACGCAGTACGGCCGCGAGCACGGGATCGCCGTCGAGGCGTGGTCGCCGATCGCGCAGGGCAAGGTGCTGGACGACCCGACGATCGAGCGGGTAGCGCGCACCCACGGCCGGTCGCCCGCCCAGGTCACGCTGCGCTGGCACGTGCAGCGGGGTCACGTCGTGTTCCCCAAGTCTGTGACCCGCGCCCGCGTCCAGGAGAACTTCGAGCTGTTCGACTTCGCGCTCAGCGACGAGGACCTGGCCGACATCGACGGCCTGAACCGGGACGAACGCACCGGCCCGAACCCCGACACGTTCGACCGGATCCCGCCGGCGTAGGTCTGTCGATCGAGCCGTTCCCCGTTCGTACGGAGGGTGAGACGCTGGCCGACGGCCGGCGACGTGACCCCGAGGAGGACACCATGAGCCACTACCTGCTGAGCGTGATCGAGCCCGACGGCCCGATGCCCGGACCCGAGTTCCTGGACCCGATCATGCGAGCGGTCGGTGTGGTCGACCAGGACATGCGGGACGCCGGGGTCTGGGTGTTCGCCGGCGGCCTGCACAACCCGAGCACGGCGACCGTGCTGCGCTCGAAGGACGGCGAGGTGCTCACCACCGACGGCCCCTACGTCGAGGGCAAGGAGCACCTCGGCGGCTTCACCATCGTCGACGTCGACGACCTGGACGAGGCGATGTCGTGGGGCGGCAAGCTGGCCGTGGCCACGACGCTGCCCATCGAGGTGCGACCGTTCCGCGAGTGAGGATCTCCGACGACGAGATCGCGGCCGTGTTCCGCACGGAGCACGGCCGCGCCGTCGCGGTGCTGGCCCGGTCCTTCGGGTCGCTGGACGTCGCCGAGGAGGCGGTCCAGGACGCGTTCGTCGCAGCCGTAGAGCACTGGCCGGCCGAGGGCCTGCCGCCGAGCCCGGCCGGCTGGATCGTCACCACGGCGCGGCGCAAGGCCATCGACCGGCTGCGGCGGGAGGCGTCGCGTCACGACCGGCACGCCCAGGCCGCGCTGCTGTTCGCCCAGGAGCACGTGGAGGTGGGTCCGGTGCGTGACGACCAGCTCCGCCTCCTGTTCACCTGCTGCCACCCGGCGCTCTCGCCGGAGGCGCAGGTGGCGCTGACGCTGCGGATGGTCGGCGGCCTGAGCACCGAGGAGATCGCGCACGCGTTCCTCGTGCCCGTGCCGACGATGCAGCAGCGGCTCGTGCGGGCGAAGGGCAAGATCCGGGACGCGCGCATCCCCTACCGCGTGCCGTCCGACCCCGACCTGCCCGACCGGCTCCGCGCCGTGCTCGCGGTGGTGTACCTCGTCTTCACCGAGGGCCACCACGCCTCCAGCGGACCGTCGCTGGTGCGCGACGACCTGTGCACCGAGGCCGTCCGGCTGGGTCGGCTGCTGGTCGAGCTCATGCCCGACGAGCCCGAGGCCGCCGGCCTGCTCGCGCTGATGCTCCTGGTCGACGCGCGGCGCGCCGCCCGGCCCACCCTCGTCCTGCTCGCCGACCAGGACCGTGCCCTGTGGGACCGGGCGATGATCGCCGAGGGTCTGGGGCTCGTCCGCGAGTCCCTGCGCCGCAACCAGCCGGGTCCGTACCAGCTGCAGGCCGCCATCCAGGCCGTGCACGCGTCGGCCCCGACGGCCGCGGAGACGCCGTGGTGGCAGGTGGTGGCGCTCTACGACCAGCTGCTCGCGGTCGCGCCCAGCCCGGTCGTCGCGCTGAACCGGGCGGTCGCGGTCGCGGAGGTCGACGGACCCGCCGCGGGCCTCGCCCTCGTCGACGACCTGCCGTTGGACAGGTTCGCGCTCTTCCACGCCGTGCGCGCCGACTTCCTGCGGAGGCTGTCCCGTCGCGACGAGGCCGCCGCGGAGTACGCCCGTGCGTCCTCGCTCACCGAGAACGCCGCCGAACGCGCGTTCCTCGACTCCCGTCGCGACGCCCTGACCGCCTAGGACCCGAGCCGGGCCACCAGGCCGGCGCGGACCCCGAACCACTCCGCCGCGACGATCGAGAAGTACGCCGTGTCGCGCACCGTCCCGTCGGTCGCCATCGTGTGCGCCCGCCGGACACCCTCGAAGCTGCCGCCCACCCGCTCGATCGCGGCCCGCGACGCCGCGTTGCGCGCATCCGTCTTGAGGGTCACGCGCAGCACCCGCCAGACCTCGAACGCGTGCGTGAGGAGCAGGAGCTTGGTCTCGGTGTTGACCGCGGTCCGCTGCGCGCTCGCCGCGTACCAGGTGCTCCCGATCTCGGCGACGGACGGCGGCCGCTCGTCGGTCGGTTCGATGCCGGGCACGCCCGGGGGCCACGGCGACGGCGCCGTGAACACGTCGAGGTCCAGGAAGCGCGTGCTGCCGACGATCGCGTCGTCGATGAGCCGGCGCACCGCGAACGGCACGGACCGCGGCTGGTCGAGCCCGCCACGCACGTAGGACTCGGCGTCGCCCCGCCCGTCCGGCACCCACGTGTACACGAAGCTCCCGCGCTCTCCGGCTCCGGCCGCAGCGAGCGCGTCCACGTGGTCGAGGGTCAGGGGCTCGAGCCGCACGTGGCGACCCTCCAGGGCGAACGGTGTCATCACGGGGCTCATCGTTCCTCACCGCCACCCGGATCCGTCACGACATTCACCAGACGGGGCGGACGCGCGACCGTGCGGCTCACCGTGCGCGAGCCGATCGCGCGCGCGACCGCGGGTCGGGCCACGGCCCACGCCACCAGCTCGTCCGCGGTGACCGTCGTCGGCACCTCGAGGCGGTCGCGGACCTTGCCGTCGACCTGGACGACGGCCTCCACGGTCTCGTCGACCAGCATCGCCGTGTCCACCACGGGCCACCTCGCCGATGCGACCGACGGCTCGTGGCCGAGCGCCTCCCACATCTCCTCGGCGGTGTACGGCGCAACCAGGCTCAGCAGGACGGCGACCACCTCGACGGCCTCCCGAGCGTCCGAGCCCCGGTCGATCGCCCGGCGAGCCGCCGAGACGAGCTTCATCACGCGTGCCACCACCACGTTGAACCGTGACGCCTCCAGCAGCTCCTCGCAGTCGTGCACCGTCCGATGCGTCGTGCGCCGCAGGGCCTCGTCGGCCGGCCCGGGCCGCACGTCCCGCGCCAGCCGCAGCGCCCGCGCCAGGAACCGCCGCATCCTGGCCGGCGACAGGTCGGCCCAGTCGATGTCGTCCTCGGGCGGTCCGGCGAAGACCATGGTCAGGCGGACCGCGTCGACCCCGTACCGGTCCAGCTGCTCGCCCAGGGCCACGCCGTTGCCCAGCGACTTGCTCATCGCCTTGCCGCCGTTGAGCACCTGCCCCTGGTTCAGCAGCGACGCGAACGGCTCGACGGCGTCCACCAGCCCGGCGTCGTGCAGGACCTTGGTGACGAACCGGCTGTACAGCAGGTGCAGGATCGCGTGCTCGACGCCGCCGACGTACCGGGTGGCGGGCATCCAGCGCCGCACGTCCTCGACGTCGAACGGGACGTCCTCGCGACCGGGTGAGCAGTAGCGCAGGAAGTACCAGGACGAGTCGACGAAGGTGTCCAGGGTGTCGGTCTCGCGCCGGGCCGGACCGCCGCAGCGCGGGCACGGCACCGGCGCGACGGGCTCGCCCCAGGGCAGCAGCACCGGCAGCTGGTCGAGCGGCACCGGGACCTCGCCGCAGCCCGGGCAGTGCACGATCGGGATCGGGGTACCCCAGGACCGCTGCCGCGAGACCAGCCAGTCGTGCAACCGGTAGGTGGTCGAGCCGTCGTCGCCGGTGGAGCGCCCGATCCAGTTCCGCTGCATGGTCAGCACGTGCTCGGGCCACACACCCTCCAGCGACGCCATGTCGTCGACCAGCCGGTCCGCGTAGTCCGTGATCCGCAGGTACCACTGGGTCAGCTCGCGCGCCTCGACGGCCGACCCGCACCGCTCGCACCGGCCGTCCACCACCTGCTCGTTGGCCAGCACCGTGGCGTCCTGCGCGCACCAGTTCACGACGCCCGGGGCGCGGTAGGCCAGCCCGCGTTCGTGCATGGTGAGGAACAACCACTGGGTCCAGCGCAGGTACTCGGGGTCGGACGTGTGCAGCCGCCGCGACCAGTCGAACGAGACGCCGTACCGGCGCAGCGACCGCGCCTGCGTCTCGATGTTGTCGTAGGTGAACGTCGCCGGGTGCTCACCGCGCTTGCGGGCGGCGTTCTCCGCGGGCAGCCCGAACGAGTCCCACCCGATCGGGAACAGCACGTCGAACCCCTTCAGCCGCCAGTAGCGGGCGACCACGTCGGCCAGCGCGAACACCTCGGCATGGCCCATGTGCAGGTCGCCCGACGGGTACGGGAACATCGTCAGCAGGTACCGCCGGGGTCTGCTGCCGTCGTCCTCGGCCTCGAACAACCGCTCCCAGGTGGCTTGCCATCTGCTCTCGATCTCGTGCACGGGTCCTGCTCCTTCGTCACCGAGGATCAACGGGGTCCGGGTACGAAAAAGCCCCTCGCACCGGAGGGGCTCGCCGCGCTGACTCGTACCCGGGCTCAGCGCGGCCGGGTAAGGAGCAGGTCGAAGAAGCGCATGGCCCGACGGTAGCAGTCGTCCTGCCGAGGTGCTCTAGTCGGGAACGGTGGCCGCCGCGCGTTCGAGCAGGAGGTCCCGCTCGCGCCTGGTCGGGGCCAGGTCGGCGGCGCGTTCCAGCTCGGCGGCGGCCTCGGTCGTTCGGCCGAGCTGCGTCAGGACCTCCGCGCGGACCGCGCCGAGCAGGTGGTAGCGAGCCATCCGCGGGTCGCCGGCGATCGCGTCCAGAGCGTCCAGCGCGGCCTGCGGTCCGTCGGCGTGCAGCACGGCGACGGCCCGGTTCAGCTCGACGACGGGACTCGGCGTGAGCTGCGCGAGGGCGTCGTAGAGCGCGACGACGGCCTCCCAGTCGGTGGTCTCGAAGCTCGGCGCCCGGCTGTGGCAGGCGGCGATCGCGGCCTGCAGCGTGTAGGGCCCCAGCGGGCGGCCCAGCGCGATCGCGCTGTCGAGCGCCCGTAGTCCGTGCTCGATCAGCTGGCGGTCCCAGAAGCGTCGGTCCTGGTGCTGGAGCAGCGTCCCGGACCCGCGGGCGTCGAACCGGGAGGCCTGCAGCTCCATGAGCGCGACCAGACCGTGCACCTCGGGCTCGCGCGGAAGCAGCCCGGCCAGGACGCGACCCAGGCGCATCGCCTCGTCGGCAAGGTCGCGACGCACCCACTCGTCGCCGCTGGTGGCCGCGTACCCCTCGGTGAAGATCAGGTAGATCACCTCGAGCACGGAGCCCACGCGGGCCGGCAGCTGGTCGGCCTGCGGCACCTCGAACGGGATGTGCGCCTCGGCGAGCGTCCGCTTGGCGCGCGAGATCCGCTGGCCGATCGTCGCGCTCGGGGTCAGGTAGGCGCGGGCGATCTCGTCCGTGGTCAGTCCGCCGAACAGCCGCAGCGTCAGCGCGATCCGGGACTCCTTGGGCAGCACCGGGTGGCAGGTGAGGAACACCAGCGAGAGCAGGTCGTCGCCGACGGGATCCTCGACGATCCCGTCGACGGGCGCCACGTCTGTCAGGTCCTGAGCGAGGACCGCGTACTTCGCGTCCCGGTTGTGCTCGCGCCGGATCAGGTCGATGGCCCGGCGCCTGGCCGTCGTCATCAGCCAGGCACCGGGCTTGTCCGGGACGCCGTCGGTGGGCCACTGCTCGAGGGCCGCGACGAACGCGTCCTGCGCGAGCTCCTCGGCCAGGCCGACGTCCCGGACCAGTCGGGTGAGCGAGGCGATCAGCCGCGGCGACTCGATCCGCCAGACGACCTCGACGGTCCGCCGCGCGTCGCTCATCGGGACGGACCGACCTCAGGCGTTCTGCTGCGCCTCGGCGCGCGCGATCAGGTCCTGCTCCTTGGCGATGGTCTCCGGGGAGAGGACCTGCTCGAAGTCCGCCATCTCGAAGAACGGCCGGATCTCGAGCACCGAACGGATCCCCGGCGTCGACGGGCACCGCTTGGCCCACTCGGTCGCCTCGTCGAGCGAGCTGACCTGCCAGATCCAGTAGCCGGCGACGATCTCCTTGGCCTCCGTGAACGGACCGTCGACCACCGACGTCTCGCCGCTCGTCGCGAACACCACCTTGGCGCCCTCCGAGCTGGGCTTGAGGCCCTCGCCGCCGAGCATGATCCCGGCGTTCACCAGCTGCTCGTTGTACGCGTTCATCACCGCGAACATCTCGTCGTTCGGCTTGGCCGCAGCCTCGTCGACACCGTCGCTCTTGATCATGACCAGAACCTTCATGGCGAACTCCCTCGATGTGGATGCCGTCCCGACGCTAGTGCCGGGATCGGACCTTCACCACCACGTCGAACGGCCGTCGCCGTCTTCGACAGGCCGGTCCGACGAGCGTGCCGGACGGACGCAGCAACGCCCGGGCCCGCGGTTGTCGACCGCGGGACCGGGCGTCGCCGGTGGTGCCGTGCGTACAGGATCGAACACGTGCTACCTGCGGGGCATCACGGGTACTGCTGAACCACCGCCGGTCCCTGGACCGTCGGCGTGACGGCCTCCCCGATGCCGTTGACCACGTGGTCGATCGTGCCGGCGCCGTTGAGCGAGATGGTCAGGAGGTGGTGCAGCGTCACACCGGGCGTCACCGGCACCTCGAACGCCTGGGTGGCGTGCAGGGTCGGGTCGACGTTGGTGTAGATGTAGCTGCCCAGACCCCAGGCCTCGTGGGTCTTGACCTTGTCGTTCACCTTGTAGGCCGCGTACCCCAGGATGCCGTCGTGCTGCCAGGCGGCCTGGTTCGGGGCGTCGTACGGCATCTCGTTCTGGAAGAAGATCGTCTTGCCGCGCTCGCCGTTCCAGACGACGTCGTACTTCTGGAAGTGCTCGGAGAACAGGCCCGTCGCGGTGACGTCGTTGCCGTTCACCAGCACGCCGGTGTCTGCCGTGTTCACGGTCCAGCCGACCCCGTCGCCGTGGTCGGCGCGCCAGGCCCAGGTGTGGTCGACGATCGTCTGGTTCGTGTTGACGACGAGGCTGTTGGTGGCCTTGCCGACATGCTCGCCGCCGATGCGGAAGAACACGTCCTGCACGGCGGTCGGGTTGCTCGCGCTGCTCAGGAACTGCCGCTTGCCCAGTCCGTCGAGCTTCGAGATCTTGGTGCCCAGCTGCAGGAGCGCCGGGGAGTTCACCGTGCCGGCGTCGAAGATCAGGCCCGCGATGTCCACGCCCGGGACATCGAGGGTCTGGATGCCGATCACGCCGTTGTCCGGGACGATCGTCGCCAGGCCCATCCCGAGCACCACGGTGTTGGGGTGGAGCACGTTGATCGTGCGGTTCACGTGGTAGACGCCCGGCGTGAACAGCAGGTTCTTGCCGCGGGCCAGCTCCGCGTTGATCTTGACGGCGGAGTCACCCGGCTTGGCCACATAGAAGCCGCTCAGCGGCAGCGCCTTGCCGGGCGTCGGACCGTTGGCCCACGAGGCGCCGGAGCTGTTGGTCTGCGCCGACGGGACGAAGACGTTGTACGCACCCTTCGCGTCGACGAACAGGTACGGCTTCTCCTTCGAGGCCGGCGTCGTCGGCAGGGTCGTGTACTTGTTGGTGAGCGGCCCGGGCACGCCCGGTCCGAAGTCGTCGGCCGGGGCGCCGATGACACCCGAGAACACCTGGTTCCAGACGGAGTTGCTCCACCCGGCGACCGAGCTGTTGCGGGTCAGCCACTGCTGCTGGCTGCCGCTGACCACGTTGGGCAGCTGCGAGTCCGCGATGAACCCGCCGGACGCGTAGTTGGGGGGCGCGCCGCAGTAGTCCATGAGCGACAGCTGGGCGCCCGTGAGGCTGACGCGCCGGATGGAGACGGCCTGCGACGTGGCCCAGAAGTTGGCGCTCGCGTGGCAGCCGTCGGCGTTCCCGGCCGCGTAGTGGATGCTCAGGTTGGACAGCGACCGCCAGAAGTTGTTCAGGGCCGTGCAGTCCGTGGGAGCGCCGGGCGCCGTCGGGTAGCAGCGGTCGTAGACCTCGATCGCGCCGTTGATGACGACGTCGCCGGGGTTCTGACCGAGACCGGCGACCTCGGTGAAGTACCCCACCTGGAAGCGCAGGGGTTGCTCAGGTGTGCCGTACGTGCCCGGCTTGAACAGGATGGAGTAGCGGGCGTCGCCGAACTGCGCGTCGACCTGCTGGGCGGCGATCTGGTCGACCTTCGCCTGGATGTCGGCAATCGGCTGGCTGGGGTCGAAGACGATCGTGTTCACGCCCAGGTCGACGGGCGGGGTGACGCCGTGCGCCTCTGCGGGCGCCGAGACCAGCGGGACGAGCACGAGGGCGACGGTCGCGCCGACCGCCGCGAAGGCGAGTCGACGATGACCCGTCATCTTTTGGGGAGCGTTCTCACGTGGTCGCATGGTGGGGCGTACCTCTCTCCGCACAGGGGGCACGTCGTTCTGACGGACCCTGCGGACAGGGGGCACCGTCGTTGGCGCCGTGCGCCGGACGCGATGGCCGGCCGGGACAAAACGTACCGAACGGACGCCGGGTGTCAACCCTTACAGACCAGTAAGTCTTACAAGTGCGTAAGTGCGAAGGTCGTCTCCGCTCCGGCGCCCGGTTCGCGCGCGGGACGGAGGTTTCGCCGTCTCACCAGGGGGCACGGTCATCCACGACGCGTGCCGGCGAGCTCCTCGATCCATGGCGGCGTCGACGCTCCCTGCGCCGCGTCGGTGGCCGTGCGCAGCCCTGCGGCGGCGATCTCGGAACGATCCACGGGAGTCCGGTGGCTCTGGCTGGCGGCGCGGTCGGCGCGGTCGTCCAGCGTGAACGGGCCCTCGCCACGACCGTGCACGGCGGCCAACGAGTCGAGCGTCAGACCGCGTAGGAAGTCGAGGTCCCCCGACCCGGCCAGCGGCGAGCGCGCGAGCAGCGCGAGGGCCTCGAAGCCGACCGTCCGCCGGGCCCGCTCCTCCTCGAACGAGAGGTCGACGGCCCACTGCACCCGCGCCCACCACTGCGCCCGGGCGTCCGCCTGCGCACGTTCCCGGATGGTGAAGATCCCCACGATGATGGCGCCGATCGCACCCAGCGCGGCGACGATCGTGGCGATCGTCGCGGCACCGTCGTACCAGGGTTGCGCCGCCACCTCACCGACCAGACGCATCGATCACCTCACCGTAGGTCGTGGGTACGCGGCCCGTCCGGTCGCGCTCCGGCGAGCGTAGTCGCGCGATCGTCTCCGATCGGGAGGTCAGCACCCCTGGGCGGAACCGGGTTCGGCGGTCGATAGTGGTGTCTGATCGGGACGACCGATCCCCCGCCGATGCTCGAAGAGAGGCGCACGATGGCCGGGACTGGGACCAAGGACGACCCCTGGCAGCTGACCACCGCGCCCGGCTCGTCCGCCTACACGATGTACCGCGACGAGGCCGCCGATCCCCCGGCGCTCGTGTGCCAGGTCGGGTCGACGACGCTGAAGTACCACCTGAGCGCGATCCACGACCTGCACACCTGGCTGCTCGGGCAGGGCGACTGGGTGCCGCTCGGTGCCGCGGACGAGAACAAGCCCGCGGCGGCCGGAACGGTCGAGGCATGGGGTCGCGACGAGGCGAACCCCGTCGGCGGCTGGTACGGGCTCCGCAAGGGGTACCGCGGGCGGTTCGGCATGTACCTGCCGCCGCTGCTCGAGTCGCTGGGTCTGGTCGAGCTGACGCACGACGCCCGCAACAACACGGTCCGCGCGCTGTCGTCCTAACCGACCGAGTACTCGAACCGCATCCGGTGGGTGCCGTCGGCGTCGACGACCAGGGCGCCTCCGCCCGTGATGCCCGCCAGCTCGCCCGTCCCGCTGCCGGCGACGATCGTGAAGAACTCGCCTGAGCGGTCGTCCCCGCTGGTCGAGGCCACGTGCGCGAAGTTGAACGACCCCGACAGCCCGTCGACGGACCCCTCGAACGACTCCAGGGCCACGTAGGTGCCGACGCCCTTCTCGGGGTCGAACGCCGAGGTGAAGTACGTGACGGAGCGGCCCTCGACCGCGCCCGCGTACTGCTTGCGCATCGTCGCGATCCCGACGCCGAGCGCGGTCTGCACCGGATCGGGCACCTCGACGGGCACCGGCGTGAACCCACTGACCGTGAACGTCCCCTCAGTCCTCATCCCGGCACGCTAGCGAGCGCCACCGACATAGGCCTGCGTCAGCTCGCGTCCGATCCGGACGAGCTCGGCGACGACCTCCGGCGGGGAGACCACCTCGATCGACGAACCGTGGCCGGCGAGCTGCTCGGCGACGGCCCGAGCCAGGTGCGCGGCCACCCGCAGTCGCACCCGGTCGTCGTCGGGCCCGAGCACTTCGCAGTGCCGCCCGAACTGCCGCTGCAGCACGGGCACGAGCCACGCCGGAGCGAGCACCTCCGCGGACACCACCGAGCGACGTTCCTCCAGCTCGCCGACCACCGAGGCCCAGACCGCCTCGACGTCGAGGGCCTGCGGTCGCGAGAAGGCGGACTCGAGAACGTCGACGGACACGATGCGGTCGACGCGGAACGTCCGTCGGCCGTGCGAGGTCCCCGCGACCAGGTACCAGGTCCCGTCCTTGTCGACCAGCGCCCACGGATCGACCACGCGCGGCTCCGGCGAGGACCGGTACACGAGCGACACCTGCCGGCGTCGCACGACCGCTGTCTGGAGCTCGTCGACCACCGCCGGGACGGCATCGGACCCGGCCGCCGCGGCACCCCACGGCCCGCGGTCCACCACCACCGCCTGGGCCGCTGCCTCGGCGTCGGCGCGGAACGTCTCGGGGAGCGCCCGCACGAGCTTGCGCAGCGCGGAGACGGCGGACGCGGACCGTCCGGACGTCGGGCCGACGAGCAGGAAGAGGGCCTGGGCCTCCGACGACGTGAGGCCGGTCAGGTCGGTGCGGGCACCGCCGACGAGCGACCAACCGCCGCCGCGTCCGGGCTGTGGGTAGACGGGGATCCCGGCCGTCGAGAGCGCCTCCAGGTCTCGGCGGGCGGTCGCCAGCGACACCTCCAGCGCGGACGCGATCTCGGCCGCCGTCACGCGTCCACGCGCCTGCATGAGCAGGAGCGTCGCCACCAACCGGTCTGCGCGCACGATCTCAGGCTAGCCAGAAACGTGCTCAGAGGATGAGCACTTTGCGCGGAAGAGTGGAGTCATGAACACATCGGCACGCACCTCCTTCCGCGGCATCGCCAACGTCTCGTTCTTCGCCGACGACGTCGACGCCGCCCACGCCTGGTACGCCGACCTCCTGGGTGTCGAGCCGTACTTCGTCCGCGACGGCTACGTCGAGTTCCGCCTGGGCGACCACCACGACGAGCTCGGGATCGTCGACCGCCGCTACGCGCCCACCCAGGGCGGCCCCTCAGGCGCGATCGTCTACTGGCACGTCGACGACCTCGCCGCGACCTTCCAGGCGGCCCTCGACCAGGGTGCAGCCGTGCACGACGGCATCCGCGAGCGCGGCCACGGCTTCGTCACCGCCTCGGTCACGGACCCGTTCGGCAACGTCCTGGGCCTCATGTCGAACCCGAACTGGCTCGAGAACAGGCGCTGACGGCGTCAGTCCGCGAGCAGGGTCCCGACGATGGCCGTGGCCTCCCGGTCGACGTCCACGGCCACCCGGGCGGTGAGCCCCGCCGCCTCGAACGCGGCGCAGGCGTCGTCGGCCTGTCCCTCGCTGGTCTCGACGAGGACGTGGCCGCCCGGGGCCAGCCACCGGGGGGCCAGCTCGGCGACGCGACGCAGCACGTCGAGGCCGTCGGGACCGCCGTCGAGGGTCACGAGGGGCTCGTGGTCGCGGGCCTCCGTGGGCATCGAGGCGATCACGCGGGTGGGCACGTAGGGCACGTTGGCCAGCAGCACCTCGACCCGGCCGAGCAGGTGGTCGGGCAGGGGTTCGTCCAGGTCACCCTGGAGGACCAGCCCGCCGACGGGGGCGACGTTACGGGTCGCGCACGCCACGGCCGCCGGCTCGATGTCGACGGCGTAGAGCTCGACGTCGGTGTCGAGCGTCTCGGCGAGGGCGACCCCGAGCGCGCCGGAGCCGCAGCACAGGTCGAGGACCACGACCGGTTCGTCCGAGGGGAGCACGAGACGGACGAGCTCGACCAGGCGGGCCGCCTCGTCGACCAGGAACTCGGTGCGCAGGCGCGGGACGAAGACGCCGGGGTCGATCTCGATGCGCAGCCCGCAGAACGACGCCCATCCGACGACGACTTCCAGCGGCTCACCGGCCACCCGGCGCTCGAGCATCGCCGCGAGCTCGTCGGTCGACCGGGCGGACTGGAGCAGGAGTGTCGCCTCGTCCTCGGCGAACACGCAGCCGGCCGTGCGCAGCGTGCGCACCACCGCCTCGTATGACAGCTCTGTCACGACGTCCTCTCGATCCTGGAACCGCACCACCCTAGGCCGCACGCAAACGGCCGCACCCCTCGAGCCGAGGGGTGCGGCCGGGCCGGTTGCGGGTCAGGCGGTGGCGTAGCCACCTGGCACGGCGACGGTGCCGCCGGGGCCCCGGTACTGGCTGCCGTCGAACGCGAGGATGTAGTAGAAGATCACGCTCAGGAAGAACAGGCCCACGGTGAATCCGGCCCCGTGCCCGAACGACGCGGACAGACCGTTGAGCACGAGGATCCAGATCACGATGTTCACGATCGGGATCAGGAAAAGGATGATCCACCACATCGGCTTGCCCGAGATCTTGATCAGGACGATGTAGTTCCAGATCGGGATGATCGACTGCCAGCCCGCCTCGCCGGCCTTCGTGAAGATGACCCACATCGGGATGACGAAGAGGGCGATGTAGGCGACGAGGTAGATGCCGAAGATGAGTCCTGTGGCACCGGAGGACGTGGTCGACGTCGTGGAGACGGTCGAGAGAAGTGTGTGCATGACGCGAACAGTAGCGACTGTGAATGCGCTGTGTGGGCAGAATCACGCGGCCATTCAGGCGACTTCCAGAGGAGTTCTCCGGAAGTCTCGTCGAAATTTCAACCAGATGATTGTTCGACCGGTTCGGGGTCCTCACGGTGGGACATTGCCCCGATCTCCGCGCGCAACGCCCGGATCTCCCCCAGGAGCGAGTCGATCTCGGTGCGGGTCACCGCCTCTTCCTGCTCGTTGACCTCGGCCACGCGCTCGACCAGCCACGACGCGAGCGTCGCAGTCACCACTCCGAGCAGCGCGATGCCACCGACCATCAGCGCGGCCGCGATGAACCGCCCGGTGGGTGTCACGGGGTAGCGGTCGCCGTAACCGACCGTGGTGATGGTCGACATCGCCCACCACAACCCGTCGCCCACGTTCGCGATCGTGCTGCCGGGCTTGCCGCGCTCCGCGTCGGTGATGGCGAGCGCCCCGCACGTGACCAGCAGGACGGTGCCACCGATCGCGAACATGACGACACGACCGCGCAGGCTGGCCGAGCCCGCCCGGTTGAGGATCGCGATCAGCGCGACCAGACGCAGCAGCCGCAGCGGGCGCAGCACGGGGAGTGCGATCACCGCGAGATCGAGCACGTTCTTGCGGAAGAAGTGCCAGCGGTCCTTGCTGAGGTACAGGCGGCCGAAGTAGTCGACGGCGAACAGCACCCAGGTGGCCGCGATCAGCAGGTCGCACAGGACGTGGACGTCGTGCGGGACGCCGGGGAAGACGATCGGCGTCGCGTAGGCGGCCAGGAACAGCAGCGCCGCACCGGCCAACGGCCAGCGGACGCGCTCCTCCCACACCTCGACGGCGGTCACGCGGTCATGGTGACACCCCGGAACCGGGCAGATGCGGGAATTTACGCGGTGGAAACGCACTGATCAGTCCGTGAGCGCGGGCCTGGCCCGCACGCCCGGCGTACGCTCCCTCGCGTGCTCCTCGGTTCCTTCGTGACGACCACCGGCCGGATGCGCCGCCTCGGTCGGGTCGCCCCGTGGACGAGCACGTGACCGCGTGGGGCGTCGAGCGGCTCGACCTACCCGCCTACCTCGACCGGATCGGCCTGGCCGCCGACAGTGCGTTCCCCGAGATCCACCGTGCGCACCTGGCTGCCATCCCGTTCGAGAACCTTGACGTCCTGCTCGGTGCCGGCATCAGCGTCGACCTCCCGGCGGTGCAGCGCAAGCTCGTCGACGGGCACCGCGGCGGCTACTGCCACGAGCACGCGATCCTGCTCGCGGCGGCCCTCGAACGCCTGGGCTACCCGGTGCAGCGCCGGCTCGCGCGCATCGGCGACCCGTCCGTGACGCCCCGGCCCCGCTCGCACCTGGTCGTCTTCGTGCTCGTCGACGACGTCTGGCACCTGGCCGACACGGGCTACGGCTCCGGGCTGCTGTTCCCCGTCCCGCTGATCGCCGGGAACGTGACCTCGCAGGGCGGCTGGACGTTCCGCACGGTCCAGCTCGCCGACGGCAGCTGGCAGCTGCACGAGCAGCACGCCGGCCGCTGGATCACCCACTACACGGTCCCGCCCGAGGACACCTACCTGGTCGACGTCGCCGCCGCCAACTGGGTCACCTCCACGTCGCCGACCTCCCGGTTCACCCCGCAGCTCGTCGTCCAGCGTCGCGACGAGTCCCTGACCCACCTGCTCACGGGCCGCCAGCTGGTGGTCGAGGCACCCGCGGGTCGGCTGTCGAGCACCCACGTCGACGACGAGTCCCTGGACGGGGTCCTGCGGGACATGGGTCTCGCGCTGGCTCCCGACCAGCTGGCCCTGCTCGTCGAGCGCTTCTGACCCTGGGTCGCGGCGAAGAACGCCATCGCGTGGCGATGTCGCGCGGGTGCACGATGGCCCACATGACCCTGGCGTTCCTGCTGACCTCGCTGGTGATCGTCGCGACGCCCGGCACCGGCGTCCTGTACACCCTGAGCGCCGGTCTGAGCCGGGGCACCCGCGCGAGCCTCGTCGCGGCGCTCGGCTGCACGCTCGGGATCGTCCCGCACATGGTCGCGGCCATCACCGGGCTGGCCGCGGTGCTCAACGCGAGCGCCGTCGCCTTCCAGTCGCTGAAGCTGCTCGGCGTGGCGTACCTGCTGTTCATGGCCGTGCGGATGTGGCGCGACCGCAGCGAGCTGGTGGTCGACGAGGGCGCGGGCAGCCCGGGCGCGCCGGTCAGGTCGGCGCGCCAGGTGATCTGGTCCGCGATCCTGATCAACATCCTCAACCCGAAGCTGACCATCTTCTTCTTCGCGTTCCTGCCCCAGTTCGTGCACCCCGACCAACCCGGCGCCCTCGCGCACATGACGATGCTCAGCGGCGTGTTCATGGCGATGACGTTCGTGGTGTTCGCCATCTACGGCGCCTTCGCGGCGGCCGTCCGGTCGCACGTGGTCAGCCGGCCGCACCTCGTCCGCTGGATGCGCCGCACGTTCGCCGGCGCCTTCGTCGCACTCGGCGTGAAGCTGGCGCTCACCGACCGGTGAGTGCCGCGGCGCTCAGGCGGTCGCGTCCGCGATCGCGGGCGGCCGCTCGTCCGGCGCCTCGATCTCGGGGTGCGGGTCGGCCGGGACCGCGTCGTCGGGGGAGGTCGGCTCCTCGGCGCCGGTCTCGCCCGAGATCCAGAAGTAGAACGCGTTCGACCCGTTCTTCTGCAGCAGCATCGCGCGGGTCAGCAGGGTCATCGGGACCGCCAGGATGGCGCCCAGCGGGCCGATGATGAACGTCCAGAAGACGACCGAGACGAAGCTCAGCGTCAGCGTGATGTTCACCGCGTCGGAGACGAACCGCGGCTGCACCATCACCTGGAGCGTCACGTTGACCAGGCAGTAGACCACCAGGACCCACAGCGCCAGCTCCCAGCCGCCCACCACGAACGCCAGCAGCATCGGCGGGATCAAGCCGATGATGAAGCCGATGTTCGGGATGAAGTTGGTGACGAACGCGAGGATCGCCCAGACCACCGCCGCGGGGACGCCCAGCAGGTAGAGCGCGATCCCGTCGATGACGGCGACGATCGCGCCGAACGTCGCGCTGACCACGAAGTAGCTGCGCACACCGCGGTTGAAGATCGTGGCCCGCTCGAAGACGTCGGACTTGGTGGGCAAGAAGGCCGGGCGCCCGCGGTCGTACCGGGCGGCGTCGACCCCCATGAAGATCACGTAGGCGAGCACGAAGAAGAACGACCCCGCGATGCTCAGCACGGTGCTGGCCACCGACGTCGCCGCGTTGACCACCTGCGACGGGTTGATCTCGCTGGTGATCGAGCTCGCGGTGCTCTGGTCGACGCCGAGGGACCCGAGCCACGTGGTCACGTCCGCGAGCGACTGCTGCAGCTCGTCGCTGTAGGAGCGGACCAGGTCCGTGAACCGGATGCCGGCGAACACGAGCATCGCGACGAGGATCGCGAGGATCAGGTAGACGGTCACGATCACGGCCGTCGTCGCCATCCAGGGCTTCCAGCCCCGGCGCTCCAACGGGATCCGCAGCGGGTGGCAGATGATGACGAGCACCACGGCGAGCATGATCGGCGCGAAGAACCCACCGGCCGCGTGCAACCCGGCGAGGGTGACGACGAACGCGGCCAACGTGAGCAGCGTCCGGGTGGCGGGCGCGAGGCCCTGAGGCGAAGCCATCGGGCGCGCTCCTTCGCGAGATGCGGGCGGATCCGGGCGGGTGCGCGCGGACACGGGTCAGTTCGCTCGCACGGTACAAGATGTCCGCTTCGCGGCGGGGGACCTTTCGTGCGCTGCGCCTCCGTCCGGCCCGTGTCGCGGGTGCGTGCGAGCATGCCAGCGTGACGAGCACCCACCACTGGCAGCCCGGCACGGTCCGCGAGGCCGGCGGTGGCATCGTCGCCCTGGCGCTCGCGACGTTCGTCGCGATCACCACGGAGCTCGTCCCGGTGGGTCTGCTGCCGCAGATGAGCGACGACCTGGCCGTCACGGAGTCGGTCGCGGGGCTGCTGGTCACCATCTACGCGGTCATGGTCGCGGCGCTGGCCGTCCCGCTCGTGCTGGTCACCCGGCGCCTGCCGCGCAAGGGGCTGCTGCTCGGCACGCTCGTCGCCTACACGCTCAGCAACGCGCTGGTGGCCGTCGCCCCGTCGTTCGGGGTGGTCGCCGGCGCTCGCGCGCTCGGCGGGATCGCCCATGCGATCTTCTTCTCGGTCGCCATCGGGTACGCGTCGCGGCTGGTCAGCCCGCAGTTCACCGGGCGCGCGCTCGCGCTGGTGACCGCCGGCGCGTCCGCGGGGTTCGTGCTCGGCGTCCCGCTGTCCACCGCGCTCGGCGCGGCGGTCGGGTGGCGGACCGCGTTCGCCGTCCTGGGCGGCGCGTGCGCCGTGGCCGTCGTCCTGGTCACGATCTTCCTGCCGGCGGTCGCCGGCGGTGGGGCTCCGGTCGCCGACGAGGCCCGGGGCACCAACCGCGCGCGCCTCGCGGTCGTGTCCACCACCAACTCGCTGACCTACCTCGGGCAGTACACCGTCTACACCTACATCGCGGTGCTGCTGATCGGCGCCGGCCTGGGCGAGGTGGCGGTGGGGCCGGTGCTCCTCGGCCTCGGCGCACTCGGGCTGGTCGGCACCGCGTACGCCGTCACCGCCCTCGACACGCACCCTCGCCGCAGCACGATCCTCGTCCTGTCCGTCGTCGTCGTCGGACTGCTCGCGCTCGGGCTGCTGTTCCCGTCGCTGCCGGGGGTGCTCGTCGCGGCGGCCGTGTGGTCCGCGGGCTTCGGCGCGGTCGCGTCGGTGTTCCAGACGGCCGCCATCCGCACGCGCGGCGCGTCCCCGGACGTCGTCGGTGCGCTGGTGAACAGCACGGCGAACATCGGCATCGGCGGCGGCGCCGCGCTCGGGGCGCTCGTGCTCGCTGGGGCGGGTCTGGAGTGGCTGCCCTACCTCGGCGCGGCGATCATCGCCATCGGGCTGGTGGCCGTCCTGGTGTCCCGGCGCGCGTTCCCCGCGCTCCCGTGAACCCGGTGGCGCTCACTGCGCCGCGGTCGCCCGCAGTGCCACACCCACCCAGGTGCGCCACGGCCGCCACGCCTCGGCCACCTCGGCCAACCTCTCCGGATCGAGCGGCTCGGCCTCGCCGAGTGCTGCCGCGGTCGCGCCACGGACCATGGGCTCGTTGACCGGGAGAACGTCGGTGTGCCCGAGGGCGCGGACCAGCACCAGCTCGGAGTAGAACGGCCCGATCCCCTCGAACGTCTGCAGCTGCGCGCGGGTGACCTCCGGGTCCTGGGCTCGCAGGGTCGCGGTGTCGAGGGCGCCGTCGAGCGCGGCGCGGGCGATCGCGTGCATCCGGTGCAGCTTGATCTCCGGGATCGGGTCGAACCCGGAGACGGCGAGCAGCTGTTCGGGCAGCGGGACGGCAGCGAGCTCGACGCCGTCGAGCGTGAAGGTCCGCCCGTGCGCCCGCGCCAGCTGCTCGCGGACGACGGCCATCTGTCGTTGCGGTCGGCGCGCGGACAGCACCGACCAGAGCAAGGCCTCGTACGCGGAGTAGAAGAGCGGGGGCCGAAGCCCGGGACGCCTGGCCTGTGCCGTGCCGACGACCGGGTCCCGCCCGCCCAGCTCGTCGTACCCCGTCCCGTCGACGTCCGCCGACAGCACCCGAGCCACCTGGTCCGCCACCCGCTGCGGGTCCGCCTCGCCGTGCACCTCGACGCGCAGCACCTGGGCGTCGGGCTGGGTCACCACCGCGCCGACCTGGTCGGTGTACCCGTCCAGGCAGAACGCGAGCCGCATCACCGACCCCGCGCCGGCGTCGCGACCCCCGAACCCGAACGCGATGCTCTGCGCGAGGTCGAACCGACCCGCGACCGCCTTCTCCACGACGTCCATCCCCCACACGCTAGGCCCGACCACCGACAGCCTGCGGGCGGCGCGCACCCGTCCTACGCTCGCCGGCATGGTCGACGTCCTCCTGCCCGACGGCCGGACGCTGCACGCCTACGACGTCCCGGTGGCCGACGAGCGGCTCGCGGTGCTCTGGCACGCAGGCACGCCGAACACGGGCGAGCCCCCGGAGCCCCTGCTCGACGCGGCCCGGCGACGCGGGATCCGCTGGGTCGGCTACGACCGGCCGTCCTACGGCGGATCGACGCCCGACCCCGGGCGGTCCGTCGCGAGCGCGGCACCGGACACGGCCGCCGTGGCGCACGCGCTCGGCATCGAGCGGTTCGCGGTGATGGGGCACTCGGGCGGCGGCCCGCACGCGCTCGCCTGCGCGGCGCTGCTGCCGGACCGGGTGACGGCGGCCGTGTGCGGCTCGTCGCCGGCGCCCGTCGACGCCGCCGGGCTCGACTACTTCGCGGGGATGGGTTCGTCCGGGCGCGCGGAGCTGGGTGCGGCGACGCGCGGGCGTGAGGCGCTCGCCGCGCAGCTGGCGACCGGCGAGTTCGACCCGGAGATGTTCACGGCGGCCGACGGCGCGGCGCTCGAGGGCGACTGGGCGTGGCTGGGTCGGATCGCGGGCGCCGCCATGGCTGCCGGGCCCGACGGCATGATCGACGACGACCTCGCGCTCGTCGGTCCGTGGGGCTTCGACCCTGCCGACGTCCACGGCCCGACGCTCTTCCTGCACGGTCTCGACGACCGCATGGTGCCCGCCTCGCACGGACGGTGGCTGGCGTCGCGGGTGCCGTCGTCGACGCTCTGGCTGCGCCCCGGCGACGGGCACGTGTCCGTGCTGGCCGCCGCCGCCGAGGCACTGGACTGGCTGATCGCGCAATCTGCTCGCTGACCTGTGCTGATATGGGCACATGACGAGCGAGGACATCGACCCGGACGTGGTCTCCACCGGAACTCTGCCCCGGCGCGAGCTGGTGATGGAGCTCATGCAGGAGGCGTACGACCGGTACGAGGGCGTCGACGAGGGCGAGGTGGCCGACTACATCCCCGCGCTGGCGGCGGCGGACCCGGCGCTGTTCGGGCTCAGCATCGTGTCCGTGACCGGGGCGTCGCACAGTGTCGGCGACGCGCGGCACGAGTTCTCGATCCAGTCGGTGTCCAAGGCGTTCGTGTTCGCGCTCGTCTGCGATGCGCTGGGCCCGGAGGCCGTCCTCGACGCGGTCGGTGTGAACAACACCGGCCTGCCGTTCAACTCGGTGATGGCGCTCGAGCTGAACGGCGGCAGCCCGATGAATCCCCTGGTCAACGCGGGGGCGCTGACCACGACGGGCCTGGCGCCCGGGCGGACGGCGGCGGAGAAGTGGGCGTTCGTGCAGGCCGGCCTCTCCGCGTTCGCGGGTCGTCCGCTCGTGCTCGACGACGACGTGTACGCCTCCGAGGCCGCGCACAACCGGCGGAACCAGGCCATCGCACGGCTGCTGGAGAGCTACGGCCGGATCACCCACGACCCGCTCGAGGTCACCGACATCTACACGCGACAGTGCTCTGTGCGGGTCTCGGCGGCGGACCTGGCCGTCATGGGCGCGACGCTGGCCGACGGGGGCGTCAACCCGATGACGGGCGAACGCGTGGTCGACGCGTCGGTCTGCCGTTACGTGCTGGCGGCCCTGGCCACGAGCGGGCTGTACGAGCGCTCGGGCGAGTGGCTGTTCAGCATCGGCCTGCCGGGCAAGAGCGGGGTGTCGGGCGGCATCGTCACCGTGGTGCCGGGCAAGGGCTCGTTGGCCACCTTCTCGCCGCGGCTCGACCCCGCCGGCAACAGCGTCCGCGGTCAGCTGGCCACGCGCTTCCTGTCGGGTGCGCTGGGCTTGAACCTGTTCGCGTCACGGCCCGAGCCCCGACAGGGATCGACGCCGACCCCGAGCGGCGCGCAGGTCGACGACTGACGGCCACGAGGGAAATGCGTCCGCTACGTTCGGGCTAGAACCCAGGACGAGGGTGTCGTCAGCGAGGGGAACGCCGCGTGTCAACGGTCGAGATCGAGCAACGGTCGCTGCTCCAGAAGGTCCTGGACTGGATCGAGCGGGTGGGCAACAAGGTCCCGCACCCGGTGATCATCTTCCTGATCCTCATCGGCGCGATCATGGTGCTGTCGGCGATCTTCCAGGCCGCGGGCTCCAGCGTCACCTTCGAGCAGGCGCAGCTGGGTGCCGACGACGTCCAGACGGTCACGGTCGCCGCGCGCAGCCTGCTGGATGCCGACGGGCTGCGGTTCGTGTTCACGTCACCGGTGGCCAACTTCAACAGCTTCGGCGTGGTCGGCGTGATCCTCGTGGCCATGATCGGCGTCGGGATGGCCGAGGAGGTCGGCCTGATCCAGGCGTTCATCAAGCGGCTGGTCAAGGTCACGCCGGCGCGGGCGATCACGTTCATCATCGTGCTGCTGGGCGTGCTGTCCTCGATCGCGACCGACGCCGGCTACCTCGTGCTCATCCCGCTCTCGGCGGCGGTGTTCCTCTCGCTCGGGCGGCACCCGCTGGCCGGGCTTGCGGCGGCGTTCGCGGGCGTCGGCGGCGGGTTCGCCGTGAACATCCTCATCACGCCGGTGGACGGCATGCTCGCCCAGATCACCAACGAGGCGATCGCCGACCCCGCCAACCACGTCTCGATCACCGGCAACCTCTACTTCGGGATCGCCTCGACGCTGCTCGTCGCCGTCGTCGCGACGATCCTGACCGAGAAGTTCGTCGAGCCGCGGCTCGGGCCCTACCACCCGAGCGAGGGACCGGAGACGGCCGCGACGGAGGCGCCGTCGGGCGAGCTGAGCCCGGAGGAGAAGAACGGCCTGCGCTGGGCGTTCTGGGGGTTCGTCGGCGTGACCGTGGTGGTCCTGCTCCTCACCATCCCGCCGAACGCGGTGCTGCGGAACCCGGAGACCGGCTCGCTGATCGAGAACAGCCCGTTCCTCAACTCGATCATCTTCCTGATCCTCATCTACTTCTTCGTGATGGGGCTCTGCTACGGCCGGGCCGCCGGGACGATCACGGGGTCGATGGACGTCATCAACCCGATGACCAAGACGATCGCCGGGCTGTCCGGGCTGATCTTCCTGCTGCTCGTGATCAGCCAGTTCATCGCGTACTTCAACTACTCCAACCTGGGCACCATCGCGGCCGTGAACATGGCCGACGCCCTCGAGAACGCGAACCTCAGCACGGTCTGGTTGATCATCGGGCTCATCGCGGTGACAGCCGTCATCGACATCTTCATCGGCGGCGTGGTGCCCAAGTGGGCGATCTTCGCGCCGGTCTTCGTGCCGCTGTTCATCCAGCTGGGCATCTCCCCGGACCTCGCGATGGCCGCCTACCGCGTCGGCGACTCGCCCGTGAACGTGGCCACACCGCTCATGCCGTACTTCGCCCTCATCGTCATCTTCGCCGAGCGCTACCGGCGCAAGGTGGGCGTCGGGTCGGTGATCTCGCTGATGCTCCCGTACACGGTGGTGCTGCTGGTCACGTGGTCCGCGCTCCTGGTCGTCTGGTACCTGCTCGGCATCCCCCTGGGACCCGGCGCGTCCATCTACCTGCACTAGACCGGCCAGATCACCGGGATCAGGCCCACCGCGACGACGAACCACGCCGCCGTCGTCGCGAGCCCGAGCTTCCAGTACGACCCGAACGTGTACCCGCCGGGCGTCATCACCATCATGTTCGCGGGGGTGGCGATCGGGGTGAGGAACGACGCGGCGCCCGCGACCGCCACGAGCATGAGGACCGGCGCCAGCGCGAGCCCGGCCTCGCCCGCCACCGCGACCGCGATCGGGGCGACGATCAGCACGGTCGCGGTGTTGCTCACCACCTGGCCCAGCAGGACGGTCACCACGAAGAGCGCCGCGAGCACCAGCCGCGGGTCGCCGTCGCCGACGAGGTCCAGCAGCCAGCCCGCGACGAGGTCGGCGGCGCCGCTGGACGCGATGGCCACGGACAGCGGGATCAGCCCGCCGACGAGGATCACCGTCTGCCACGAGACCGCCCGCAGCGCCTGCGGGCCGGCGACGACGCCCGTCAGGACCATCGCGACCGCGCCGACCAGCCCCGCGATCGCGGGCGGCACGGCACCGCTGGCCAGCAGGATCACCGTCCCGACGAGCACCGCGACCGCCCGCCACGCCAGCGGGCCGAACGCGACCGTCTGCCGCCGCACCATCTCGGGGCTGTCCACCAGCAGCACGTCGTCGTCGTCCGCGAGCGCCTCGACGGCCGGCCAGGTCCCGTGCACGAGGAGCGCATCCCCCTCGGCGAGCACGGTCCGCAACCGGTCGCGACCCAGGCGGCGCACGGCGAGGATGGTGACGCCCGAGCGGACCGCGCCCGGGAAGACGGTCTCGCCGATGATCGCCGACCGCGGCGAGACCACCAGCTCGGCGATCCCGACCTCGCGGCCGAGCAACGCCTCGCGCGTCCGTGCGGTCAGCGGTGTCGACGCGATCGTCAGGCCGTGCGCCTCGGCGAACGCGGTCGTCCCGTCCCCCGTCGCGACGAGCACGTCGCCGACGACCGGACGGTGACGCTCGTCGGCGAGCTCGCCGTCCTGCTTCTGCACCCCGATGAGCACGACGTCGTCCGGGACGGTGAACGGCCCGACCGACGAGGCCGCGGTGACGCGCAGCCGGAAGAAGCCCTGCTCGAGCCGGTAGTGCTCGACCAGGCGGTCCACGTGGCCGGAGAAGTCCGCGGGCAGGGACGTGGGAGTGCGGTCCGGGAGCAGGGGCTTGCCGACGAGCACCGCGACGAGGACCGTCACCACGACGAGCGGCAACCCGATCAGGGCGAACTCGAAGAAGCCGAACGTGTCGCCGGTCGCCTCGGACAGCGACTCCGACACGATGACGTTGACGGGACTGCCCGACAGCACGAGGAGCGCGCCGGCGCTGGCCGCGAAGGCGAGCGGCATGAGCATCTGCGACGTGGCCCTGCCGGCTCTGCGCGCGGCCAGCACGACGACCGGGAGCAGGGCGGCGGCGGCGCCGTTCGGGGTGACCAGGGCGGCCATCACCGCGGACAGGGCCATGAGAGCGACCAGCAGCTTCGCCCGTCCGGTCCCCGCCCGCGCGATCAGCTGCTGACCCGCCCACGCCGTCACCCCCGAGGACTCCAGGCCCTCGCTCAGCACGAAAAGGCTGGCGATGAAGATCACGACCGGGTCCCCGAAGCCGGCCACCGCCTGCGTCGCCGTGACGAGGCCCGTCGCGTAGAGGGCCAGCGCGGTCAGGACAGCCACCGCGCCCACCGGCAGCCGGTTCCAGACGAAGAGCCCCACGCACCCGGCCAGGACCAGCAGGCTCACGGTCGCGTCGGACATGCCCCGCCTCTCGTCTCGCCCCCCGGGGCGCGCCCCGGCCCGGTGCTAGCGTGCCCGATATGAGCCGACGCGTCGCCTCCCTCGCCGCGCTGCTCCTGCTGGGACTGATATCCGGCTGCGGCGCGGCGACGTCGTCGTCGGGCGACGCGACGCCCGCCACCGACGCAACCGGCACCTGGGGCGCGTCGACCACCGAGGGCTCGGCCTACCTCGTCCTCGGCAGCGACGGCTCGGCCAGCGGGTCCGACGGCTGCAACAGGGTGGTTGGCACCTGGAAGGCGTCCGACACCGGTGTCAGCTTCTCGGCCTGGGCCACCACGAAGATGTACTGCCCCGAGGTGGACCCGTGGCTCCCGACGTCCGTCGCCGGGCTCGTGCACGACGACGACACGATGGTGCTGGTCAACCAGGACAACCTGCCCGTCGGCTCGCTGCAGCGGACCTCCTAGCGCGCCCTCAGGGCCGGGGCGCGCTCACTCAGCGCCTCGTCGACCCCGTCGGAGCAGCCACCAGACCACAGCGGCGGCGGCGATCACGGCGAGGACGCCCGCGACGATCACCGGGGCGTTGCCGCCGCCCGACGCGGTCGACTGCTCGTCCCCGGCGTCGGACGGGGTCGGGCTGTCGGTGGTCGGGCTGTCGGTGGTCGCGCCACCGATCGTCGTCGCCCCCGTGGTCGTGAAGCTGAGCTGGCCGGTGATCGGGTGCCCGTCCGCCGACGTGACCCGCCACGCCACGGTGTACCTCCCCGCCGGCAGGTCGCCGGCGAGCTCCTCCGAGACGGTCGCGTCGACGAGGACCGCGTCGCCGGCGCTCACCAGCGTCCCCGCGGGGTCGCGCACCTCGATCTCGGTGCCGAGCGCGAGGGCCGGCTCGTCGAACGTGAGCGTGACCTGGGCGGGGGCGACCGCGATCGTCGAGCCGTCCGCCGGGTCGGTGCTGCGCAGCACGTTGTGCGCCTCCGCCGCCCCGGCACCGGTCAGCCCGAGGACCAGCCCGAGGCCGACGACGAGCAGCGCGCGAATCGACGGGGCGCGCATCAGGCCGCGTCCCCGCGCCGACGCCGCGAGACGAGGGCGACCGCCAGGGCGGCGGCCCCGAGCACCATGCCGACGATCCCCAACGTGCGCGCGAGCGTGTCGGTGGAGGCGTCGGTCGACGTCTGCCCGCTGCTGGTGACCGACACCGTCGCCTCATCGGTCGGCTCGGCCGTCGCGTGATCGTGGCCCTCGGCCTCGGCGGCGGTCGTCGTGAACGTGGGCACCGGGTGCTCGGGCTCCTCCCCGCTCGCCGGCGTCGGGTCAGTCCAGTCCACCACCGTGCCGTCGGTGTACGTCTGGTGCGTCGGGAACGTGAGCTGGGTGCCGGCGTCGGGGAGCGGGCCGACCGACAGCTCGAACTGCTGGAACTGGCCGTCGGCGATCTCGCTGCCGGGCTGCGCGGTCCAGGTCACGGTCGCCGGGGCCTTGGTGAGGGTCGTGCCCTCGACGACGACCGGCGCGGGCAGCGGCGCCTCGGTCACGGACGCCGTCCAGCCGGGGATGGGCCTGGTCGACACCGAGAGGAGCG
Source organism: Cellulomonas sp. McL0617 (assembly GCF_049994875.1). Classification (GTDB taxonomy): domain Bacteria; phylum Actinomycetota; class Actinomycetes; order Actinomycetales; family Cellulomonadaceae; genus Cellulomonas. Next base: position 3,999,624 of record NZ_CP188256.1, read on the forward strand.
GGTGGTCGGTCGGCAGGTCGACGACGACCTGGCTGGTCGACGCCGTGGCGGACTCGGTGGGGACGCGGAACGTGAGGACCGAGAACTCGCCGGCTGCGGTCTCGTCGGGGTCGACGTGGACGTGCGCGGAGGCGGCGGCAGCCGGGAGGACGACGAGCCCGAGGCTCGTCAGGACGACCGCCGCGAGGCGGTTCCGGCGATGGGTCGAAGGCATGGCGGAGGCTCCTGAGGATGGGGTGACCGACGAGGGTGTGCGAACGCGCACGCCCGGGCCGGCCCGCTCTCCGTGGAGGCTCAGGCAGCCAGCGTGACGTGCGCGGCCCGCAGCGGTGGACCGCGCAGGGGAACGACAGCGACGTCGCGCCGGGCGGCCGGGACGTGCGCCTCGACCTTGACCGGCAGGGTGGCGGACGCGGGCAGCGCGACGGGAGCGAGCAGCGCCACGAGGGGGCGCATCCACGTGGTGATCCACGTCAGGGCCCGATCGGTGCCGGCGATGAGCGCGGCGGTCAGCAGGGTCGCGACGACGTGCACGACGAGCATGGCGGACCCGCCGAGCGCCGGCGCCGACCCCGCGTGCGTCGACGTGCACGCGACCTGCATCGTCTGCGCGGCGGCATGGACGTGCTGGACCGAGGCAGAACCGGCAGCGGGCGCGCAGCCCATGCCGCTGAGCGCGTCGAACGCGTGGTGCAGAACCAGCTGACCGACGCCCAGCATGGCGACGGCACCCGGCAACCCCACCCGTCGAGCGCTGAGCGGCACCGCGGCGGCGAGTGCGACGGCGGCCAGCGGCACCAGGACGATCGCGTGCGGGACGTCCCCGCCACCGAGCAGGTGCGCGGCGAGCGCGAGGAACACGGTGCTCACCGCGACGACGAACGCGCGCACGAGGCGCGCGGGTCCGGTGGCGTGTGCGGGCACGGGCGCAACGGTACCGGTCGCCGCCCGCGACGGCCGCGTGCGCTCGGCTCGCTCCGGGAGGCCGCTGCGTAGGGTTCTGCCATGAGCGAGCCCCTCGACGCCACCTTCGTCGCCGCGATCGAGAAGGACGGCGCCTTCCCCACCTTCGTGACGCTCGACGGGTCGGCCGACCTGCTGGGCACGCGGCGGCCCGTCAAGGTCCGAGGCACGCTCGGCGGGCACCCGTTCGACGCAACCCTCATGTTGTCGGGAACGGATCCGCACTGGCTCCCGCTGCGTGCCGCGCTGTGCGCGCAGATCGGCAAGGGCCAGTCCGGCGACGAGGTCGAGGTGCGACTCCTCGAGCGGCTCTGAGCTAGGTGTTCGCCGGGTTCGTCGCCCTGCCGTCGAGCCACAGCTGGTCGGTGTCGTCGCGATGCACCCCGTCCGTGCCGACGTGCTTGCTGCTGATCGCCGGTCCCTTCTGGATGACGTGCACCAGCGCCATCGCGTGCCCTCGGCCCAGGCCGTAGTCCTCCTTGAGCCAGTCGACGATCACCCCCGCCTTCACGGAGGGGTCGTCGTAGCCGCGCTCCTTGGCCAGCTCGACGAACTGACGCGGGGTCAAGCCGGTCTGGTCCTCGATGTTGTCGAGGTACGCCTGGAACGTCACGGGTCCTCCCTCTCGCCGGTCTGCGCGACGGGCATGACGCCGAGGGTATCGACCCGGCTCAGGCTGGGCCGGACGTGGCGTCCAGGCGTGCGGTGGTCTCCGGGTCGAGCCGCAGCGCGCCGGCCGCGACGTTCTCCTCCAGGTGGGACCGCCGCGACGTTCCCGGGATGAGCAGGATGTTGTCGGCGTGCCCGAGCAGCCACGCGAGGCCGACCTGGCTCGGCGTCGAGCCGAGCCGTTCGGCTGCCGCGCGAACCTCCGGGTGGTCGGTCACCTTGGGCATGCGCGCGAAAGCGGACCCCAGCGGGAAGAACGGCACGTACGGGATGCCGTGCTCCCGGCACAGGTCGAGGATCGGCTCGTCGTCGCGGGCGAGCAGGTTGTACGCGTTCTGGACGCACGCGATCTCCGTCCGCTCCATCGCGTGCCGCACCTGGTCGAGGCTCACGTTGCTCACCCCGACGCCGCCGATCTTGCCCTCGGCACGGAGAGCCACCATCTCGTCCAGCTGGTCGTCGAGCGCGACGGTCGGGCCGTGGTCGGGGGCATGCAGCCGGAGGTTGACCACGTCGATGCGATCGACGGCCAGGCTGCGAAGGTTCGCCTCGACCCCGGCGCGCAGCAAGGCAGGTTCCTGCGCCGGGAGCCAGGTCCCCGTCGCGTCCCGGTCCGCCCCGACCTTGCTGACCAGGACGAGGTCGTCCGGGTACGGGTGGAGGGCCGCGTGGATCAGCTCGTTGCTCACGTCCGGCCCGTAGAACTGCGCCGTGTCGATGTGGTTCACACCCAGCTCGACGGCCCGCCGCAGAACCGACAGCGCTTCGTCGCGGTCCCGCGGCGGCCCGAGCACCCCTGGTCCCGGGAGCTGCATCGCCCCGAACCCGATCCGCCGAACGACCCGATCAGCCAGTGCATAGGTCGAACGCGCGGAGTCGGTCACGACTCCTGTATACGCCGACCGTCTGTCACCGGCCCGCTGGTCCGGCTAGGTCGGAACCGAGGGGAAGGACCGTGCACAACGCGCCCACCAGCGCACCGCCACCCGGTGCCCGATGCCCGGTGCCCGGTGCCTGGTACCTGCTACCTGGTACCTGGTACCTGGTACCTGGTACCTGGTACCTGGTACCGAGACGATCACCTCAGAGCGCGGGCGGCGCACAACTCCACGACCCGGCGGCTGGTCGGACTGCCGTCCTCCGGGGGCTCGCTCGAGCTAGAAGGGTGGTGGTTGGTCGTGCGTCGTTGGTGGTCTCGCTGGTGGGGGGTGGTGCTCAAGGGCGCTGGGGTCGACGTGGATCGGGGTCGGGTGGTTGTAGGTGGTGATGCCGAGCCAGGACGTCCAGGTGGAGATCCCGGTCGCCTTGTCGAAGGTGACGTTCCAGGCCTTTTCGGTCTTGGCCTGGTGGTGGTGGCGGCACAACGCGTGCAGGTTCTCCACACAGGTCTGATCAGCTGCCGGACGGGTCGGGTCGAAGGGGACCCGGTGGTCCAGATCGCATCGTGCTGCGGGCTGGCGGCATCCCGGGAACGTGCACGTCACGTCACGCGCGATCACCGTGCGGGTCAGATCCGCGCCCGGCCGGTACGTCACGCCGCCGACCTCGCACACCAGACCGGTTGCCGGGTCGGTCAGGACCCGTCGCCACGTCCCGTCCTGCGCGAGGTCCCGTGCGAGGCCGGCGGGGATCGGGCCGAACGAGTCCAGGAACCCCGGCGCATCATCGCGACCTAGCAGGGTGCTGGCCGCGACCGTGACGTTGATCGTGACTGCTTGACCATGCCGGCGGGGCAACGGGGACCCGTCCGGCGTCGCCTGCCGTTCGAGCACGCTCATGAACACGTCTCCGAACGCGTCGGCGCGCCGTTGATCCGCGGTCCGTTGATCCCCGTCCACGTGGGTGGTCCCGGCCAGGGCGTCAAGGACGGTGAACGCGGCGGTGGCGACCTGGGCGGGCAGCAGTGCCGTCAACCACGCCATGCCGTCCACTCCGGGCGTCAACGTCACACACCGGTCCGCGACCGCCCGCACCCGGCGCGCCTCCGCTGCCCGACCGTCCACGGCCAACACCTGGCGGCGGACCCGCTGCCCCAGCTGCGGGGCCGTGAGCACCCCCGCGTGCGCGACCGCGTCAGCAAGCACCGCCGGTTCGACCGCCGCCGCGTCCTGGTTCAGGAACGCGATCTCCTTGACCACCACATCGACCTTGCGCGCATCGAGCAGCCCCGCCGCCCACGCGTCCTGCAGCACTGGCCGGGACCCGGTCAGGCACGCCCGGGCTACCAGGTCGTCCGCGACCCGCCGCGTGCACACCAGCTGCGTCGCCACATGGTCCGCGATCCATTGGTCAGGCACGCTGGCCCGAGCGGTCATCTCCTGCAGCACGGCGGCCTGCGCTGCCTGGGCCGCGCAGATCACCTGCTGCCAGCCCGCGAGAGCGCTGAACAGATCCCCATCCGACAGATCCGCCACTGCGAGAGCCTCGAGCACCGCGGACAGCTCACGCGGGCTCGTCGAACCGGCCGGGAACAGCGGGAACGCCGACCCAGGCTCAGGCTCCGACCACTGACCCGCGGGCACACCGGTCGTGCCCGCCTGATCCATCACTGCCGTCATCGTCGCCACCCCCTGCCCGAGCTTGATCACTCGAACAAGTGTACGATCGACCACTGACACGCGGTCGGAGATCCAGAGGGCAGACGGTACCTAGGCTGCGCGCCATGACCCACGCCGCGCCGCCCTCCGGCGAAGAGAGCTCCCTGGGGCGCGCTTCATCGTGGCGGGGCGCTAGTGATCGGGGACGCCTGCTCGTCGTCGCGACGCCCGAGGCCGTGATCGCCCTTCCTTGACCCGACCGCCGCGAGCGCCTACGGCACCACGTGCCCGGCGGCGCGGAAGAGGTCGTACCACTCGGCGCGGGTCAGCGGCAGGTCGGAACCGAGTGCTGCGCCCCGGACGCGCTCGGGGCTCGTCGTCCCCAGGACCACCTGCATCCGCGCGGGGTGCCGCGTGATCCACGCGGTGGCGACGGCGATCGGGGGCACGTCGTACTGTGCGGCCAGCCGGTCGATGACCGCGTTGAGCTCGGCGTACTCGGGGTTGTCCAGGAAGACACCCGTGAAGAACTTGGCCTGGAACGGCGACCACGCCTGGATGGTGATGTCGTGCAGGCGGCAGTAGTCGACGATGCCGTTGTCGCGGCTGATCGACTGGTCCAGATCGAGCATGTTCGACGCGACGCCCTGCGCCACGAGCGGCGCATGCGTGATGGACAGCTGCAGCTGGTTGGCCACGATCGGCTGCTTCACGTACTTGCGCAGCAGCTCGATCTGCCCCGGCGTCTGGTTGGAGACGCCGAACGCGCGCACCTTGCCGGACGCCTCGAGAGCGTCGAACGCGCGCGCGACCTCCTCGGGCTCGACCAGGGCGTCGGGGCGGTGCAGCAGCAGGATGTCGATGTAGTCGGTCTGGAGCGCGGCGAGCGAGCCGTCGACCGATGCGATCAGGTGGTCGTACGAGAAGTCGAAGTACGGCCCTTCGCGCACGATGCCGGCCTTGGTCTGGATGACCAGCTCGGCACGGTCGGCCGGGGTCAGCTGGAGCGCCTCCGCGAACCGGGTCTCGCAGCCGTGCAGGTCGGAGCCGTACACGTCGGCGTGGTCGAGGAACGCGATGCCGGAGTCGCGCGCGGCGCCCACGAGCGTGCGCACCTCGTCGTCGGTCTTGTCCTGGATACGCATCATGCCGAGCACGACGTTGGGCACGACCAGATCGGTCCCGGGCAGGGTGAAGGTCTTCACGGCGGTGTGGTCCTCTCGGTGGTTTCGTCCACCGTCGAGGCTAATCCCTCCGACGGCGTCCGGTCGCCGCGGACCTGCGGCCCGCGGATCGACACCCGTAGCCCGGGAGGGGGTTCACGACCCCCGGACTCAGGGGACGCGGTACGCCCGCAGCCCGGCGGGCGTCGCGAGGACGACCAGGCCCGCGTGCACAGGCGTGCCCACGACCTGCAGCAACCGGGTGGTGACCTCGGAGCCGCCCGCGGGTGTCCCGTCGACATGGCACAGCTGCACGACGTCGAGACCGGGGTACGTGATCTCCGCGAGGGACGGGATCCCGCCCTCGTGGTACTGGTACTCGGTCGTCGCCAGGCAGCCGACGATCTCGTCGGGGCCCACGGGCGTGATGGAGCCGTCGGACAGCCGGATCCGCACGATGGTCCCGGCGCTGCCGACCATCCGGTACTGGTCGTTCCCGGCGTAGGCGGTGCCCATGCTCGAGAAGATCGCGCCGGGCGCGTCCCCCAGAGGCGCGCTCCACACCACCGACCCGGTCGCCGGGTCGAACTTCTCGAGCGACACGGCGAAGGGGCCGGCCGGAGTCATTGGCGCGCCGTCCGCGGCGGTCGCCGTTCCGGTCGCGCGGCACCAGAGGTCGACGCTGTACCCGCCGGCGACCTGGCAGGCCGGTGCGACCCCGTCGACCCGCCACCTCACGGCACCCGTCGCAGCGTCCAGCGCCACGGTGGACTGCGCGGCTACGTCCCAGGTGGACTGGCCCTTCTGGTGCGCGGCGACGCTGCCGATGATCTGCGTGTTCTTCGGGTCCTCCTGCCAGTTCCAGCCGCTGTCGGAGGAGTAGCCGGGTCCGAACAGCTCGTCGTAGGGGTGGCTCCAGACGGTCGCGCCGTTCTCGGACCGCCCGAGGACCTCCTGGCCCGCCGGCGGACGGTCGTTCGTCGCCCACAGGCCACCCGAGAGCGGTCGGGCGTTCGCGGGGATCGATTCCGCGTCGCCCGTGATCACCGCCTGCACCGGGTCGAGCCGGAACGTCCGCATCTGCGTGACGTCGGGTCCGACGCCACCCACCACGCAGAACGCGCCCGGGTCGGCGTCGCTGCACTTGTCCGGCCGACCACCGGCGATGAACCGGAAGGTCTGCCCCGTCGTCGCGGAGTTGTGGTACTCCACCGGTACGCCGGTCGCGATGTCGACGACCGTGATCGTGTGGCCACCCGCCGGGGCGTCCGTGTCCACCGCGGCGAACGTCCGGTTGCCGACGGTGACCGTGCCCGGCTCGAGCTCCACGCCGGCCGCCCCGGCGCCCGGTGAGGCAGGGATGGTCCACAGCACGGATCCATCGGAGGCCGACCAGGCGGTCAGGGCCAGCGAGCTGTTCCCCGCGCTCACGTAGTCGAGGATCACGTCGCCGACGACCTTGGGCGGTCCGAGCACGTGCGCGTCGGCGGACCAGGTCAGCAGCTCGTCACCCGACGGCCCGGTACCCGCGACCGGCACCAGGTCGTCCATGGGGACCTTCGGCGCCTCCGGTGCAGGCGTCGAGCATGCTGCGAGCAGTGCGACCCCCACGACGACGAAGGCCCACCTGCCACGCAGCTGCACGATCTCCCCCTACCGGCCCGCCCCGCGCGGATCTCCCCCCTGTATCGGCACGCCGGCCGCGGGGATGAAGGTGCGGCGGCGGCCGACCTTCCCGCCGCCGCACCACGCCTGCCGCAGGTGTCCCCTCAGACCCTCGGCAGACGCAGGGTGACGATCTGGAACGGGCGCAGTGCGAGCTGCACCGCTTCCGCGGTCGAGGCGACCCCCGGCGCCTCGACGTCCCGCTCCAGCAGGTCGACCGCCCGGGCACCGGAGACCGCGAACGACGGCGTGAGCGTCCCCTTCGCGTGCCCCCCGAGCGACTCGTACAGGCGCACGATCACGTCACCGCTGCGGTCCTCGGCCAGCTTGACGGCCTCGACCACGATCGCGGGGTTGTCGACCACGACCAGCGGCGTCACCGGGCCGGCCCCCTGCACGACGCGCGCCGGCAGGTTGGTGCGGTAGCCGTCCTCGATCGCGTCCGCGATGGAGGCGCCGGCGTGCAGCACGGTGGTCAGCCGGTGGTGACCCTGGTCCGCCTCCGGGTCCGGGAACACGGGCGCCCGCAGCAGGGACAGCCGGACGGTCGTGCCCGTGCCCCCCTCGCGACGCGTGACGTCGTGGCCGTAGGTGGCGTCGTTCGCGACGGAGACCCCGTAGCCGGGCTCGCCCACGTGCAACCAGCGGTGCGCGCAGATCTCGAACCGGGCCGCGTCCCACGACGTGTTGGTGTGCGTCGCGCGGAACACGTGGCCGAACTGCGTCTCGGCCGCCGACCGGTCGGCGTGCACGTCGAGCGGGAACGCGAGCTTGAGCAGCTTCTGCCGCTCGCGCCACTCGATGTCCGTGACGATCTCGATCGCCGCCGACCCGCGCCGGAACGTGAGCTCCTGCACCAGGGTCGAGGAGCCGAACGTCCTCGTGGTCCTCACCACGAGGACGTCGGCGGTCTCCGTCACCACCTCGCGGCTGTCCGCGTCCAGCAGGTCCGTGCCCACCCGCCGGTACTCCGTGTCGATGTCCCACGCGTCCCACTTGGCCGGGGTGTCCCGGTGCAGCTGGAGCAGGTTGGCGAGCGTGCCCGCCGGGACCACCTCGCGGTCGGCGACGAGATCCACGAGCGAGTCGATCTGGCCGCCGGCCGTCACGTGCACGTCGATCAGGCCGTTGCGCACGCTGATCGTGCCGTCGTCCTCGCGCACGAGGTGGACGGGCTCTCCCACCGGCGCCTCGACCGGCGCGGCACCGAGTGCGACGACGCCGTCCCGGGAGTGCGGCGCCGCGTTGAGCAGCAGGGCTGTGTCCCCGGTGCCGACGACGGCCGCGGCCGACGCCGAGATGAGCGCCTCCAGCTCAGCACCGATCCGCGTGTACGTCTCCTCGGCCTGCCGGTGCACCCAGCCGATCGAGCTGCCGGGCAGGATGTCGTGGAACTGGTGCAGCAGCGTTGTGTGCCAGATGGTCTCGAGCTCGTCGTACGGGTACTCGGTCCCCTTCTGTACAGCGGCGGTCGTCGCCCAGAGCTCGGCCTCCCGCAGCAGGTGCTCGGTGCGCCGGTTGCCCCGCTTGGTCCGCGCCTGCGACGTGTACGTGCCGCGGTGGAACTCGAGGTACATCTCGCCGGACCACACCGGCGGGTGCGTGAACTCGGTCTCCGCGCGCTCGAAGAACGTGTTCGGGCTGCCCAGCTCGACGCGCGGTGCGCCCTCGAGGTTCCCGAACCGGTGCGCGGACGCGATCATCTCCCGCGTCGGGCCGCCGCCGCCGTCGCCCCAGCCGTAGGGGACGATCGACGACGTGGCGACGCCCTTCTCGTTGAAGTTCGCCTCGGTGTGCAGCAGCTCCTTGGCGGACAGGTCCGAGTTGTACGTGTCGACCGGCGGGAAGTGCGTGAGCACCCGCGAGCCGTCGATGCCCTCCCAGGTGAACGTGTGGTGCGGCATCCGGTCGGTGTCGTTCCACGACAGCTTCTGCGACACGAACCAGCGCGACCCGGCGGCGCGCACGATCTGCGGCAGCGCACCCGAGTAGCCGAACGAGTCGGGGAGCCAGACGTCCTGCGTCTCGACGCCGAACTCCTCCAGGAAGAACCGCTTGCCGGCCACCATCTGCCGAGCCATCGCCTCGGAGCCGGGCATGTTGGTGTCGGACTCGACCCACATGCCGCCCACCGGCACGAACTGGCCGGCCGCGACCTTCTTGCGGATGCGGTCGAAGATGTCCGGGTAGAACTCCTTCATCCACGCGTACTGCTGCGCCGACGAGCACGCGAACACGAAGTCGGGATCCGCGTCCATCAGCGCCAGCACGTTGGAGAACGTGCGGGCACACTTGCGGACCGTCTCGCGCAGCGGCCAGAGCCACGCCGAGTCGATGTGCGCGTGCCCGACGGCGATCGCGCGGTGCGCGGAGGCCGACGCCGGGGCGTCGAGCAGCGGACGCAGCGCGGCGCGGGCCACGGCGGCGGTGCCCGGCACGTCGTGGGGGTCGACCAGGTCGATCACCGCATCGAGCCCGTACCGGATGCTCGCGGCGCGCGTCGACTCGGCGGGCAGCTCCTTCATCAACCCGACCAAGGCCGTCAGGTCCTGCCAGAGCTCCCAGACCGCTACGTCGCGGAGCGCCACGTCGACGCACCTGAGCTCGTACTGCGGGTCGGTGCCCGCGGTCGCCAGGTCGCCGTACGGCGTCGGCACGAAGCCGAAGTTGCTCGCGATGTTCGGGTTGCCGGCGGCCTCGACGAACACGTCGATCGAGGTGCCCTCACCCCACGGCACGGCCTGGTTGAACGGCGAGACACCCTTGATCGTCGTGCCGTCGACCCGCCACACCAGGCCCTCGGCCTGGAACCCGGGGTTGTCGCGGTTGAAGCCGAGGTCGACGACGAGCTCGACGGCCGTGCCGGCGGCCGGCCAGCCCTCGGGCACCGAGCCCGTGACGTGGAACCAGGTGGTGCTCCACGGTGCGCCCCACGCCAGGCCCGGGCGCACGGGCTCGTAGGCCTGGTCGACCGCGTCGCGGAACGGCACCGGTTCACCTGGTGCGGACCAGGCCGTCAGGTCGAGCGCCACCCGGTCGCGATAGATCGCGGGGACGATCCGCTCGGCCACGAATCGGTCGATCCGGCCCTCGGTGAGCAGGGGGTTGCCGTGCATCGTGCTCCTCTTTCCGTACGTGTGTGGAGTCAGCCCTTGACGGCGCCGGCCATGGCGAACGAGCCGCCGGACAGCCTCTGGACCAACAGGTAGAGCGCCAGGACGGGAGCGGCGTACAGGATCGAGAAGGCGGCGAGCTTGCCGTACGCGACCGAGCCGTAGGTCCCGAAGAAGTTGAAGATGGCCACCGCAGCCGGTTGGTGCTCCGGGCTGAAGATGAGGACGAACGGGACGAAGAAGTTCCCCCACGCCATCGTGAAGGCGAAGATGAAGACGACCGCGATCCCGGGTCGCATCAGCGGCAGGACGATCCGGACCAGGGCCCGCATCGCGCTCGCGCCGTCCACCCACGCCGCCTCCTCGAGGGAGATCGGCACCGAGTCCATGAAGTTCTTCGTCATCCAGATCGACATGGGCAGCCCTGCGGCCGCCATGAAGAAGATGGTCCCGGGCACCGAGTCGAGCAGGTGCAGGTACACGAAGAGCGAGTAGACCGGCACCATCATCGCGGTGATCGGCAGGCCGGTCGCGAACAGGATGGTGTAGAGGAACGAGCGGCGGAACCGCATCTGGTAGCGCGACAGCGGGTAGGCCGCCAGCACGGCGACGATGATCGTGATGAGCGCGGTGCCCATCGAGATCACGAACGAGTTCCACAGCGGCAGCAACGTCTGCTGGTAGGTGAACACCGAGGCGAAGTTGTCCATCGTGGGGTGCGACGGCACCTTCACGCCGACCGTCGCGGCCGGGTCGAACGCCGACAGCAGGATCCACGCGAGCGGGACCAGGAACGTCAGGCCGATGAGCCCGAGGATCACGGTCGAGACCCACTTGGTGTTCCGGCCACGAGGTGCGGCCAGGGCCGTCCTCTCCCGCAACGTCGGCGGGACCACCGTGGCCGGGGTGTCGATGACCGACATCAGTCCACCTCCGGCTTGAGCGCCTTGATGTACACGATCGAGAAGATCGCGCCGATCAGGAGGGTCACGGTCGCGATCGCGGTTCCGTAGCCCACCTGCGAGAACTTGAACGCCTCCTGGTACGCCAGCACCGGGAGCGTGGAGCTGTTGGTGCCCGGACCGCCGCCGGTCATCACCCAGATCAGCGTGAAGACGCCGAGCGTCTGCAGCGTGGTGAGCATGAGGTTGGTCGAGATCGACCGCCGGATCATCGGCAGCGTGATCAGGAAGAACCGCTGGAACATGCCCGCGCCGTCGATCTCCGCGGCCTCCGTGATCTCCGGTGGCACCTCGGCGAGCGCGGCGTTGTAGACCATCATCGAGAAGGCCGTCCCGCGCCAGATGTTCGCCATGATCACCGCGAACATCGGGAACGTGATGAGCCATGTCGTGTTGGCCACGCCGAACCAGCCGAGCATCGTGTTCAACGTGCCGTCCGTAGAGAAGAAGGCGTAGAGCGCGAAGGCCGCGACGATCTCCGGCAGCACCCACGCGCAGACGACCAGGCCGCCGACGATGGACCGCATGGGCTTGGCCGCGGACCGCATCAGCAGGGCCAGGAACATCCCGAGCACGTTCTGGCCGATGACTGCCGAGGCGAACACGAACAGCACCGTGAGCCAGACGGACTTCCAGAAGTCGTGGCTCGAGAGCAGGTTGATGTAGTTCTCGAGCCCGATGAACTGCGGGTTCGCCGCCTTGTAGCCCGTGAGGGCCGTGTTGGTCAGGGACCCGTAGAGCGACCAGACGATCGGGCCGGCCAGGAAGACCGTGAGGAGTGCGACGGCGGGGCCGAGCGGGAGGATCCGGAAGAACCCCTCGCGGCGGGTCCGCCGCCGCGGCCGGGGGGACTCGTGCCCCCGGCCACGGCCTGCCCGTGCGGGCAGTGCGAGATCAACCACCAGGTCAGCCCGTCGTCGTCTTGTCGTCGCCGACGATGCCCTTGACGGCCTCGTCGTAGGCCTTCGCGGCATCCGCCGGCGACTGCTGGCCGGTTGCCATGGCCTCCGCGGCGACCTGGATGTTCGACGAGATCTGCGAGTAGTCCGGCGTCGCGGGGCGGAAGTGCGTGTCCGCGACGAGGTCCGAGAAGAACTTGAACGTCGGGTTGTACGCGATGTACGCCGGGTCCGTGGCGACGTCCTTGCGGACGGCGATCTGGCTGTTCTCGGTGTCGTACTTGAAGGTGTTCTCCTTGTTCAGCGCGGTCGTGATGAAGTCGAACGCCGCCTGCTTGTCCTTGGCGTGCGAGCCGACCGCGAGGGTCCAGCCGCCCGACATCGAGTTCACACCGGGCTGCGCACCGTCCTGCGTCGGCATCTTGGCCAGACCGAGGGTGTCGTTCCACGCCGGCCACGCGTTGTCGCCCGAGATCCAGCCGCCGGGCAGCCACGAGCCGTCGATCGCCATCGCGAGCTTGCCCTGCGGCAGGAGCTCGGTGCTCACGCGGTTGCCGATCGAGGCGTCGAGCGCGACGTCGAGCGAGGGCGCGAGCCCGTCGGAGTAGACGTCGTGCATGAAGCCGAGCGAGTCGGTGAACCCCTTCGACCCGACCACCCACTTGCTCGACTTCGTGTTGTAGAGGGTGTCGCCCGTGCCGTACAGGAGCATCTCGAAGCCCTGCATCGTGGTGGCCTCGCCGGCCGCCTTGCCCGCGTAGATGTTCAGCGGGATGACGTCCGGGACCTTCGACTTGATGGTCTTGGCGGCCGTGATGATGTCGGCCCAGTTCGTCGGCTGCCAGTCGGCGGGGAGGCCGGCCTGGGCGAAGATCTTCTTGTTGAAGTAGATCGCGCGCGTGTCGGTGCCCATCGAGACGCCGTAGGTCTTGCCGTCGTCGCCGAGGCCGGCCTGCTTGGCGTTGTCGTAGAACTGCGACCAGTCGGACCACTTGGCCAGGTAGTCGTCGATGGGTGCCAGGTAGCCGGCCGCCGCGTCGGAACGGATCTGGAACGTGTCCTCGTAGATGACGTCCGGCGCGGTCGAGGGCGAGCCGTTCATCAGGGCGAGCTTGGTGAAGTACTGGTCCTGCTCGGCCTCGATCGGCTGCAGGTCGATCTTGACGTTCGGGTTCGCGGCCTCGAACTGGGTCTTGGCCTGCTGCAGCATGTCGTCGAGCTGGTGGAACGCGGTGGTCTTCTGGTAGGCGACCTTGACGGTCGCAGTACCTCCGCTGGCGCCAGAGCTGGCGTCGTTGCCGCTGTCACCACTGCTGCACGCCGCGGTCAGGGCGGTGAGAGCCACCACCGAGACCACTGCCATTGCTGACTTGAGACGCATGGGGGCTCCCTTGCTCCTGTGCTTCCTCGCGTGCCGGGCGTCGTCGCCGCACGCTGGTGGTAAATATTAACGCGAAAGGACTTATTAAAGTCGAGGCTCTCCAGGTCTCGGATCGGTAACGATCCGGACATGTGGGGATCTGTCAGGCGAGCAGCATCAGATCGGACGGCCGCGGTGTGAACGCCTGGCTCAGCACCAGGCAACCGGCTCCGACGGCACCCACCTGCGACCCCAACGGCGATCCCAGCACGGCGATGGAGTGCGCACCGCTGGGCACGTGATGCTCCGAGACCAGCTTGGCCAGACCCGGCATGGCGTGCCGCTCCATCCGGGACCACAGCGGTCCGCCGATGATCACGGTGTCGAGGTCGCACAGGTCGGTGATGACCGTCGAGGCCATGCCGAGCCGGCGACCGGCCGTCTCCAGCACGGAGATCGCGCCGACGTCGCCCGCGTCCGCCGCCGCGCACAGCGCGCTGAACGCGAGGTTGATGTCACGCGGGTCCGTCATGTCGCCCACCTCCAGAGGGACCCCTGCGGCGAGCCCCTGCTGGACCAGGATCTCGGCCCGCAGGACGGCACCCAGGCAGCCGCGCTTCCCGCACTCGCAGTCCGGGCCGGTGGGGTCGACGACGAAATGGCCCGACTCGCCGGCGTTCCCGGAGACCCCGCGGACCACCTCGTCGCGGATCACCAGCGAGAGCGCCACGCCCGTGCCGAGGTAGAAGAACGCGAACTCCGCCGACCGGTGCACGCCGGGGTTCCACAGGTGCGCGGACGCGGCCGCGATCGTGTCCTTGTCCAGCATGACCGGCAGGTGGGTGCCGCTGGCGACGTCGTCGCGGAGCGGGACGCCGTGCCAGCCCGGCAGGTGCGGCGGGTCGAGGACCACACCGCGATCGACGTCGATGGGTCCCGGCGTGGCGATGCCGACGCCGAGCAGCAGCGAGCGGTCGATCTCCGCCGACGCGATCAGGTCCTCGATGGCGCCGACGATGCCCGCGACCACCTGGTCGGGCTGCTCCGGCACCGGCGTCGGCATCTGCGACTGCGCGACCGGCGTGCCCGCCAGGTCCAGGATCACGAACGTCATCACGGCCGGGTCGAGGTGGACGCCGATCGCGTACCGACCGCTCGGGTCCAGGTGCAGGAGCGTGCCCGGACGCCCCGGTCCGGGCCGCGAGCTCTCGCCCTCCTCACGCACCAGACCCTGTTCGAGCAGCCGACGCGTCGCGTTGGTGACGGTCTGCGCGGACAACCCCGTGCGCCGGGCGAGCTGGGCGCGGGTGAGCCCTGAGTCCGCGCGCCGGACCACGTCGAGGATCACCGTCTGGTTGAACCCGGCCACGCGTGGCAGGTTCGTCCCTCGGCGCATCGCAGTCACTCCCGTGTGGTCGACGTCGGCCCGTGCATCCGTGCACCACGACACCCGTGTCGCGGTCGAGCGGGGCCATCATGTCACCGCGTCCACAGGTTGCCGCGCACCGGCCCCTCAGCGACCCAGCCCGTCGAGGCCGCCGCCCAGCACGCTGGCACCGAGGACCAGCAGGACGAACACCATGATCGCCGCGCTGTGGGCGACCATGAACACGCGCACGCGCTCGAGCGTCGCGGCCGCGCCAGGGCCCCCGAGCAGGCTGGCCACCACGGCGCCCAGGACGGTGCTCGACCCGAGCACGACGAACACCGCGACGGCGGCCGCCAGCTCGGCGCCGTGCACCCCGGTCTCGATCGCGGCCGTCACCGCGGCCGCGGTCAGCACGGCGTTCTTCGGGTTGCCGCCGGACAGCAGCAGACCCAGGACGACTGCGCGGCCGGGCGACGCGTCCTGCAGCGACGCCATCCAGGCGAAGAGCGGCCCGTTCCTCCGCCCGTGCGTGCCCGACAGGATCAGGACGACGCCGATCACCGGGAACGGGCTCAGGGCGACCGCCATCGCGAGCGCGAGCACCGAGCCGATCGCCTGACTCAGCACCCGCGTCCCTTCGTCCTCGTTCGCCTGCCGCGACGCTACCGGGCTGGGAACCGCTGCAGCACCGGGCCGAGCAGGCGCGCGCCCAGTCGCACTGCGAAAGGTCGGTGTGGCCGCGTTCGGGCCGATGTCGGAGGGTTCCGGCACGCTGGTGGGATGGATGGGGTGCGGGCTGCGGTCGAGGGTCACATCGGCGACGGGGTGCACGGGGCGGCGTGGTTGGTCGACCGCGCGGGGGCGGTCGCCACGGGGTCGGCCGGGTCGTCGGGCCCGGACGCGCTCTTCCGGATCTCGTCGGTGACCAAGCCGGTCATCGCGGCGCTCGCGATGACGCTGGTCGACGACGGGACGCTGGTGCTCGACGACCCGGTGGACCACCTGCTGCCCGAGCTAGCGGAGCGCCGGGTGCTGCGCACGCCCGACGCTCCGCTGAACGACACCGTCCCCGCCGACCGGCCCATCACCGTCCGCGACGTGCTCGAGTTCCGGCTCGGGCTGGGCATGGACTTCGCCGGGCAGTTCCCAGGCACCGTGCTGGGCGCGCTCGTCGACCGCGGTCTGGCGGTCGGCCCCCCGGCGCCGCAGCACGGGCCGGGGCCGGACGAGTGGATGCGGGTGGTGGGTGGCGTCCCGCTCTCTGTACAGCCTGGTACGCAGTGGCTGTACAACACTGGCGCGCAGGTGCTCGGGGTGCTCGTCGCACGAGCGACCGGGCAGTCGCTGCCGGACCTGCTGGCCTCGCGCGTGACCCGGCCGCTCGGCATGCGGGACACGGGGTTCCACGTGCCGGCCGACCAGCTGGGCCGGCTCGGGCCGGTGTGGATGGGCGACCAGGTGTACGACCAGCCCGAGGGGCAGTGGTCGCGGCCGGGCGCCTTCCCCGACGCCGCCGGTGGGCTGGTCTCGACCGTCGCGGACCTGCACGCGTTCGCGACCGGCCTGCGCGACGGCGCGCTCCTCCCGCCCGAGGCTCTGACCCTGCTCGTCGCGCCGGCCGTCGGCCCGCACGACCCGGACGGGGTCGAGGGATGGGGGCTCGGGCTCGGGGTCACGGTCGCAGACCGTCCGGACGGCCGGCACGCCGGCAGCTACGGGTGGGACGGGGGCCTGGGTGCCACCTGGTGGACGGACCCCGTCACCGACACGATCGCGATCCTGCTGACGACCGACGCGTGGACGTCCCCGCAGCCCACGCCGGTGTTCGTGGACTTCTGGACGGCCGCCTTCAGCGCGGGGGCAGCACCGTCAGACGCACCGTGACGGTGTCGCCCAGCTCCAGGTCCTCGGCCTTGCGCACCCAGTCCTTGAGCGGCACCACGTACAGGCCGTCCTTGGGCCACAGCGCGGTCTCCCACGACGTGCCACCGATGCCGACACGCACCGGGATCATGCCCCAGCCATAGGTCACCGCCGACGAGACCGCCTTGATGCTCGCGGCCTCGGGCGCGGGCACCGTCACGAAGTGGAACGGCGCCGGACCGCGCCAGGGCCAGATCTCGCCGGTGATCACGAAGTCCATCGCGCCAGGATCGCCGCGTCCGCTGTCGAGCGCGAGCGGGCGCCGGCTCGCGCCGACGCGTGGCGCACAGGGGTCGCCGGTGCCGAGTCCTTCACACAGCCACACGCGTCCGGGAGGCAGATCACAGGTCGATGCCCAGGTCGACCTCTGCCGCGCTCAGGTCCAGGAGGCTGCCGAGCGCGATCGTGATGAGCATGGTGACCAGCCCGATGCCGACCGTTCGCAGCACCGCCCGCCGCACAGGCTCGCAGCGAGGCGCCGAGCGCGAACCCGCCACCCGCCCGGGCCGCCGCACGCCAGGGGCTCTGCTCCGCAGTCATCGCGTCCAGCCGGTACTCGGCATCGAGCTGCGCGGCGAGGGCGTCCCGCGCCGTGAGGTCCTCGGCGACGCGCCGAGCCACGGCGGGTTCCAGACCCTTCCCCTCGTAGATGGCCGCCAGATCGGCCAGCTCCGCGGCCGGGTCGGTGTCGATCCGGCGACGCTCCGCGTCGATGAGCGCCGCCCGGGCGTCCTGCTCGTCGGACGACTCGGTGAACCGGATGCCGCCCATCGTTCGCACCACGTCAGGCTATCGACGGCCCCTCGGTCGGGCTCGGCGCGGCGGAATCCTGTTGGCAGCCGGACCCCGTTGCTGCTCGACTCGGCCGGTGCGCATGCATGCCGACGAGCTGGAGATCCCCGCCGAGCTGGTGCGACGGCTGGTCGCCGACCAGCTGCCGCACTGGTCCGGCATGCCGGTCGGCAGGGTCCCGTCGAGCGGCACGGACAACGCGATGTTCCGCCTGGGCGAGGAGATGGTCGTGCGGATGCCACGCATCCACTGGGCCGCGGGCGGCGTCGACCACGAGGCGCAGTGGCTGCCGCGCCTCGACCTGTCGGTGATCATCCCGCGGCTGCTGGCCGTCGGGTCGCCCGGGCTCGGGTACCCGTGGACGTGGTCCGTGCTCACCTGGGTGCCCGGCCGCAACCCCGTGCTCGGCGAGCTGGCGGACCCGGTCGGGCTGGCGCGAGACGTCGCCGGGCTGGTGCGCGAGGTGCGCGCGATCCCTCTGACCGGCGGTGCGCAGAAGGCCGGACCGCTCGCCGACCGGGACGTGCAGGTGCGTCGCGACATCGCCGCACTCGTCGACGACCTGGACGCCGCGTTGGTCACCGAGATCTGGCAGGACGCGCTCGCCACCGCCGAGTGGACCGGCGAGCGCACGTGGGTGCACGGCGACATCGCCCCGGGCAACCTCCTGCTCGTCGACGACCGGTTGACCGGCCTGATCGACTTCGCCGGCATCGGCGTCGGCGATCCCACGCTCGACCTCGGCATCGCGTGGAACCTGCTTCCGACGCGGGCCCGGGCGGTGTTCCGTGACGAGCTCGGCGTGGACGACGTGGACTGGAAGCGTGGGCGGGCACGGGCGCTGGCGCAGGCCCTGGTCCAGCTCCCGTACTACCGCGACACCAATCCGGTCCTCGCTGCGAACGCACGGCACGTGATCGCCGAGGTGACGGCGGACGCGGGCTGAACGTCGTCGTCAGTCGGCCGCCATCGACTCGGCGATCCGGGCGATCTCGGAGAGCCGACGGTCCCACTGGGCACCGATGGCGTCCAGCGCGCGGGCGGTCTGGTTCAGGCGAGAGCCCAGCGCGCGGTAGCGGATCTCGCGGCCGACGCGCACGGGCTCCACCAGACCGGCGTCGGCGAGCACGGTGAGGTGCTTGGCGATGGCCTGGCGGGTGACCGGCACCATCGTGGCCAGGGCGGAAGCGGACAGGTCGGCCCGGCCGAGCTCGGTGAGGATGGCCCAGCGCGTGTCGTCGGCCAGCGCCGCGAACACCGGGACCAGCGCGGTGCTCACGCCGCACCCTCGAGGTAGTCGACCAGCTCGTCGAGCTCGGACGTCCACCCCTCCCGGTTGGAGCTCATCGCGACCACCGGGTCGCGGCTGAGCAGGCCGAAGCCCGACTCGACGACGGACAGGATGGTCGCATCGCCGTCGGGGACCAGCGTGAACCGCACCTGCGTGGAGTTGTCCGCGGCGAGCGGCTGGCCGGGGGTGCCCCAGGTGAACGCGAAGACCGCGGGCTCGTCGACCTCGTCGATCCGGACGGGGAACTCGCCGTAGCCCTCGAACCCGAACACGCCCTCGCCGCCGACGCGCAGGTCGGGCAGCTCCGCCTTGTTGCCCAGCCACTGCGTGATCAGGTCCCCGCGCGTGATCGCGGCCCAGACGCGGTCCGGGGTCGCCTTGATGTGCACGGAACGCGTGACCGTGTAGTTCTCGGTGTCGATGACGGCGGCGGGCTGGCTCATGGGTCGTTCCCTTCGGGTGCGGACGGTTGTGCAATTCCAGAGTTGCACATGGGTACCGTCAACCGCAACCCGTCGGTTGCCTCCTACAGTGGAGGGATGCTCGACCAGATCCTGGCGGCCGGCCTGCATCCGGCCTCCGCGTCCCTGACGGTCGACGGGCACGGCGACCTGCCCTCGGCGTTCGCCGTCACCGAGCTCGCCGTCGCGACGGTCGGCGCCGCGGGTCTCGCCGTGGCCGACCTCCTGGGGATCGCCGACGTCCACGTGGACCGGCGGCTGGCGTCGATGTGGTTCGGGATGTCGATCCGGCCCGACGGCTGGGCCCCGCCGCCCCCGTGGGACCCGGTCGCGGGCGACTACCGCACCGCCGACGGCTGGATCCGGCTGCACACGAACGCGCCCGTGCACCGCGACGCCGCCCTCCGAGTGCTCGGGGTCGCGGGCACCCGGGAGGCCGTCGCCGACGCGGTCGCGGGGTGGGCCGGCGACGCGCTCGAGGACGCCGTCGTCGCGGCCGGCGGGTGCGCCGCGGTCATGCGGACCGCCGCCGACTGGGCCGCCGGGCCGGCCGGGAGCAGCGTGCTCGGCGAGCCGCTGATCGACTGGACCACCTCGGGCGCGGCGCCGCTGGACCTCGCCCTCGCGCCCGCCCGACCGCTGGCGGGGCTGCGCGTGCTCGACCTGACGCGTGTGCTGGCCGGACCGGTCGCCACGAGGTTCCTCGCGCTGCTCGGTGCCGACGTGCTCCGCATCGACCCGCCCTGGTGGGACGAGCCCGGCGTCATCCCCGAGGTGATGCTCGGCAAGCGCACCGCCCGGCTCGACCTGACCACCGAGCCGCTCGCCGAGCTGCTGACCGGCGCCGACGTCCTCGTGCACGGCTACCGGCCGGGCGCCCTCGACGGGCTGGGACTCGGCGCGGACGCCCGATGGCAGCTGAGCCCGGGACTCGTCGACGTCAGCCTCGACGCGTACGGGTGGACCGGCCCGTGGCGCGGTCGCCGCGGCTTCGACAGCCTCGTGCAGATGAGCACCGGCATCGCGGACGCGGGCATGCGGCACTACGGCCACGACTCGCCGACCCCGCTGCCGGTGCAGGCGCTCGACCACGGCACCGGCTACCTCCTGGCGTTCGCCGCGTTGCAGGGCGTGGCGCGCAGGCTCGCGACCGGCGAAGGGGCGTCCGCCCGCCTCTCGCTGGCGCGGACGGCCGCGCTGCTCACCGGTCCGCCGGCAGACGGGTCGCTCGAGCCCGAACGTCCGCAGGACGTCGCACCGGCCGTCGAGCACACGTCGTGGGGCCCGGCCAGGCGTCTCGTCGCTCCGGTCGCGATCGACGGCGTGCGCTGGGAGACGGACCGGCCGGCCCGGTCGCTCGGATCGGACCGCGCGGCCTGGTGACGCATTGGGTTGGACACGTGGACGGCCCCGGCGCATCATCGACGACGACATGCTGCCCCTGACCGAAGCCCAGATCCGCGCGTCGTTCGTCAACTGCTCGCGCGGCGAGGCGTCCAAGGTGACGCTGCCCGCCGACCTCGACGAGACCCGCTGGGACCGCCTCGACTACTACGGCTGGATCGACAGCAAGGCACCCCTGCGCGCATACGTGGTCCTGACCGTCGGCGACGCCCCCGTCGGCATCGCCCTGCGCGCACCCGAGGACACCGCCGGACGCCGACGGGCGGTGTGCGCGTGGTGCGAGGACGTCTACGCCACGGACGAGGTCTCGCTCTACGTCGCCCGCCGCGCCGGCGCGTCCGGCCGCAACGGCGACACGGTCGGCACGCTCATCCACACGACGTTCGGCTGCTCGCGCAACGTGCGGCGCATCCCGCGGATCGTGGAGGCAGGCGACGATCCCGACGGGCTGGTCCTGCGGCGCATCGAGGGCCTGCGCGAGCGGTCCGTGCGGTTCGCCGACGAGGTCCTGCACGGTGGCTGACCGCGGCGCCGACCTGGCGCGCGCGTACTACGGACAGGTGGTTCGACCCCTCGTCGAGAAGCGGTGGCCCGGCCTGCCGCACGCGGCGGCGCGGCTCGGCGGTGGGTCCGACGTGCTCGGGTACGACGACGAGGTCTCCCGCGACCACGACTGGGGCCTGCGGCTCGACCTGCTGGTCGAGCCGTCGCTCGTCGTGCCCGTGGACGAGCACCTGGCCCGCGAGCTGCCCGAGACCTTTGCCGGTCACCCGACGCGGTTCGCCACGACCTGGGACCCGTCGGCGCGCCACGGCGTCGCCGTCAACAGCGTCGAGGAGTTCGCGCGAGGCCGCCTAGGCTTCGCCGCGTCGGAGCCGCCCAGCCTCGACGAGTGGCTCTCCCTGACCGGTCAGGCCGCCCTGGAGGTCACCGCCGGGCCCGTCTTCGCGGACTCCGACGGTCGGCTGACCGCGGTCCGCGGCCGGCTTCGGTGGCTCCCCGACGACGTCTGGCGGTACGCCGTCGCGACCGACTGGGTGCGGGTCCGCGACGAGCTGCCGTTCGTCGCCCGGACCGGCGCGTCGGGCGACGACCTGGGCTCGCGGCTCGTCACGGCGCGGCTCGTGCGGGTCCTCGCGCACCTCGGCTACCTGCTCGAACGCCGGTGGCCGCCGTACGCCAAGTGGTTCGGCCGCGGGTTCACGGAGCTCTCGCACGCCGGCCGCGCCCACGAGCAGCTGCTCCGGGCGCTCGCCGGCTCCGGATGGGCGGTGCGCGAGGACGCCCTGGGCGCCGCCGCCGGGATCCTGCTCGCCGTCCAGCGGGACGTCGGGCTCCCCGTCGTCGACACCGCCGTCGTCCCGTTCTTCGAGCGCGGCTCACGCGGCATCGGACTCGTTCCGGAGGCGGTGGCCGGCGGCATCGTCGACGACGCCGTGCGCGCCCTGCCCGTGGGGGTGGGGACGGTCGAGCAGTGGGTCGACGACGTCGCCGTGCTCATGGACCCCGCGCGCCGGATCCGCGCGGCACGGTCGATGCTCGACGGCTAGCGTCGTTCGCATGCCCGTCATCCTCGACATCACCATCTCGCTCGACGGCTTCGTCACGGCGCCGAACGCCGGGCCCGACAACGGCCTGGGCGACGACGGCCTGGCCCTGCACGCCTGGGCCATCGGCAATCGCACGCCCGAGGACCTGCGGCTCCTGGCCGCGGGTACCGCCGCGACGGGCGCCGTCGTGATGGGCCGGAACACGTTCGACGTGGTGGACGGGCCGAACGGGTGGAGCGACGAACGGCACTACGGCGCCGACCAGGGCGACGCAGCCGCCCCGCCGCCGTGCTTCGTCGTGACCCACACGGCACCCGAGCACGTGCGGCTCACCGATCGCATGACGATCGTCACCACCGGGCTGCGCGACGCGATCGACCAGGCCCGCGCGGCGGCCGGCGAGAGGCCGGTCGTCATCATGGGCGGCGGGTCGGTGGGCGGCCAGGCGCTGCGCAAGGGGCTCGCCGACCGGGTGCAGCTGCACGTCGCGCCGCTGATCCTCGGCGCCGGCACGCCCTTGTTCGACGGTCCCCGGGTCCAGCTCCGTCTCGACGAGGCTGCGACCGTCGTGACGCGCAACGCGGCGCACCTGTGCTACGACGTGGTCCGGTGACCGCGACCGTCCGGCGGGTGCGGGCCGACGAGTGGCCGCTGGTGCGCGGGCTGCGGCTCGACGCGCTCCGGGACCCGGACGCGCACCTCGCCTTCCTCGACACGTACGAGAACGCCTCCGCGTCGCCCGACGACCACTGGCAGGCACGCGCCGCCGGCTCCGCGCAGGGAGACCACGCCGCCCAGCTCGTCGCGGTCGACGGTGACGCCTGGGTGGGGACGGTGACGGTGCTGGTTCAGCGCGCCGGCACGCAGGATCACCACGGGCGGCTGATCGAGCGCAACCGGACGCTGCTGGTCGGCGTCTACGTGCGCCCGTCGCATCGCGGCGCCGGGGTGATCGACGACCTTCTCGACGCCGCCGTGGACTGGTGCCGTGAGCACGGGTTCACCACGCTCACGCTCGACGTGCACCGCGACAACCCGCGGGCTCAGGGCGCGTACCGTCGCGCCGGCTTCGCCCGCTCGGGCGTCGAGCTCACCGGCGCGATCGGTCCGGAGATCGAGATGGTCCGGACGCTCTGAGGGTCAGTCCGTCGACGAGGGCGCCGGTGCCGGTTCGAGCACCGCGGCCAGCGCCTTCTGGAACGCCTCGATCGTCGCGGAGTCGACCACGCCCGTGGCCGGCACGCCGAGGTTGGTCTGCGCCGACGCGACGGCGGCCGTGAGCGCGTCCGACCACTGACCGTCCACCGGGCCGTCCCAGTACCCGGCGAGCTTGAGCGTCTGCTGCAGCGCGGCGGTCGTGAGCATCGTCGCCTGTGCCGTGGCCGCGCCCTTGGCGGTGAGCGTCGCCTCCAGCGCGTCGGCCGTCGCCCTGTCGACGGTGCCCGTCTGCGGGAGATCGTTCGCCGCCTGCAGGGCGACGACCGCGGCGACGGTCAGCGGACCGTAGATGCCGTCGATCGGGCCCGTGTAGTAGCCGGCGTCCGTCAGCTGCTGCTGCAGGGCGAGCGTGTAGCTGCGGATCACGTCGGACGCCTGGGCCTGCCGCTCGTCGGACAGGCAGCCGGACTGCGCGAACAGCTGGATCCACGCCACCTGCAGGGCGACGACCGCCGAGTTGAACTGCTCCGACGCCTCACGCAGCGGGGTGTCGTCGCTGATGCCCTCCTTGGTCGACGCGAAGTCGGCCTCCGCCTGCTTGACCCGGTCCACGGTCGCCGTGGGGATCAGCGGCGTGGGAGTCGGGGTCGGCGTCTCGACCACCGCCGGCGGCTCGGTCCCCGACGCCGAGGCCTGGGCCGCGGCCACGGCTGCCTCCGCATCGGCGACGTCCTGCTGGGCCTTCGCGACGTCGTCGCGCGTGCTCACCACGTCCTTCGCAGCGTCCTGGGTCGCCTGGCTGGGCTTCTCGAGGTCGGCGCCACCCGTCGCGACGTCACCCACGGTGACCGCCGACTGGTTGATCAGGTCGCCGTAACGGTCGAGCGCCGTGATGTACGACGCCGCCGAGGTGCAGAACGCTGCCGACGCGTCCGCGGCGGCCTTGTTGGCGGTATCGAGGGAGTCCTGGGCCTTGGTCAGGTTGGCCTGGGCGATGGCCAGCTGCGACTGCGGCGACGCGTTGCCGCCGCCGCTGCACGCCGCCGTGAGCAGCAGGCTCGCGGCGAGCACGATCACGCCGAACCGCTTCGTGTTCTGGGCGTCCACGGGAGCCCTCCCTCTCGCACGACGTAGACCTGCAGGTCACGGCACCGGGACCTGGGCCGACAGTAGCGGGGGATTCGCCGCCGGTGGCGCGATTTGCCCGGATGTCGCGGGGTCAGCCGCGCTCCTCGAGCACGGACAGGTCACGCTCGGCGTAGCGGCGGTGCCACCACTCCTCGTTGAGCACCACACGAAGGCACGCCCGGGCGGTGAAGGTGTCGCCCTCGTCGGGCCAACCGGGTCCGACCAGCGGGTCGCCGACGACGTCGAGGCGCTCGTCGGTCAGGCCGTCGACGACGCCGCGCACCAGGGTCATCGCCGCCAGCCGGAGCGCGAGCACGTCGTCGAGGGTCGGGCGCGCGTCTCGGTCGTGCGGCACGCCCGGGCGCGGTGCCATCTGGTCCCAGGGCAACGACATCGGGTGCCACGGGCTGGGGTCGCCCAGGACCGCCCGCCCCACCCAGGACTCCGACGCGAAGGCGAGGTGACGCAGCGTCTGGATGAACGACCACTCCTCGTCCACCGACTCGTGCAGGCGCTCGGCCGGCAGGCGTCGCGCCCGGTCCACGGTCGCGGACCAGAGGCGTTCGTTGACGACCCACGCCTCACGGAAGCCGTCGGCGGTGGTCGGCCGGAACAGGGGTCGCTCGGGGTAGCGGCGGTCCAGCTCGGCGTCGACGAGCGGTCCGACGTCGACGCCGTTGATGACCAGGCCCTCGATCTCGCCCTCGATCGTCGTGCCCGAGAACTCGACGTCGCGCATGACGACGCCGTGGAACCCGACCGACCGGAACGTGGCGCCGGTCAGGTTCACCATCGAGAACCGGGCGCCCGTCAGGTCGACGTCCTCGAAGCTCGCGTCGCTCATACGGTCAGGTTAGGCAGCAGCACCGACAGGACGACGGGTTTACGCTCTAGGAACCCGCCCTCGCGACCCACGGGAGCACCCGTGACCGACCTGATCGACAGCCCCTCGAGCATCGACGACTGGTTCGAGCGTCCCGTCGTCACGCGCATGCCGCCGAGACCGGCGACCCACGAGATCCCGCTCCTCGCGGCCACCGTGCGCTACCCGCTCGGTCGGGTGCCGGACGTCCAGGACGCACCCGTCCGGGCGACCGCCGCCCCGCCACCGCCGCAGACGTGGATCCGGTCCCGCGTGACCGCCGGGCTGCTCGGGGTGTTCCTGGGCGGCCTCGGCCTGCACCGGATGTACCTGGGCTACTGGAAGCGCGGCCTGGCCATGCTCGCGATCTTCGTCGTCGGCGGGTTCATGACCTTCGGCCTGGCGGCGATCATCGTGTGCGCCGTCGGGTTCCTCGAGGGGCTGATCTACCTGTCCGTGCGCCGCGGCCGGTTCTCCCGGGACGCACGCGGCCGACCCCTGCGCGGCTGACCGTCAACCGCCGTAGACGCTCTTGAGCAGCTCGTAGACGAGCACGCCCGGCCAGATGAGCGCCTTCGGGATCGCGAGCGCGAACAACCAGAAGGTGTCGGCCTGCTGGAAGTAGTAGACGGCGGCCCCGATGAAGCCGAAGCCGTACACGACACCACCGCCGGCGCCCCGCGCCGAGTCCTTCGCCATGCCCGTACGGTCCGGCACACCGGGGTCTCGGGTCAAGGCCGGGTCAGGCCGAGGCGTCCATCTGCTCGTTCAGCGCCGTCAGGTCGTCGACGAGCCCCTGGACGCGTGCCTGCTCGGTCGCGGCCGCCGACTCGGCCGCCGTGATCGTGGCGTCCCGCGCGGACAGTGCGGCGTCGTCGCGCGCGAGCAGGCCGGCGGCCGTCGCGAGCGTCTTGTCGGCCGCCGCCATCGGCAGGTCCGTCCCGTCCCACCAGACCCACGAGAGCCGCAGCCGCGACCGCTCGCCCGGGGACATGGCGGCCACCTCGGCGGCCTTGGACTCGTAGAGCTTCCGGTAGGCGTCGCGCGACTCGGTGTCCGCCGTCAGCTGCGCCCGTGCCTGTGCGTTCGCCGTCTCCGACGCCAGCAGCGCCGTGTTCGCGGCCGTGATCTCTGCGGCCATGCGCACGATCCCCCCGTGCACGGCCGTGTACACGCCGACGAGCGCCGCGCGGTCGGTGAAGTAACGCGCGTACACCTGCTCGAGGCGCGGGTCGAGGCCCGCCACCTGGGTGCCCAGGTAGGCGAACAGCTCGGTGGGCCGGCTCTCCGGGTGCGTCCCGACCGAGCCGGCGATCTGGGCATGGATCTCGTCCTTCGCGGGGACGGCCGTGGCGGCCGCCTCCAGCAGAGGCGTCAGGTCCTTCTGCTCCGCCGGCGAGAGGCGCTCCCACGCCGCGTGCAGCGTCTCGTGCGCCGCCGTGGTCACGGCCTGCCCGGCGATCCGCGGGTCGGCCGGCTGGTACACGACGATCGAGTCAGTGCCGGGCAGGTAGCACCCGACGAAGCCGCTCGCAGCGAGCGCGTGGGCCGAGCCGACGTCGTCGCACCGCCCGGCGAACGCGGCTTCGTCGAGAACCTGGGGTCGCGTCGCGTAGAAGATCCGTCGGCCTTCGTCCGAGAAGTGCGCGGCGTCCGCGAGCGCGACGGCCGCGGCGCTCGGCGGCGGCACGACCAACGGGCCGTGCAGGGCGGCGGACGCCTGGTCCAGGACGGATACCAACGGTGCGGTGCCCTCGCTCCACAGCCAGATCCCGACCAGGATCACGACGACGAGCGCGGCCCACCGGCCCCGGCCACGTCGACGGGTCGGTGGCGTGGGGGGCGTCGGCGGCGCCGTCCGTTCGTCGACCACCCACTGCGGCACGCGCCCGCTGGCGGATCGCGGGAGGTCGTCGGGAGCCAGGTGCACCACTGGGCTATCGGTCGTTCGGGTCGTCGGCTGGAGGCGTCACGCCGTCTGCCAGGCCCAGCCGGTAGAAGACGCTGTTCGGGTCGAGCCGGTAGTCGGCGAACGGCCCGCAGGGCTCGAACCCCGCGCGCTCGTACAGCCTGCGCGCCGGCGCGAAGTAGTCCTCGGTGCCCGTCTCCAGGTGCACCGTCCGGTAGCCGCGGCCGGTGGCCTCGGTCAGCACGTGGGCCAGCATCGCCGCGCCCACGCCCCGGCCGCGCGCGTCCGGGCTGGTGCGCATCGACTTGAGCTCGCCGTCCAGCGCTGCCAGCTCCGTGAGCGCGACGCAGCCGAGCAGCGCTCCCGTCTCGTCGCGAGCCGTCCAGAACGAGATGCCGGGCGCGGTCAGCGCGCCCGGGTCCAGGGCGTGCACCGACTCCGCCGGAGAGGTGGCGAACATGTCGGTCAGGTGCTCCTCGAGCAGCGCGAGCACGTCCGGTCGCTGCGGGTCGTCCGCAGCGACCGTCACCGTCTCCAGGACGCGCTTGAGCCGTTCCAGGTCGGCGACGACGAGCGCCTGGTCGCGGTCGAGGTCCGCATCGCTCATCCCGGGCTCGCGACGCAGCGTGAAGACGACCTCGCAGCGGTCGCCGTCCGCGAGCGCCCGCAGCGGCACGTGCACCGTCTGGCCCGAGGGCAGCGTCACCACGTGGTCGAGCACGCCGAACGGGTTCCGCGGCGCCATCTCGACCCGTACCCGGCCCTCGGCCGTGACGACGAACCAGGCGTCGTCCTCCTGCACGACGGCGCTGCCCAGCCCCGGCGCCCACCGGGGCAGGTTGGCCACGTCCGAGGCGAACGCGTACACCGCCGCCACGGGTCGGTCGATGCGCACCGCCAGGTGCCGGGAGTCCGTCGCCACCCGGTGATGCTAGTTCGGGACCGAGAGCGCGAGGAACTGGTGGACGTACGCGATGGCCATCCCGCCCTCGCCCACGCCCGCGGCCACGCGCTTGACCGACCCGGACCGCACGTCGCCTGCCGCGAAGATGCCGGGCACGGTCGTCTCGAGCGCGAGCGGGTCGCGCGGCTGGGTCCACCGACCGGTTCCGCGGGCGTCGGCGCCCGTGAGGATGTAGCCGTTCTCGTCGCGCTCGACCTCGTCGGGCAGCCAGCCGGTGACCGCGTCCGCGCCGATCATCACGAACAGGACCTCGATCTCACGGGTGTCCACGAGGCCGGTGCGCCGGTCGGCCACGCCGATCTTCTCGAGCGCGTCCTGCCCGTGCAGAGCGACCACCTCGGACCTCGTCTGCACCGTGATGCGGCGGTTGGCGCCGATCTGCTCGATCAGGTAGGTCGACATGCTCGCCTCGAGCGACTCCCCACGCACCACCAGAGTCACCGAGCCCGCGTACCGGGAGAAGAACATCGCGGCCTGACCGGCCGAGTTCCCCGCGCCGATGATGACGACGTCCTTGCCGTGCGCCAGGCCCGAGTCGCTGCGCGCGGCGCCGTAGTACACGCCCTTGCCGACGAACCGGTCGATCGACTCGATCGGCACGTGCCGCCACTCCACGCCCGACGTCAGGACGACCACGTTGGCGGCGATCTGCGCACCACCGTCCAGCGTCAGGGTGCGGGCGACCGGATCGATGGCCTCGATGGCGCGGGTCACGACGATCTCGGCCCCCAGCCGCTTGGCCTGGCGCAGCGCCTTCGCGGCCAGCTCGTCGCCGGACACCCCGAACGGGAAGCCCGTGTAGTTCTCGATGCGGGTCGACGTGCCCGCCTGCCCGCCGGGTGCGAACTTCTCGACGACGAGCGTGCGCAGCCCCTCGGCGGCCCCGTTGACCGCGGCCGTCAGCCCGGTGGGTCCGCCGCCGACGATCACCACGTCGTACGCGTCGTGCGCCGGGATGACCTGCAGGCCACCCGCGAGCGCGATCTCGCGCATCGTCGGACCGACGAGGCGGCGACCGTCCGCGAGCTCGACGACGGGCTCGGCGTGGTCCGCGGTGTTCACCGTCTCGAACGAGACCCGGTTGCGGTGCAGGAACGTGCGGATGTCGTGCACCCGCGGATCGACCAGCGGGCCGACGACGACCATGTCCGGCGTGGGCTTCTCGGCGGCCAGCTCCTTGAGCCCCTCCATCCGGCCCTGCGCGAGGGCGCCCACCGCGGCGACCACCTGCGGCGCCGTCGCGGCGAGCGTGAAGAACGTGCCGACGTCCACCCGCAGGATCCGCGAGGGCTCGACCGCCGCACAGCTGGCCGGCATGTTCATGCTGAGCATGACCGGCACCTCGCCGTACAGCTCGCCGGGCCCGCGCGGACCGATCACCCGTTCCACGCCGTTGACGCTCTTGGTCAGCTCGACCAGGCCCTCGACGACGACGAACAACGCCCGCTCGTCACCCTCGTGCACGGCGAACTCGCCCGGCAGCAGCGCGATGTCCTCGACCGACCGCGAGAGGAACTCGAGCTGGTCCGGCGTCAGGTCGGCGAACAGCGGGATAGCGACGAGCTCGTCCGGACGGATCACGTGGCCCTCTTGGTCGTGCGGCAGGCGTGGACCTCGCCATCGTCGCAGACCAGGGATGTGCGAGACGTCGGCGGCGGGGGCTAGGGCTGCCGACGGTGGACCGTCCAGGCGTCCGCGGTGGCCAGGTCGCCGGGCGCGGTGCGCACGTAGACCAGCCGGTCGTGGAGGCGGTCGCGCCGACCGGCCCACAGCTCGACCTCCGCGCAGTCGATCCGCCAGCCGCCCCAGCCGTCGGGCACGGGCACGTCGCCGGGTGAGCCGGTGTCCGGGTAGCGCTGCGCGTACCGCTCGAATGCGGCCACCAGGGCGGCGCGGTCGGCGACCGGGCGGGACTGCCGGGACGCCCAGGCGCTGATCCGCGACCCCCACGGGCGGGACCGGAAGTAGTCGGTGATCTCGTCGCGACCCAGTGGCACGGCCGTCCCCCGGAACCGGATCGCCCGGTACATCGACGGCCAGGTCAGCGCGGCCGCGATGCCGCCGGTCGCCACGATCTCGGTGCTCTTGGCGGAACCCAGGTCGGTGACGAACCCCGGGCCGGCCGCGTCGAGGAACCGCATGAGCACCGTGCGCACGTTCGGCTGCCCGGACGCGTCGACGGTGGCCACCGAGAGTGCCGTGGGCTCGACGACGTCGGGGCGCCGCTCGGCCTGCGCGAGCCAGTCGCGGACCTGCTGCAGCGGCGTGGGTGCGAGGTCGGCCTCGTCGAGACCCTCGCCGAGGTACTCCCGGTGCTCGGTCACGACGCCGGCTCGATCCGGTGCGCCGCGAACAGGCCGAGGCAGAAGATCCACACGCTGATGCTCAGGATGTGCGCCCGCTGGCTGACCCCCACGGCCCACGCGGGGTCGTCGGTGCTCTGGTACCAGCCGAACACAGCGCTGGCCACGACCCCGCCGAGCCACACCACCCACCAGGCGACGCGCCGGAACCAGGCGGGTCCTGTGGTGCGGACGGCGAGCCAGACCGCCGCAGCGCCGAGGAACAGGGCGGTGTCCGAGACGATGCTGCTGCCGTCGTGCACGCCCGTCAGGAGCCCGGCGTCCGGCACGTCGCAGACGGTGCCCGGACCGCAGGGGGAGGCGATGACCGCGGCGAGCGACGCACCGAGCGCGAAGACGATCGTCGCGACGACGAACGCCTCCCGCCAGATGCCCGGAGGCAGCCGTCGCCGGACCGCGGGCAGCAGCGCGACGACCAGCGCGGCGCAGACGACGTCGGTGACCCGCAGCAGGGTGGCGTTGGCCTCGCCGGGCGCCTCCAGCTCGCTGACCACGGCGGACATGCCGTGGAACCCGCGCAGCACCCAGTCGAGGAGGAAGTTGCTGTAGAGCAGCGCCGCGAGCGCACCGGCCACCAGGGGCGCCACCAGCAGCGGCCGTCGACTCACGCTCACCGGTCCCCCGCACCTCCGCCCGCGCTCACGCTACCCGGTGCCGTCGACGGGTGCGCGCACGGGGCGGGTGCTGGTAGGCAGGCCGTATGGACCGACACGCAGTGCACACCGACCACGCTCCCGTAGCGCTGGGGCCCGCCAGCCGTGCGAACGTCGGCCCACCCCGCGGGCTGTTCGTCTCGATCGGGGCCATCGTCTTCGCCGTGGAGGCCTGACATGGAGATCCAGCTGAGCATGCTCGGCGTGATCGTGCGCGACATGCCCGCGGCGCTGCGGTTCTATCGGATGCTCGGGCTCGACATCCCGGCCGAACAGGACGCGAAGCCGTTCGTGCTGCACCGCATGGGCAGCGGCGTGACGATCTTCTTCGACACCGTCTTCGCGGTCCGCTACGACGCCGACCACACCATGCGGACGGGCGCAGGCTACGGGTCGCTGTTCGAGTTCTACCTGGGCGACGACGCCGCCGTCGACGCGAAGTACGCGGAGCTGACCGCGGCCGGCTACCACGGGCGGCTGGCGCCGGAGCAGACGTTCGGGCCGTATGCCGCGATGGTGGACGACCCGGACGGGAACGTGGTCCTGCTGACCTCGGACAACGCACTCCATGCGGCCGAGACGCCCTGACCGAACCTGCTGCCGCGACCGCTCGCACCCGGTTGATCGTCGCCGCTACTCGGGGTCGGGCCGGTCGGGCCGGTCGGGCCCTGGTCAGCCGCGAAGACGCATCGCGTCGGCCGGGTCGAGGCCGCCGAGGATCCGCCCCAGCACGCGGTCGAGGTCGGCGATGTCGGTGGCCGTCAGCCGGTCGATCACGTGCCGCCGGACGGTAGCGACGTGACCGGGCGCCGCCTCCGTCACCGCCGCGAGCCCGGCCTCCGTGAGGATGGCGTTCGTCGCGCGTCCGTCCTGCGGGCACGGCGCGCGGCGCACCAGGCCCCTGCCCTCGAGACGTGCGACCACGTGGGAGAGCCGCGCGAGCGTCGAGCTGGTCACGGCCGCCAGGCCGGTCATGCGCAGCGTGTGCTCGGGCGCCTCGGAGAGCATGGCGAGGACGAAGTACTCGAAGTGGCGCAGGTCCGAGTCGCGCCGGAGCTGGGTCTCGAGCGTCCCGGGCAGCAGCTCGACGACGGCGACGAGCTTCTTCCACGCGCTCAGCTGCTCGTCCGTCAGCCACGGGACCGTCGCGTCCATGGTCAGGATGGTAGGCCGCACCGGGTGTCGGAGAAGCACCCGGCCCACGACTTCGTCAGCGCACCCTCAGCACCTGACCGAGCCGTTCGCGGCGGCGGGCGGAGGACTCGACCAGGACGACCACCAGCACCGTGAGGCCAAGGAGCGCGACAGGCAGGACCGCCCACCAGGGCAGCACCACCCCGGGGTCGGTCGCCTGGCCGGTGACGAGCCGCAGCGCGAGCGGCGCCACGATCGTGCCGACGAGGAGCACGCCGAGCAGCACGCCGCCGACCGAGGCCACCAAAGCCGACGGCAGCAGCTCACCGGCCGCGACGCGTGCGGCGCCTCGTCGGCGCAACCCGAGGACCCGGGCGGTCGCGAGCGCCCGGGCGCGCCCCGGAGCGGACGCCGCGGCGTCCAGGACGACGATCAGCACCCCGAGGCCGGCGCACACAGCGGCGACGAGCAGGACGAGCGCAAGGAGACCGTCGGCCAGCGGGTCCGACCGTCGGTCCGTGAGCCACCGGGCACGGGTCAGGACGTCGGCCCCGACCGGCGCGGCCGCCGTGCGGGCGGCTGCCGACGCCTGTGGGCCGACCGCCCACACCGTGTCCGGGGTCGCCGCGACCTGGTCGGCGCTGACCGGCAGGGATCCCGTCTGCTGGGCGCGAGCGGCGTCCAGGGCCTCGACGACCGCGGCCAGAGCCGCACGGTCGACCACCACGGTGAGGCCCGCAGGCGTGCCGTCGGGCCGCTGCGTCGGCAGCGCGGGCACCCGCCCGACGGGTTCGAGGTCGATCGTCACGTCCCCCCACTGCACCGACGGCCGGGTACCGACCAGGGGACCTGCGACCAGTGCAGGCAGCGGACCGGGCGCCGTGCGCGTCTGCGCGGCGACCGAGGCGTCGGCCAGCACGGCAAGACCGGGGGCGGCCCCGAACGGCGTCCGCGCGAGCAGCCTGCCGTAGGCGGCGGGGTCCACGGCGAGGACCCGTACGGCCTCGACGCCGCGCACGCCGAAGAGGTCGCTGCGTGGCTGAACGCGGCCGACGGCCACGGCATCGACGCCGTCGGTGGCGGCCAGCCGGCCGGCGACGTCCTGCAGCGACGCGTCGGGCATCGTGGTGCGCACCAGGGCGTCGGCTCCCACGCTGTCCCACGAGCCGTCCCGCTGGCCCGCGCGTGCCGTGCCGAGGAGGGCACCGCAGAGCGCGACGAGCGTGGTGACCACGACGAGCGCAACGAACGGCAGCAGGGCTCCCGTCGACCGGGCGCGCGCGACCGAGAGCAGCGGTCCGGCCCGGCGAGACCGGCGCGCGACGCGCAGCGCACCATCGAGAAGCAGGGGCACGGCGCGCCACAGCAGCAGCGCCCCGGCGGCCGCGACGAGGACCGGCGCGGATGCGAGCAGGACGTCGGCAGGTCCCGACAGCGACCGGACCCCGCGCGTGCGCAGTGCAGCCAGCGCGGCGAGCGCGAGCACCAGCAGCGCGACCTCGAGCGACGCCCGCCGCACGGTGCGGACGCGCTGAGCGAGCCGTCGGCGGTGGCGGTCGGTCGGGACGCGGCGGGCCTCGCTGCGGGCCGCCGTCAGCGTCGCGAACCCGGGCGGCGCAAGAACGCCCACGGCCACCACCACGACGACCCAGGGCCACGTCAGCGGGCCCGGGCCCGCGACGACGCCGGCCGCCACGCCCACCGCGGCCCCGACGCCGACGACCACGACCGACTCCGCGCCGGCCCGACCGGCGATGCCGACGAGGGACGAGCCGCGCGCCCGCACCGTGCGCAAGCCCGGTGACCGCCGGCGCGCGAGGAGGTCGGCCGCGACGAGGAGCACCAGGATGGCGCCGCACGCCAGTCCCGCGAGCACCACCGTCGCTTGCGACCAGGTCGCCGCGACGCGCTCGCGCACCTGCGGCAGGACGACGTCGAGCCCCGACGTCACCCTCGGCCCGGGCCCGGGAGCCCCCAGCAGCTCAGGCGACGCCTCGAGGCCCGCGAGCCGCGTGAGCAGCGCACCGGAACCGCGGTAGTCCAACGCGTCCGGATTCACGGGGAACTCGAAGGTGCGCGTCACACCGTCCGGCTCGAGCGCCGCGCGGGCCGCGGGCAGCGAGGCCGCAGACAGCAGGCCACCCACGACGGTCGTCGGCGCGCCGCTCGGACCCACGACCCGCGGTCGCAGCACCTCCGGCAGACCCGTCCACACCCGATCCAAGGGGTTCCGCGCGTCGAACACCCCGGTGACCAGCACCTGCACCGTCGTCTTGTCGGGCTTGGTGGCCACGAAGGTGTCACCCGCACCCACACCGAGGACATCGGCCACCGCGGCGGAGAACGCGACCTGCACGGCGCCGTCGGGCCCCGGACGGCCCGGGGCGGTCCCGGCGACCCAGCTGACGGCCGGCTCCTGCCCCGCCCACAGGTAGGACATCCACAGGATTCCACCGGTCGGCATTCCCGGGGTGCTGATCCCGAGGTCGGTGCTCGTGGCGGCGGCGACGGGCGCTCCGAGCACGGCTCGCAGCGACGGCGGCAGCGCGGCGGCGATCCCGCGCGCCGCGTCGTCGACGCTCGACACCGTGTCCGTGGCGTCGGCCTCGGCGTTCGACTCGCCGGCGCCGTAGCTGCTGGTGACGACGAGGTCGACCGGCGGATCGGACCGTGCGACGGCGGTCCGGACGGCGTCGTCGGCCCGTCCGCTGAGCAGCGTGGGCACCGCGACGGTGAGGCCGACCGTGAGCGCGACGACGAACATCGTGACGAGCAGCGGCCATGCGTCGGCGCGTGCCCGACGCCAGGCGACCCTCATGAGAACGGGTCCGTCCGCAGACGGCTGATCGTCGCGCGCCGCACGGCGCGGGCCGCGAGGGGCACGACGACGACGGCGCAGCCGAGCGCCAGCGTGACGACCGTCGCCACCTGCGCCGGCCACGGCCACTGTGCCACCGCCGCCGGAACCGGTTGTAGTCCCTGGGTGGAGACCGCCAGGAGCGGGCCGATCGCCCAGCAGGCGAGCGCACCCAGCAGCCCGCCGAGGAGCAGCGGAATCCCCGTCAGGACCCCCTGCTCGGCCAGGACGGACGTCAGCACCGAACGCCGCGGCGCGCCGAGCCCGCGCAGCCGGGCCACGTCGAGCTCGCGCGCGTCGAGCGCGGTCGTGGAGTGCAGTGCGGTCCCGACGAGCGCGAGCGTGATGGCGGCGACGACGAGCAGCGCGGCTGCCGCTCGCTGCGCGGCGCGCAGAGGACCGTCGGCGCTCTGGTGCGCGAGCGTGGTCCGTTCGGTCACCGGGCCGATTCCCTGGGCCTCGAGCGTCGCGCCGGCGCCGGCGGGGATCGCGCCGCCCACCCACCACGCGTCCGTGAGGCTGTCGAGGCTGCCGTGGCTGAGCGCGGCGCGGGACAGCGTGTCCACGTCCGCGAGCAGCGCCGCGGCGCGCGGCTGTGAGGGGACGTAGGCGGTGATGCCGCGCACCTTCGCCTGCACAGGGGTCACGCCGAGCGAGAGCTGCACGCCGTCACCGACCTTGACGCCGAGCTCGTGCGCGAGCTGTGCCGACACCACGACGGGCACGACGTCGACCGGGCGGAACGCGAGCGCGGTGATGTCGCCGGCGGACCAGTAGAGCTCCGGCAAGGAGGCTGTGCCGTCGAGGCTCAGCCGGACGCCGTCGGGCGTGCCCGCCGCGGTGACGCGTCCGAGCAGGGCGTCGGCGTAGCCGTTCGTCGGTGGGCGCGCCGCCGACCAGTCCCCGGGCGACAGGGACGCGTCACGCAGCGTCACGTCCAGGTGGAATGCGGGCGCGCTCTGCTGGTCGAGGTCGCCGGCGCCGGCGGCGGTGAGCTGGGCGTCCACGGCCACCAGCCGGGCGTCCTTCGGAATCGCCACGGTGAGGGCGTGCGACGCCGAGTCGAGCGCGATGACGCCCGCCGGAACCGCGGCGCGCGCGCCGTCCCGATCCTGCACGACGAGGCTGAGGGTGGCGTCGATCTGGACGCCGTCCGCGACGTGGCCCGACACCAGCAGGTCCGCGTTCGTGCCGGTCAGCTGAACCCCGCCGACCGACCCCGTCGATCCGAGGCCCGACGTGGCGTCTGCCCAGCCGCCGGTCGGCGGCCGGCCGCGCAGCAGCCCGTCGGCGTGCCGGGTGTCGACGGCGACGAGCCGGACCGCGGCGGCGCCGCTCCGCGTCCGCGAGCCGAGCGTGACGGCCCGGCTGGTGACCGGGCTGACCAGCCCAGCCGTGGCCGCGTGCAGCGACGCGCCCGTGCCGAGCGCGCCGCCCTGCACCGACAGGTCGGTGCCGACGGCTGCAGCCGCCTGCTCGCGCTGGGACTGCGTCCAGGTGGCCGCGAACCCGATGCCGAACGTGGCGCACGCCGTCGCCAGCACCACGAGGAACGCCGCCGCCGTGCCTTGCGGGCGACGCGCCACCCCCCAGGCGGCGAGCGGCAGGGTCAGCGAGCGGGCCGACGCCGCGCGCGCGTCGGCCCGACGGGCGAGCAGGGAGAGCGGACGCAACGCGAGCGCCGCGCCAGCGAGCAGGCACAGCACAGGGGCGACGACGAGGACCGGGTCCACCGCGCCGCCCGTCGCGATGCCATGGTCACGCAGCTGCAGGTACGCGACGACCGCCAGCGCGAGCAGCAACAGGTCCGCGCCCGAGCGAGCCACCACGCCGACGCGGTCCACGCGGCCCCCGCGCACGGTCCCGGGGCGCAACGAGGGAAGCACCAGGAGGCCGCCGAGCGTGAGGGCGACGGCGGCGACAGTCGCGACGAGCGGGAGCAGGCCGCCCTCCGGCACCCCCACAGGGTCGAGGCCGACCCTGCGGCCCAGCACCTGGTACAACCCGAGTGCGAGCGCCGTCGCCGGGACGGTGCACACCACGGCGAGCACGCCCGCCTCGACGGACGCCTGGGCGACCAGGCGCCCGTGGCTCGCCCCGCGGGCGGCGAGCAGCGCGGCTTCCGGCGCACGTCGAGCGGCGACGAGCCGGGCGGCCAGCACGACGGTCGTCCCCGCGAGCGCGCAGCCCAGCAACGCCACCACGAGGACGCCGGAGCCCGTCACCTCGCGCTGCCGGCGCGCATCGTCGAACGTGCCCACGATCGGCAGGTCGGGGACGAGGTTCTGGGTACGGTCGCCGAGCGCGCTGGCCAGAGCGCCGCCGAGCCCGTCGACGGTCACCCCGACGTGCGCGACCTGCGCGGCGTCCGCGTGCGACAGGTCGGGCTGCACGTGCAGAGTCACCCGGCGCAGGGGGATCTCGCTGGCGGCGAGCGCACCCGGCGCGACGACGAGCGGCCCGTAGGCGCTGATGAACCCGCGGTAGTTGGGGCTCACCCCGGTCCCGGCGAGCGGATCCTCCGTCCACCCGGTGCCGGAGCGTGGCACGAACGTCCCCACGACCGTCAGCTCGGGGCCTTGACCGCCGGGCACACCGGCGAGCGCGGTCGAGCTCCCGACGGCGAGCCGGAGCACCCCGGCCGCCGACGCGGGCACGGCAACCTCACCCGCGGCGACCGGCCAGCGGCCCGACGTGATCGTCGCGCGCGCGTCCGGGTCGTCGAGATCGGCCAGGTACGACAGGCGCAGGGCGCCGCCGTCGGGCGGCAGGTACTGCATGACGGTGGACGTCCACGTGGTCGTGGTCGTCGGGAGATGCCCGAAGGGCGCCGTGAGCAGGGCAGCCGCCCGCGCGACGGCCGCCGCGGGTTCCCGCGCGGTCGCCGCGACGCGGGGGTCCGTCGTGGGGTCGTCCGGGTCCTCGGGGAAGCCCAGCGCGACGCCGACCTGGACGTCCGCGTGGGGTGCGCCGGCGATCGCGAGCTGCAGCGCCCTCTGCGGGGAGGCCGTCACGAGCAGGACGCACGCCCCGACCAGCGCCGAGCCCGCGACCATGACCGCCAGCACCGCGGCGAGCACGCCGAGCTGGGCGCGTCCGCGCCGCCGGACCAGCTCACCCACGCGCGACGTCCTCCACCAGCCGGCCGTCCACCAGGTGCACCGCACGGTCTGCGAGCGCGATCATCACGGGGTCGTGCGTCGCGACGAGGGCCGTCATGCCCTCGGCCTCGACGACGCCACGGATCAGCGCCATCACGGACAGTCCGGTCTCGCTGTCGAGCTGCCCCGTCGGCTCGTCGGCGACCAGGAGGCGGGGCGAGGCCGCGAGCGCGCGTGCGATCGCCACCCGCTGCTGCTGGCCGCCCGACAGCTCGTCGGGCCGCTGCTGCGCGTGCGGGGCGAGCCCGACGAGCTCGAGGAGCAGCCCGACCCGGCGCTCGCGCTCCGCCACGGGCGCGTCGCGCAGGCGCAGCGGCAGGCCGACGTTCTCGGCCGCCGTCAGCACGGGGATCAGGCCGAACGTCTGGAAGACGAACGCCACGCGGTCGCGGCGCAGCTCGTCCTGCCCGTCCTCGGTGAGCGCGGACACGTCGACGTCGTCGACGACCACCTCGCCCTCGTCGGGCCGGTCCAGGCCGCCGACGACGTTGAGCAACGTGGTCTTGCCCGACCCCGAGCGGCCGACGAGCGCGACGAGCTCGCCCGAACCCACGTCGAGGTCGACGCCGCGCAACGCGTGCACCGCGGCCCGCCCGTGCCCGAACGTGCGGTGCACGCCCCGGACGCGCACCACCGCGCCGGGCTGTGCGCTCACGGCGCACCCCCGTCGGGCTTGACGCTCACGTGGTCGGCCTCCAGCGCGAGCCGGACGCGGCGGGTCAGCGCCAACGCGTCGCGGTACTCGCGCGGCACCTGCACGCGTCCCGCCCGGTCCATCACTGCGTACTCCTCGTGGGTGACGTCGCCGCCGGCGTCCCGACGCAGCACCTCGCTGCTCGTGCGCCCGTCCCGGATCGCGACGGTGCGCTCCACCTGTGCCCGCACGGCCGGGTCGTGGGTGACGACCACGACGGTCGTGCCGGCCTCCCGGTTCGCGGTGCGCAACGCGTCGAACACCTCCTGGGCCGTGGCCGTGTCCAGCTCGCCCGTGGGCTCGTCGGCCAGCAGCAGCTGCGGCTCGTTGCCGAGCGCCGTGGCGATCGCGACGCGCTGCTGCTCACCGCCCGACATCTCGTCCGGCAGCCGGTCGGCCACGTGCCCGACGCCCACGAGCTCCAGCAGCTCGTCGGCCCGCGCCGTCCGTCGCGCACGACGTGTGAAGGTCATCGGCATCGCGACGTTCTGCCGGGCGGTCAGGTACGGCAGCAGGTTGCGCGACGTCTGCTGCCACACGAAGCCGACCATCTGCTGCCGGTACGCCACACGGTCCCGCGCGCCCATCGCCATGAGGTCCCACCGACCGACGCGCACACGGCCCGCCGTTGGTGCGTCCATCCCGGACAGCACCGAGAGCAGCGTCGACTTGCCCGAACCGCTGGCTCCGACGAGCGCGACCATCTCGCCCTCGTCGACGAGCAGGTCCAGCCCTTGCAGCGCCTGCACCTCGACGCTGCCCGACTGGAAGATCCGCACGAGGTTGTCGCAGACGACGAGAGCGTCGTGACCGAACTGCGCGGCAGGCGCGGCGCCGCCGCCCAGGGCCTCGAGGGTGCTCTCGGACACAGTCGATCCCTCCGTCGCGGAACGTGCAGGAGCAGGCTAGGCCCCGCGCTCGCCGCGCGTTCGGGAATCGTCGGGGCGCGCCGTCATGGCGGACCGGCTCTCGTCCCGACGACCCCCTCGAAGGGGCTAGGCATCCCATGTGAAGAAGCTGACCGGCGACTCCCGCCCTCCCAGAGACCGGTAGAACGCCACGGCCCCCGTGTCGTCGCTGTCGGCGGGGACGAAGATCGCGGCGATGCCGGCCTCGGCGGCCAGGTCGCGGATCGTCGCGACGAGGCGCCTGCCGATACCGCGGCGGCGGAAGTCCGCGTCGACGGCGAGGTCGTAGACGAAGAGCTCCGCCGAGCGCGACCGGGTCATCGGGATCGTGTGGGCGGTGATCCCGCCGACCACGCGGCCTCCCTCGAACGCCGCGACCGCCCAGAAGGAGCCGGTTCGCAACAGCTCGGCGACGTACGCGTCGCCGAGCGGCTCCGGAGCTTCGTCGAACGCCTCGGCCATGACGACGAACAGCTCGCGAGCCGGCTGCTCGTCGCCCGGGACGAGTCGTCTCGTCGTCACGGTCCTCACGAGCCCATCGTGCTCCGCGGCCCAAGGGAAATTCACGCCTAGGGCTGAGGTGGTTCCTGGTAGACGCCCAGGACGTTGCCGCCCGGGTCCCGGAACCTCGCGGTCAGCTCGCCCGGGTCGGCCCCCGGAGGCTCGACCACGGCGGCGCCCGCCGCCACGAGGCGTGCCAGGGCATCGTGCAGATCGTCGACCATGAGGTAGACGAGCAGACCCGGGCCGGCCGGTGCGAGCCGCGGGTCGAAGTGACCGCTCACCTCGTCCACCGAGTCGTCGAACGTGATGCGGCCGCCGTCCCGGTGCATGCGCCAGCCGAAGACGGACTCGTAGAACGCGGCAGACGCCTCGACGTCCGTCGCGGGCAGCGCGATGTGGCAGACCTTGCCGTGTCCGAGGAGGGGCATCTCCTCATGGTGAGGGCCGTGGGGCACGTCCGCCAGAGCCTCCACGAGCGGCGTCACCTGCTCGTGCGGAAGACCGGCCAGCCGACCTCGGTGCGACGGTCGGCCACCACGTCGGTGTCCGCGCCGGTCACCGTGAAGTTCTCCCAGATCGGACCGGCGACCCCGATCGCCTGCGCGGCGACGAACGCTCCCAGGTCGGCGTACGTGCGGTCGAGGTCGGCACCTGAGCCACGGTGCACCATGATCGCCAGCTCGGTCCGGGGCAGCCGCTCGAGGCGCACGCGTCCCAGCCGGTCCAGACGGGTGGGACCGGCGACCGGCACGAACGCCACCAGCTCACCGATGCCCTGCTCGAACACGTCGGCGGAGAACAGGGCGCCGTCGACGCCTGCGCGCGTCCCGACGAGCTCCCGCAGCGCACCGTGGAGCTCCCGATACGCGGGACGCGCCCAGGCGCTCGCGTCGGTGAGCGCGAGACTCTCGCGGATGGTCAGCGCCCAGAGGGCCGGCACGTCGCGGAACTCGACCTCGCCGCCGTTCGGTGCGGCGTCCTGCAGCAGCGACCGCAGAGCGCTGACGGCGCCCCTCGTCTGCGCGAGCTGGTCCTCCATGTGCGCGAGGTGCACGGCGATGGCTCGGTTGCGGGCATCGATGTCGGGCGCCTCGACGACGGCCCGGACGGACTCCAGCGGCATCTCGAGGTCGCGCAGCCGCTTGATGACCTGCGCGATCGAGACCTGCGACAGGTGATAGCTGCGGTATCCGCTGCCGGGATCGACCCTCCACGGGACGAGGATCCCGACCTCCTGGTAGTGCCGCAGCGCCTTCACGGTCAGGTACGTCATCCGGGAGAAGTCGCCGATCGAGACCACCGGCTCGTCAGTCCTCATCACCCCTCCGATCGTCGTGCGCTGCGTCGACCCTTTCATGACGGCGGGAGACGGCGAGCGACGACCGCCACGAGGACCGAGACCATGGCCAGCGGCACGAGGGCGAGGGCGAACGCGTGCGGGACGCCCTCGCCGACCGCCCCGAAGAACACCACTCCGATGAGCGCCACCCCGACGGTGTTGCCGATCTGCTGCGCGGTGGACAAGGCCCCCGAGACGGTGCCGGCCTGCGACGGCCGGGCGTGCGCGAGAACCGCCATCGTCAGCGGGGTGATGCACAGCCCCTGACCGGCGCCGACGAGGAGCAGACCCGGCCCGAGCATGAGGACCGACCACCCGTCGAAGCCGACCACGGCAACCCCGAACGCCGCGTACCCGGCGAGCGTGACCAAGGCTCCGGCGATGACGACCGAGCGGCCGAACCGGCCGATCAGCGCGGGCGCCCTCAGGGAGGTCGAGAGATATGCGAGCGCGAGGACCGTGAACAGCAGCCCCGAGTCGAGCGGGGACAGGCCGCGGCCCTGCTGCAGGTACAGCGACAAGCACAGGTAGAACGACGCCTGTCCGCACCAGAACACCAGCTGCGCGCCAAGTCCGGAGCGGAACGTCGGCGAGGTCAACAGCTCGGCGGGGAACAAGGGTGCTCCTCCTCGACGCCCGAGACGTCGCTGCTGTGCGACGGTCGTCGCCAGAAGCACACCCGAAAGACCGAGCACGGCCCAGGTCCACGTCGGCCAGCCCTGACTCCGTCCCTGGATGAGCGGCAGGATGAGGGCGGTCACGGAGGAGGTGAGCAGCAGCATCCCGACCCAGTCGATCGGGCGGGGCGCGGCCGCCTTCGACTCCGGCACCAGGACCGGCGCGAGCACGAGGATCGCCACGCCGACCGGGATGTTGATCGCGAAGATCGCACGCCAGCCGAGGCCGGCCTGGATGAGGACGCCGCCGATCAGCTGGCCGCTGGCCGCGGCGACGCCCATCGCGAGCCCGTAGACGCCGATCGCCCGCGCCCGGTGCGGGCCGGGGAAGTGCACCCCGAGCAACGACAGCATGCTGGGTATCACGATCCCGGCGCCGACCCCCTGCACGAGCCGACCGGCCACCAGCTCTCCCGGCGTCCGCGCCAGGGCGCACACGAGAGAGGCGACGACGAAGCCCGCGACGCCGACGCCGTACATCCGCCGCCGCCCGATGACGTCCCCGATGCGCCCGGCGGTGAGGAGCGTCGCACCCAGGGCGAGGCCGTACCCGGACACCACCCACTCGAGGGCGGCAGCGTCCGCGCCCAGGTCCGCCTGGATGGAAGGGAGTGCGACATTGACGATGAAGAAGTCGAGGACGACGAGGTAGACGCCGGCGACGAGTACCGGGAGTGCGCGCCAGGGAGGCGTCGCCGTGGCGAGCTGGGTGGGTGTCCGGAGCTGGTTCTGGGTCATGCACCTGTTCTGGTGTCTCCCGCGGGGGGAGAGTCAATGGGCTCTACGTTGTCGAGATGGAGCAGCCCCCGATCCACGACCACTACGACAGGGTGTTCGACGAGGACCAGCGCCTGCGCGTCGGCCTCGGCAGGCTCGAGCTGGCCCGCGTGCAGGAGATCGTCCGTCGCCACCTGCCGCCCGCCGCTCGGGTGCTCGACGTCGGCGGAGCGACCGGTGTGCACGCCGAATGGCTG
Source organism: Cellulomonas sp. McL0617 (assembly GCF_049994875.1). Lineage (GTDB taxonomy): Bacteria > Actinomycetota > Actinomycetes > Actinomycetales > Cellulomonadaceae > Cellulomonas. The sequence continues at coordinate 4,043,030 of NZ_CP188256.1, forward strand.
CTCGGCGACGGTCACACGGTGCACCTGGTCGACCTGATGGCCGGGCACGTCGCGCGGGCCACGGAGCGCCTCGGCGGGGTCGACGGGTTCACCGCGGAGGTCGGCGACGCCCGTGCCATCGGCAGGCCGGACGCCTCGTTCGATGCCGTCCTCCTGCTCGGACCGCTCTACCACCTGACCGATCGCGCCGACCGCCTGGCGGCGTGGCGGGAGGCGCGTCGCGTCGTCGTCCCGGGCGGCGTGGTGGTCGCGATGGCGATCTCCCGGTTCGCGTCCCTGTTCGACGGGCTCGCGCAGTCCTACCTCTTCGACCCCGCGTTCCGCGCGATCGTCGCGCAGGACCTGGCGACCGGGGTGCACGAGAACCCCACGGGCGACCCACGCTGGTTCACGTCCGCGTACTTCCACCGGCCCGAGGAGCTCGCGCAGGAGGCCACCGAGACGGGGCTCGTCGTCCGGGAGACCGTCGGCGTCGAGGGGATGGCGCACTGGATCAGGGCCTTGGCGTCGGCGTTCGACGACGAGGGCGCCCGCGACGTCGTGCTCGACGCGGCGCGCGTGATCGAGGCGGAACCAAGCCTGCTCGGCCTCAGCTCGCACCTCGTCACGGTCGCGACCCGCCGCACCGACTGACGGGACATCATGAGCGGATGCCGGCCGACACAGCGCAACGCGCCGAGGACCTCATCACGGCAAAGTCTCGCCGGGACGCGGCAGTCCTCGACCGGGCCCGGTCGCTCCAGCTCGACATCGCGAGCTGGGGGCGCACGGTGGGCCTGCGCGTACCGGCGCTGCCCGAGCTGGCCTTCTACAACAAGGCCCGTGGCGTCAACGCCGACGACCTGGCGCACCTGCCGGCGATCTGTGCGTTCTTCACGAGTGCCGGGATCACGCCCACCCTGGAGGTCTGGGCAGCCGACGCCTCCGACCGGCTCGGCGCCGCCCTCGTCGGCCTCGGCCTGTCTGCGGGCACCGTCACGGCGGTACTGCACCGGCACCTGACGGACGTGCCACGATCGCCGGGCGCTGCGGACGGCACGGTCACGGTCACTGAGCTCGACCCGGCCGACCCCGACGCGGACTACTTCGCCACCCTCGTCGGCGGGTACGGGCTCGCCGACGCCCGACCAGAACGCCGCGCGATGCTCCACGCCGAGCACGACCCGGCGACCGTGCGTCGCTATGTCGCCCGCGTGGATGGCCGGCCCGCGGCCGCCGCCGGCCTCTACCTCCATCCCGACGGAGCACTGCTCAGCGGAGCCGCGACCCTGCCCGAGTACCGTCGCCGCGGCTGCCAGGCCGCACTGATCAGGCGCCGACTCGCCGACGCGGCACTCGTCACCGACCTCGCCGTCGTGACGGTGGCCTATGGATCTACGAGCCAGACCAACCTCGAGCGCGCCGGCTTCCACCTGACGCACGCCCGCACCAGCTGGCAGCCGCTCGAGCCCTCGTCTACTCGCGGGGTTCGTTGCGCAACCGCTGGAGGATGTCGCGCAGGCGCAGGTACTCCTGCCACGAGACGGGCATGAACGACGCGACCGCCGAGAACTCGAACACGTAGAGGATGACCGACAGGAGCGTTCCTTCGTCCATCCCCTGCCGTGTCGATGTGACGATCGCGAACACCTGCAACGCGACGGTCAGCGTCAGCGAGAGCGCGAAGTTGACCGCATCGATGTCGGACAGCTTGATGGTCCAGCTGTTCAGCAGGCCGATGTGCCCGCGCGTGAGGGTGCTGTCGTTGCGCCCGAGCACATCGACCTGCCGCTCGTACTCGTCGTTGTAGCCGCGGTTGAAGTCGACCGTGCGCCGACTGCTGGCGGCGTAGATCGCCACGATCAGCGCGGTCATCACGAGCGCGCCGAGGAACACGGGGACCGAGAGCGCCGCGAGGAAGAAGAGGGTGCCGATGAATGCGCTGACGCTGCCGACCAGCTCAGGCATGGAGTACTCGAGGAAGTCGATCACCTCGCGCAGCATGTTCAGCCGGGCGGTCTTCTCAGACAGTCCCGCCCGTTGCTCGAGTGCCGCGGCGCCGGCACGCTGGTAGATCCGCGCGTACAGCCGGACATCGTGGAGGCGACGAACCGTCGCGAACGCCATGGTGAGGAGACCGACCGCCGCCAACAGGATCAGTCCGCGGGTGGAGCCGCCCAGGTAGTCGTCCAGAGCGACGCCCAGCAGGAAGGGGATGACCACCTGGCCGGCGGCCTCGGCGATCACCAGGAGCAAGGACAACGCGACGCGCGGTCGATAGCCCTGCAGCATCTGCCACATCACCGAAGGCTAGCGAGCGGGCGTTGCGCGAGGTGGCTGCGAGCCGGCCAGAGTACGACCGACGAGGGGGTCATGACGCGGCGCCCGACTGCGAAGATCGGTACGTGGACCACGACACGCTCGCCCGACAGATCGACTCGCTGTGCCGGCTCGAGGGAGAGTTCGTCCTGCGGTCGGGGACGCTCGCTACCGAGTACTTCGACAAGTACCTGTTCGAGTCGGACCCGAGCATCCTGCGCGCGGTCGCCGAGCAGATGGTCCCGCTGCTGCCGCCCGATACCGATGTCCTGGGCGGCCTCGAGCTCGGTGGCGTGCCGATCGCGACGATGCTCAGCTCGCTGACCTTCCTGCCCGTCACGTTCGTGCGCAAGGAAGCCAAGACGTACGGGACCGGACGCCTCGCCGAGGGCCGAGACGTCGCCGGCGCGCGCGTCACCCTGGTGGAGGACGTCATCACCACCGGCGGAGCCGCCCGAGCGGCAGCACTGGCCCTACGGGCTCAGTCCGCACACGTGTCGACGGTCGTCTGCGCCATCGACCGCAGCCCCGGCGCCGAGACTCCGCTCCTCGACGCGCGCATCGAGATCCGGTCGGTGCTCACCCTCGCCGACCTCGATCAGGCACGACTCGCGCGCCGTCGCTAGCGACTCAGGCTCGCGTCCGACGGCGTCCCCGGCGGCGCACCGGCGCGACGACGCTGCTGTGCAGCAGGCGCCGCCGGCGGCGGACCGGCGGCTGGGGCGAGGTCGACGGGTCCGCGACGCACCGCGGCATCGGCACCACCGCCTCGACGACGAGCGGTCCCTCGGCGGGGCCCTCGACGAGCACGGGCTCGGTGGCGGAGACAGGGGTCCGGCCCAGCGTGCGACGCGCGTGCAGATAGGCCGGGACGAGCAGCACGACGGCGAAGAGCCAGGCCAGCGGGTTGCCCCAGATGACTCCGGCGTATCCGAACGACGCTCCGAGCACGATCGCCGCGCCGACGCGCCCCACGAGCTCGACCGCGCCCGTCATCGTCGGGACCACCGTGTGCCCGAGGCCCTGCAGGGCTCCGCGGAGCACGAACAGGACGCCGAGCACCGTGTACAGCGACCCGTTGACGATGAGCATGTGGTGGGCCATCCCGACCACCTCGTCCTCGCCCTGACCGAGGAAGCCGCGCACGATCGCGCCGCCCGCGACGATGAAGATCACGCCGATGACGATGGAGCCGCCGACGGCCATCACGGCTCCGTGGACGACGCCCGTGCGGATCCGGTCGGGACGCCCTCCACCGTGGTTCTGCGCGGCGAACGTCGAGACCGCCAGGCCGAGGGAGGCGAGCAGCGTCACGGCGAGCCCGTCGACACGTGCGCCGGTGGTGAACGCCGCCACGGCGTCCGGCCCGAGCCCGTTGAGGCGCGTCTGCACGGCGAGCGCACCGATCGCGATGATCGACGCCTGGAAGCCCATCGGCAGACCCAGGCGCAGGTGGTGCAGGACGTCCGCACGCCGCACCCGCAGGTCGGCGCGCGAGATGTGCAGCGCCGGCACTCGTCGGCGGACGTACTCCAGGCACAGGACCACCGAGACCGCCTGGGACGCGACCGTCGCCGCGGCCGCGCCACCGACGCCGAGCCCCAGGAAGTTGACGAACGCGACGACCAGCACCACGTTGAGGACGCAGCACACGGCCAGGAAGACGAGCGGAGTGCGGCTGTCGCCGATCGCCCGGACCGCGGACGCGAGGTAGTTGTAGAACATCGTGGCGATGGCCCCGGCGAAGCTCACGGTCGCGAACGTGCGCGCCTGCGGCATCAGCTCGTCCGGCGTCTGCAGCAGCTCGAGGGCCGGCCCGGTCGCCGCAACGGCGACGACGGTGAGCACGACACTCACCGCGGTGGTGAGCAGCACGCTGGTCGCGACGGACCGGCGCACCGCGGGCTGGTCGCGGGCGCCGAACGCCTGCGCGGTCGGGATGGCGAACCCGGACGTCAGGCCCCACGCGAAGCCGAGCAGCAGGAACAGCAGGCTGCCGGTCGAGCCGACGGCCGCGAGGGCGTCGACCCCGAGGGTGCGCCCGACGACGAAGGCGTCGGTGACCTGGTAGAGCTGCTGCACGACGTTGCCGACGAGCAGCGGGATGGCGAAGACGATGATGACTTTCCAGGGACGGCCCGCGGTGAGGACGTTGGCCATGACGGTGCTGACTCCAGAGGGTGGTTGCGCGGGTTGGTCTCAGGTCGAGCGCGGTCGGGTGCGCAATCGGATCGTATCGATTCGATCGGCCGGTCGGCCGCAGATTTTCGCCGTTCGTGGTGCACATCACCGAGGGCTGCGGAACGAGCACGTCGTGTGCCGGCCACGACGTGCTCGTCCGAGGTGCTAGGAGCCGGGAGCCGACTCGGACGCTGCCCCCTTCAGCTCGTCGGCCGTCATCGCGACCGGCCAGCCGTCGTCGGTCCACGCGAGCCTGCGGATCGCGAGGGTCGGCGTACCGCCGGTCGCGCCGTCGTAGAAGTGGAACCCGAGCAGCTCGGCGTCCTTGGTGACCGCGACCGACTCGCCGCCCGGGCCGATCATGTCGCCGACCGCGTCGAGCACGGGCGTGCCGCCGTTCTCGAGCAGCGGGTCACCGTCGGCGTCGACGTACGGGCCGGCAATGTCCTTCGAGCGCCCGACCTCGGCGTGATAGGTGCTGGAGACGCCCTGGCAGCAGGAGTCCTTCGAGACGAACAGGTACCAGTAGCCGTCGTGGCGCAGCAGCGCGGGGGCCTCGATCGCGTTCGTCGCGTCCCCGCGGCTGGCGATCGTCTGCGGCTCGGCACCCTCCGCCGGGAGCCCGCTCGGCCACGACAGCTCGAGGAGCTGGATCCCGCCCCAGAACGAGCCGAAGGCCATCCACGGCGTGCCGTCCTCGTCCGTGACCACGGAGGGGTCGATGGCGTTGTAGTCGTCGGCCGGCGTCGACTGCCAGACGATCCCCTGGTCCTGCCAGTCGACGTCCGCGCCCAGCTCGTCGGACGTCATCAGACCGATCGCCGAGGTGTTCGAGCCGAAGGTCGACGCGGCGTAGTAGAGGTACCACGTCCCGTCGTGCTCGACGACGTCGGGCGCCCACAGGTTGGTCACGCCCGGCACGGTCTTCTCCTGCCACGCCGGCCGGGCGTCCGGGAGCACCTCGCCCGCGTACGTCCAATCTTTGCCGCCGACCGAGTGCCGTACCTGGATGGCGCCCAGCCCCTTGGTCATGTTGCCGGTGGAGAACACCCACCAGTCGTCGCCGTCGACGACGAGCGCCGGGTCGTGCACCTCGATCTCGCCCGTCACGGGGACGGCCGTCCCGGCCACCGGGTCCGACGAGGAGCACGCCGCCAGGAGAGCCACGACGGCCGCCCCGCAGGCCACCGAAGCCGCGGTCAGACGCCTCATCGGGCGAGCCTGATCATCGTCCACGACACCGGCGGCAGCTCCACCGACCGGGCGCCGTCGGTCTCGACCACGTCCAGCGGCCGCGGCGCGAGCGACGTGTCGTCGTCGGCCGTGGACTTCGCGTTGGGGTCCTCGTTCGACATCACGACGGCCTCGACGACCGTGAGGCCCTCGAGCCCCCGCACGTCCAGGTTCAGCGAGATCGGCTCGTCGACCGAGCGGTTCACCGCGAAGACGGCCATCGCACCGGTCTCGGCGTCCCACGTGGCCACCGCGTCGACCGTCGGGGTGCTGCCGAACTTCTTGGTGGTGTGCGACGGGGTGTCCAGCTCGACGCGGAGCACGTCGCCGGACGCGTAGCGCGAGGTCAGCGCGAAGGGGTGGAACGTCGTCTGCTTCCAGCTCCGACCCCCGTCCTGCGTCATGATCGGCGCGATCACGTTGACGAGCTGCGCCAGGCTCGCGGCCCGGACCCGGTCGGAGTGCCGCAGCAGCGAGACCAGCAGGCTCCCGACGACGACCGCGTCCGCTACCGAGTAGTGGTCCTCCAGCAGCACCGGTCCTACCGGCCAGCTGTCCTTGGGCGGCTCGGACGCCTCGCCGTCGAGGTACCAGACGTTCCACTCGTCGAACGAGATATGGATCCTCTTGGTGTGCCGGCCCGCCGAGCGCACGGCGTCCGCGGTCGCCACCACCGACTCGACGAAGTGGTCCATGTCGATGGCCGAGCCGAGGAAGGAGGCGAGGTCGCCGTTCTCCTCCCAGTAGTAGGCGTGCGCGGAGATGTAGTCGACCTGGTCGTAGGCCTCGGTCAGGACCACGCGCTCCCACTCACCGAACGTCGGGATCGTCACCCCCGACGAACCGCACGCGACGAGCTCGAGGTCCGGCTGCATCTGACGCATCGCCCGCGCTGTCTCCGCGGCGAGGCGGCCGTACTCCTGGGGGGTCTTGTGGCCGGTCTGCCACGGGCCGTCCATCTCGTTGCCCAGGCACCACATCGTGATGCCGTGCGGGGCCTCGGCGCCGTTCGCCCGACGTCGGTCGGACAAGGTGGTGCCGCCGGGGATGTTGCAGTACTCCAGCAGGTCGATGGCCTCCTGAACGCCGCGGGTGCCCAGGTTGACCGCCAGCATGGGCTCGACGCCCGCCTTGGCGCACCAGCGCATGAACTCGTCCGTGCCGACGGTGTTGGGCTCCGTCGAGTGCCACGCCAGGTCGAGGCGGGTCGGGCGCTGGTCCCGCGGGCCGACGCCGTCCTCCCAGCGGTAGCCCGAGACGAAGTTGCCGCCCGGGTACCGGACGGTCGAGATGCCGAGCTCCTTGACCAGCTCGATGACGTCCCCGCGGAAGCCGTCCTCGTCGGCGGTGGGGTGCCCCGGCTCATGGATCCCGCCGTAGACGCACCGGCCCAGGTGCTCGACGAACGAGCCGAAGGTGCGTCGGCGGACGGGCGAGATCCGGAATCCGGGGTCGATCGTGAGGGTGGCGGTGCGGGGGGCTGCTGTGGCCATCGGACATCCTGTTCGTGGTCGTTCGGGGGTGCGTGCTCGGCATCGGCTGGTCAGCGGGTTGGGACGGCCCCGCTCATCGGGCGGCCTCGGGCACCCACACGCGCATGCCGGGGCCGTGCCGGCGGTTCCCCCACCGGTGATAGGGCACGAGGGTCAGGTCGAGCTCCGAGCCCTCGCCGGTCGAGGCCGCGCCGGTCGAGTAGACCCACCCCGGCGCTGCGGGCCGATGGCGACCACGCGCGCGCAGCGCCACCGGAGCGTCCAGTCCGGGCAGGCCGGCGACCACCTCCCACGCCTCCGGCACGATCTGCACGTCCTCGACCACGACCCCGTCGGGCAGGTCACCTCCCTCGAGGGCGAAGAGCAGCGGTCCGCGGGCGACGGCGACGCAGCCGCGCACCGCGTCCACGTGCGGGTGCGCGCGCAGCGCCCTGGGCACCAGGTCGAGCTCGAGCACGACCGTCGATCTCCCGACCGGGAGGTCGACGGCTACGTAGCCTCGCTCGGGGACCAGGTCGAGCTGCCGGCCACCGACCTGCACGCTCCAGTCCGTCGTCCATGCGGGGATCCGCAGCCGCAGGGTCGTGGCCTGGGTGGCGTCCGCGTCCACCTCCACGCGCCCGTCGTACGGGTAGCCCGACCTCACCCGCAGCGCGATGCCGTCGGCGGCGATCTCGGCGTCGCTGTACAGGTGCAGATGCAGCTCGCCGGGTGCCGTCGTGGCCGCGTAGTGGCCCAGCGACGCGACGAGCCGGCCCAGGTTGGGCGGGCAGCACGCGCACCCGAACCACGCGGCCCGGTGCACGAACGAGTTCCAGTCCGTGTCCTCGGCGTGCGTGCTGCGCACCTGGAGCGGGTTGGAGTAGAAGAACGAGCGCCCGTCCTGCGCCGCGCCGACCGCCACGGCGTTGAGCAGCGCCCATTCCATCGCGTCGGCGTACCGGCCGTCGCCGCTCGCCAGCAGCATCCGCCACGACCACATGACGTCGGCGATCGCGGCGCACGTCTCGGCGTAGGCCCGCTCGGACGGCAGCTCGTAGGCGTCACCGAAGGACTCGTCGCGGTGCCGGGCGCCCAGACCGCCGGTGACGTACATCTTGGCGTCGTGCACCGAGCTCCACATGCGTTCGGCGTAGGCGAGGAGCGCGGGGTCGCCCCGCTCGAGGTACAGGTCGATCACGCCGGTCGCGAGGTAGACCTGACGGACCGCGTGCCCGGTGGCCTCGTCGGCCGAGAGCACCGGGGTGTGGTCCTGGTAGTAGCGGGGGCCGACGTGGTCGTTGGCGAGCACACCGCGTCCGCGCCGGTCGACCATCGTCCGGGCGAGGTCCAGGTAGGCGCGTGTGCCGGTCTCGCGGTACAGCTCGACCAACGCCGTCTCGATCTCCGGGTGCCCGCAGTAGCCGTCGGGGACGTCACCGCCGAGCCCGTCGACGACGTCGTCCGCAAAGCGGACCGCGACGTCGAGCAGCGAACGGTCGCCCGTGGTCCGGTGCCACGCGATCGCGGCCTGGATCAGGTGGCCGAGGCAGTACAGCTCGTGGCCGTCGCGCAGCTGGTCGTAGTGCACGCCCGGCGTGGTCGTCTGGAACCAGGTGTTGAGGTATCCGGAGTCCTCCTGGGCAGCGCGCAGCAGCCCGACGACGTCGGCCACCCAGGCCGTGCGGTCGGCCCGCGTGTCCCAGGCCACGGCCTCGAGGGTCTTGTACAGGTCCGAGTCGGCGAACAGCGGACCCCGGAACGGACCGCTCTGCTCGCCGGCCGCGAGACGGAAGTTGTCCAGGACCCCGGACTCGTCCATCTCCTCGACGCAGTGGTCGATCGTCCCGCCGGACGCCGTGACCTGCCAGGCGCCGAGGTGGCCGGACTCCAGGAGGCGGGTCGCCGACCAGGGCAGCGGCTCCCAGACCGCGTGGGGCGAGCCCGCTGCGACGGGACCATGAGTGGGGACGGGCACGCGACCTCCTGCGCATCTTCGCGACGGACCGAGGTGACTCGCGGCCCAATTACATCGTTGCATATTCTAGGCTCCGACCCTCGGGGGTCCACAAGGGGATCTCCCCGGCGACGTGTCGACCGCGTGCGACGATGACGCGATGACGAACGCGCGTCCCGTCGTCGTGGTGGACATGTCGTTGCACCCCTTGGCCGAAGAACGGCTCCTGACCTCGGCGGATGTCGAGAGGCTCCCACCCTGCGGACCCGCGCGGACCGACGCGCTCGCCCGGGCCGAGGGGCTGCTCGCGTACGGACCGCCGGGGCCCGACGAGCTCGCCTGCGCCGCGCGGCTGCGGGCGATCGCGGTGCACCTGGCCCCGCCGGCGATCCGCGACGCCGCGCGCGCCAGGGACGTCACCGTGATCGAGTCGACCCGGCTGTGGCGCACCGTCGCCGAGCACACGCTGGCGCTCCTGCTCGCGACGCTGCGCCGGGTGCCTCCCGCCGATGCCGCCGTCCGCGCCGGGCGCTGGCCGACCGAAGACCTCAAGCAGCGCTACTCCGGACGCGACCTCGCCGACGCGACGGTCGGCGTCCTGGGCGCCGGCCGGATCGGTGCGCGGCTGCTCCGGATGCTCGCCGCGCTCGAGGCCCGGCCGCAGTTCACCGACGACCGACCGATGCCGGAGCTCGAGCGGTCGACCGGCGCTCGTCAGGTCGACCTCGACACGCTGCTCGCCACCTCGGACGTGCTCGTGGTGGCCCTGCCGCTGGACGACTCGACCCGGGGCGCGGTCGGCGCTGCCGAGCTGGCGCGGCTTCGCCCGGGTGCCACGCTCGTCAACACCGCGCGCGGCCCGGTCGTCGACGAGGTGGCGATGCTCGCCGCGCTGCGCGACGGCCGGCTCGCGGCCGCCGGGCTGGACGTCCACGGGGACGAGCCGCTGGCCGCCGACCACCCGCTGCTCGCGCTGGAGAACGTGGTGATCACGCCCCACCTCGGGGGGTCCACGCTCGAGTGCGACCTCGAGCTGGTCGACGGCCTGCTGGAAGCCCTCGGAACCGCCTGAGGCCGCCGCCGTCAGGCGGCTGCCAGGCGGATCATCGACCACGACACCGCCGGGAGGACCCCCGCCAGGTGCCCGTCTGCGGCCGTGACCGTGCCGTTCGGCCGCGGCCCGACGGACGAGTCGTCGTCGGCCGTCGCGGCCCAGTGGACGTCCGGGTTGGACAGGGTGACGGCGTCGACGACGCGCAGCCCCGGGAACGCCCGAAGGTCGGCCTCGAGGCGGACGTCCTCGGTCACCGACCGGTTGACGACGAACACCGCGAGCTCCTGGGCCTGCTCGTCCCACGTCGCCACGGCGTCGACCGTGGGCGTCTCGCCGAACCGCGCGGTCTCGTGCGAGGGCGAGTCGAGGGCGACGCGCAGCACCTCGCCGGACGCGTGCGCCGAGGTCAGGGCGAAGGGATGGAAGATCGTCTGCTTCCACACCCGCCCGCCCGGCTCGGTCATCATCGGCGCGATGACGTTGACCAGCTGCGCGAGCGACGCCGCGTGCACCCGGTCGGTGTTCCGCAGCAGCGAGATGAGCAGGTTCCCCAGCACCACCGCGTCGGCGACGTTGTACCTGTCCTCGAGCAGGATCGGTGCGACGGGCCAGTCGTCGCCCGTCGGCGGCCGGGACTCGGCGCGCTTCTGGTACCAGACGTTCCACTCGTCGAACGAGATGTGGATCCGCTTCGAGGTCTTCAGGCGTGCTCGGACGGCATCGGCGGTGGCGGCGACCGACGCGACGAAGTGGTCCATGTCGATGGCCGAGCCGAGGAAGGACGCGAGGTCGCCATCCTCCTCCCAGTAGTACGCGTGCGCCGAGATGTAGTCGACCTGGTCGTAGGCCTCGGTCAGCACCACCCGCTCCCACTCACCGAACGTCGGCATGGCTGACGACGACGACCCGCACACGACGAGCTCCAGGTCCGGCTGCATCTGACGCATCGCCCGCGCGGTCTCCGCGGCGAGACGTCCGTACTCCTCGGCGGTCTTGTGCCCCGTCTGCCACGGGCCGTCCATCTCGTTGCCGAGGCACCACATCTTGACCCGGTAGGGAACTTCGGCGCCGTTGGCCCGGCGCAGGTCGGACCAGTAGGTGCCGCCCGGCACGTTGCAGTACTCGAGCAGGTCGAGCGCCTCCTGCACGCCGCGGGTGCCCAGGTTGACCGCCATCATCGGCTCGACGCCGGTGGTCGTCGCCCAGCGCATGAACTCGTCGGTGCCGACCGTGTTGGGCTCCGTCGAGTGCCACGCCAGGTCGAGGCGGGCCGGGCGCTGGTCCCGCGGGCCCACGCCGTCCTCCCAGCGGTAGCCGGAGACGAAGTTCCCGCCCGGGTAGCGCACCGTCGAGATGCCGAGCTCCTTGGTCAGCTGGATGACGTCGCCGCGGAAGCCGTCGGCGTCCGCGGTCGGGTGCCCCGGGTCATGGATCCCGGAGTAGACGGAGCGGCCCAGGTGCTCGACGAACGAGCCGAACGTCCGACGGCGGACAGGGCCGACGCGGAACGCCGTGTCGATGGTGAGACGAGCCGTGGGCATGTGTCGTTTCCTCAGTTCAGTCGGGTCAGGATCGGGTGAGCTCGAGCCAGCGCACCCCGTGAGCGGGTACGTCGAGTGCGAGGGTGAGATCGGGGCGGACGCCGACCACTCCGGAGTCCCAGAGGTCGTGCGCGGTCCAGGCGCCGTGCCCGGCCGCCACCGAGTCGCCGAGCACGTCCTGCAGGGCGACGGTCGCGTGGTACTCCGTCGGCCCCGTCCAGAACACGGCGACGAACCGCGCGGGACCGTCGGCCTCCCGCGCCGCCCAGACGACGACCTCGCCGTCATCACGGTCCTCGACGGGTTCCCGCCACAGCTCGGACCCGTCGACCGACTCCTGCAGGACCCGCCCCAGCGCCGGGTTGGCCAGCCGGTCGAGGGTGGCGTCGTCGGTCTCCGGCAGGTTCCCACCGATCATGAACGGCGAGCGGGCCATCGCCCAGAGGGTCAGCAGGGTGCGCTGCTCGTCGGGCGTGAGCAGGGAGTCCCGCGGCTCACCGCGCTCGGCCCGGACGCCGATCCGGCCCAGCGGCAGCATGTCCGCGTCGGCCCAGCCTCGCGGCGACTGCAGCGGCGCCCACCGGGAGAGCCGACCGAACTGCTCCTCGACGTCGCTCCACCGGTCCCACAGGTCGTTGCTGATCCGCCACAGGTCGGCGTTGCGACGCAGGTGCCGCACGTGCGCCGTGGACAGGGCCGTCCCCGGCGACAGGGAGAGCACGATCGGCCGCCCGGCGCGGTCGAGCGCGAGCCGCCACGCCTCGATCGCGTCGGCGTGGTACGGCGCGAGCATGTCGTCGATCTTCAGGTAGTCGAGCCCCCACGACGCGAGCAGCGACGCGAACCCGTCGAGGTAGGCCTGCGCCCCCGGGTGCGAGTGGTCCAGGCCGTAGTAGCCGGGGTGCCACGCACAGGTGGACGACGTGTCCGCGATCTGCGAGGCCGTCCAGTCCGTCCCGAGCACCGGCAGGTCGAGCGCGACGGCCCGACGCGGGATGCCACGCATGAGGTGGACCCCGAACCGCAGCCCCATCGCGTGCAGCTTCTCGGCGAGCAGGGCGAAGCCCGCACCGCCGGCCGACGACGGGAACCGGCCGGGCGCAGGGGCGGGGTAGCCGTGGGCGTCGACCTCGAAGGGCGCGTCCTGCTGGTAGCCGTGCGAGCGCGCCGTCGGGTCGTACCAGTCGATGTCCACCACGACCGTGTCGTAGCCCACCGGCAGGAGCCGGCTCGCCAGCACCTCCGCGTTGGCGAGGACCTCGTCCTCGGTCACCGTGGTTCCGAAGCAGTCCCAGCTGTTCCACCCCTGAGGCGGGTGCTCGATGCCCAGCCGGCTCATCGCTCGACGTCCCGGCTCGGCCGCGACGGCGGGAGGTTGCAGGCCTTGAGCACCTCGATCTCGTCCGGGTCGTACGGCGTGAAGTCGGAGTGCACGATGTCGTGCATCCACAGCCGGGTGTCGATGCCGGGCAGCGGCTTGATGAACTCCCACACGTGGTTGAACTGCGCCTTGCCGTTCACGAAGCCGAAGAAGTAGCTGCCCACGCCCTCGGACTTCCACAGCGGCAGGTGGGTCTCGATCGTGCTGCGGTAGGGGCGGTGCATCCACTCCGTGTTGAGCAGCGGCCGGCCGAACCCCTTGAGGAATCGGGTCAGCTGCTTGGCGTGGGTGTGGTCGCCGTAGTAGTGGAACGACACGATGTCGGACAGCTCGATCGCGCGCTCCTCGACCGGCTGGAGCCGGCACGGGTCGAGCAGCCACTCGTACGCGTCCGCCGCGCCCACGCCCCAGATCTCGGCGGTGAGCGGCTGGCTCACGTCGGCCTCGCGCAGCCAGGAGAAGACCTTCTCCATCATCGGCAGCGACCGGTCGTTCCGGGTCGAGTTCCCGATCTCGTTCCACACGTTCCACACGACGATGCGTTCGTCCTGCCCGTACCGGTGGGCGAGCTCGTCCACCCAGCGACGGAACGTCGGCTCGAGCTCCGGCTCGTCGGTGAGCACGTAGCCGACGATGCCGCCACCCTGGACGTCGTCGTCGAACGGGGACTCCGAGGACCCGCCGAAGTACCCGGCCTCCGGCTCGGGCTGCGGCCCGAGCTGTGCCGGCGACCAGCGGTGCCTCGGCACGGAGCAGTCGTTGAAGAGCACCGGCATCATCGTCATGCCGTAGGAGCCGAGCAGGTCGAGCAGCTGTTCCAGGTGGGCGAAGAACGCGTCCGGCTCGTGCTGCCACACCTCGAACGGCAGGTAGAAGCGGATGGAGTTGATGCCGTAGGAGTGCGCCAGCGCGATCTCCCGGGCGGCGTCGCGCCATGCGGCGTCGTGCTCGTGCTCCTGCAGCAGCCACAGGGCGCCGTGGATCCCCCCGCTCGGGATCCAGTTCATCCCGGTGATCCAGTCCCGGGACGTGTACCAGTCCCAGATCTCGTCCTCCGACCAACGCCGCTTCATCGCGCCCCCTCCTCGTCGTACCCGGTCGTGCCGTCCGTCGTCCTGCCGATGGCTTCGCGGTTGCTCACAGGACGCCCACCCGCTCGCGCCAGTCCCCCGCCACCACGGCGACGACGACGTCATGGCTCCCGGCTGCGTTGCGGACCGTGGTGGCCTGCACGAGCTCGCCCGCCGCGTTCCAGCGCACCGCCTGGGAGTAGCCGCTGGCGTCGGCGTGCACGTGCCGGACCGCGGCGACCGGGAGCTGCATCGCGCGCCAGGTCGTGCCGAGGTCGTCGCTGACCAGCGCATGGTTCGCCTCGTGACCGTCGAGCCACGAGTGCCGGGCGGTCGCGACGATGGTCGCCCCACCTCGACCGTCCGGGGTCCACGCCACGTTGGGCGTCCCGGACAGCACCACGCCCTCGAGCGAGACCAGCATCGGACCCGGCTCGGCGGGGTCGCCCCAGTCGACCCCGTCGCGCGACGTGCGCCAGTGGATCGGCACCTCGTGCGGGCCGACGATCTCGACCACCGCCCGGTAGGAGCCGTCAGGAAGGGGCTCGGTGGCGACGAACATGCCGGGCCGGCGGTAGCGGTCGGGGATCCCGACCACCGTCTCGGCCTCGGTCCAGGTGCGCAGGTCGGACGACGCCCGGCGCGAGATCACCTGCAGCATGCCGCGGTGCTTCTCCCGCTCGTCCGCGAAGTACACCGCCAGCACCCCGTCGACGAGCACCAGCTCGGGCTCCCAGATCGACGTGGTGGTCGAGGTGCGGGCCGGGTCGTAGAGCGCCGGCCCTCCCGAGTCGACCACGGACTCGAACTGCCACGTGGCGCCGCCGTCGCGAGACGAGTAGAGCGCGATCGTCGTCGTCGACCCGTCGCCCGGGATGGCGTTGCCGGCCAGCAGGAGGTCGCCGCGGTGCAGGTGCGCCAGGTCCGCGGGCAGCTCGTAGATGACCGGCTGGTACCGGTTTCCGCGGCCGAGGTGGTCGGCGACCCGCGCGTGCTCGCGCCAGGTGCGACCCCCGTCGTCGGAGCGCCACACGGGAAAGACGGGCCCCGCCGGATCGGCCACGCCCAGCCGCAGCTCGCAGGTCAGCAGCATCGCGCCGCCGTGCGGACCCTGCGGGTCGGTGACCAGCAGACGCGAGTACATCGCGCCGGCCTCACCGACGCTCCCGGAGTGGACGACGGTCGTGGTGACGCTCATGACGGTGCTCCCGACGACTCGGTGGTGGCGGTGCGTCGGCCGTACCGCACGGCCAGGTCGGCGAACGCGTCGGCCGCGGCCGTACGGACGCGCGCGTAGGACGGGAGCCCGTCCGGGCGGGTGCCGTCCGGCACGAGGTCCCACAGACCGTGCCGCAGGAGGTACTCCGGAGCGGGCGCCGTGCCCTCGCGGTAGTCCCAGAGCAGGAAGTCGATCAGCGCCCACCAGGTCCAGCCGACGAGCGGCAGACCCTCGGCGCGCAGCCGCTGGACGACGTCCATCGACGCGTGCAGCCAGTCGACGCGGCGGTCCACGGCGCCGGGATCGCCGGTCTCGGTCAGGGCGAGCGGTACCTCGGGGTAGCGCGCGTGCCACGTGCGGACCAGGTCCTCGAGGGCGTCCGTCCCGGCGTAGGTGACCGGCCAGGACGACGGGCGGGGCTCGCCCGACGGCGGGCCGCTCACGTCGACCGTCGAGACGTGCGGGTAGTAGTTGACGCCCAGGACGTCGGGACGCACCGCGTGCTCGACGAACCAGGCCAGCTCGGCGTCGCCGACCCCGTGCGCCCGCAGATGACCGACCAGCGGGTGCGCGTCGTCGACCCGTCCCGTCACCAGGTCCTGGTGCAGGAAGACCCGCTCCCGCAGGTGATCCACGCGGTCCGCCCACGGACCCGCTGCGTCGGCCGAGCCGCCCGGGACGACGAACCGTCGCGACGCCTCGACGTGCCAGAACGCGATGTCGGGCCGTATCTCGGCCACGGCGCGCTGCGCCAGGACCACGCCGCGAGCCACGCCCAGCAGCACGCGCAGGTAGCCGTCGTCGCCCTCGAGGTGGGGTGGCCAGATGCCGTCCTCACCGCACCGCTCGGCCGTCACGGACGGCTCGTTCGTCGGCGTGACGATGGTGACCTGCGGGTATCGCTGCGCGAGCGTGGCCGCCAGGTCCGCGAGCGCCGCGGGGTAGCCGGGGTCGACGAACGATCCGGTCAGCCACGCCGGCGTGCCGTAGTGCACGAGGTCGAGGATCACCTCGACGCCGCTGGCCCCGAGCGCGTCGAGCACGCCGTCGGTCCACGCGAGGTCGAACCGGTTCGGCTCCGGGTGCACCTGGTACCACGGCACGCCCCAGCGGATCTGGTCGGCCCCGCTGGCCACCAGGAGCTCGACGTCCTCGCGCCAGCGGCGGTCGTGGTCGGTCAGCGCGTACTCGTCGAGCGCGCGTCGCCCTGCGCGCGGCTCGACGACGAAGGTGTCCTCGATGCCGACCCCGACGGCGAACGGCGCACACGCGGTTGCCGTCAAGCCGTCGTTCTTCTGCGTGCTCATCCTTGCCTCCTTCGGAGCGGTGCTGCTTCAGGCATGCCGGGTGGCACGCACCGCGGGACGGGCGGTCCCGCGGTGCGCGTCGGTCGGTCGGCGCCGACGGGCGGTCAGCCCTTGATGCCTGAGGAGGCGACGCCCTCGATGAAGCGCTTCTGGACGAGGGTGAACAGGATGATCAGCGGCAGCACCGATATCAGGGAGCCCGCCATCGTGACTCCGTACGGGATGACTCCCTGCTGCGTCCCGTTCAGCAGGGCCAGGCCGGCGGTCAGCGTCCGGTCCTGCGCGGAGTTGGTCATCGTCATCGGCCAGATCATGTCGTTCCAGTTGCCGATGAAGTTGAACATCCCGAGCGTGAGCAGACCGGCCTTGGCGTTCGGCAGGATGATGCTCCAGTAGATCCGGAACTCCGAGGCGCCGTCGATGCGCGCAGCGTTGTCCAGGTCCCGTGGGATGGACACGAAGAACTGTCTGAGCAGGAATATCCCGGCGACGTCGGATGCGCGGGGTACGACCAGGCCCACCATCGACCCGATCCAGCCGAGATCGGACAGCATCTTGTACAGCGGGATCAGCAGGGCCTGGAACGGGATCATGATCGTGGCCAGAAGTACGGCGAGCACGATGCCACGGCCCTTGAAGTCGATGCACGCCAGGGCGTAGGCCGCCATCGAGTCGAGCAGCAGCGAGAAGACGGTCACGAGCACCGCCATCTGGATCGTGTTCCAGAGCTGGGCCCCGACCGGGATGCGGTCGAAGACCCCCGGGAAGTTGTCGAGCGTCCACGAGGCCGGGATCAGCTTCGGCGGGTACTTGAGCACCTCGGACTGCGGCGTGAACGCCGTGATGACGATGATGAGCAACGGGAAGGCGCAGATCACCGCAGCCACGGTGGCGATCAGGAACCCGCTGGACCGGCCCATGAAAGTGGTTCTGTGCAGGCCTGACCCCTTGGACGCGCCGAGCTTCGGCCTCACCGGGGTTCTGGAGATCGTGAGCGCGCTCATGCCATGTCCCTCTCCTGGCGCCGGTTGATGGTCAGCTGGATGACGCCGACGATCATCGTGATCACCATGAGGACGAACGACAGCGACGCCGCATAGCCCTGCCGGAAGTTGGTGAAGCCCTCGGTGTAGACCCGGTAGACGATCGTCTCCGTGTGCCGCTGCGGGCCGCCGGCGGTCATGATGTAGATCTGGTCGAAGGCCTGGAAGGCGAAGTTCGCGGCCAGGATGATGACGTAGGTCATCGTCGGACGAAGGCCCGGCAGGGTGACGTGCCAGAACCGCCCCCAGGCCTTGGCGCCGTCCAGGTGCGCCGCCTCGTACTGCTCCTCGGGGACTCCTTGGAGTCCTGCGATGAAGATGACCATGAAGTACCCGAAGGTCTTCCAGACAGCCACGAAGATGACCGTCGGCATGGCCCAGGTGGTGCTGTGGAGCAGATCCGGCATCGCGCGTCCGAAGATCTGCTCGAACCAGTACGGGATGATCCCGGTGCTGGGGTCGAGCAGGAAGCTGAACGACAGCGCGGCTACCGCCATGGAGATGACGAACGGCAGGAAGATCACCGTCCGGAACATCCCCCGCAACGGCAGATCCTTGCGGTTGAGCAGCACCGCCATCCCGATGGCCGTGGCGATCACGAGCGGGATGAATCCCACCGCGTAGACGAGCGTGTTGACGATCGCACCGCGCGTGTCGGGGTCGGTGAAGATGCGCGCGTAGTTCTTGAGCCCGACGAACTCGGGCTGGTTGAGTCCGGTCGAATTGGTGAACGAGATCCACAGCGCGTAGAACGCCGGGTAGAACACCCAGATCGCCAAGATGATCAAGGCGGGGATGAGGAAGGCAACGCCGGCTCGGAACCGGCGGCTCTGCGCCTTCGGCTTTCGGAACTGCTTCTGCTGGCCGGGCGACCGGGCATCCTGCGCCCGGGTGACAGACAACCTGGACGCTTTGTAGACCACTTTGTCAGACATAGCGACGAGCACCGCCCTTCAGGGGATGGACGCGGGTCCGGGTACACCAGAACTGTCAGCTACTCGCTCGCGAGGTAGCCGTCGACCTTCTTCCCGGTGCTCGAGAGCAGCTTCTGCACATCGCCGCCCTGTGCGATCTGGGTCATCATCGAGTTCGTCTCGTTGGTGATGTCGGTCACCGAGGTCGAGATGCCCGTGGCGTAGTAGTACGAGTGGTCCGAGGCCTTCGCGAGGTCAGCGATGATCGGGTACGCGAATTCGCTCTCCGTCACGTCGTTCCGGTTCGGCGGGTAGTAGGACCCGGTCCAGACGACCTGCTGGTCGTGCGTGTTCCAGAAGTCCTCGAAGCCGTACGCGCAGTTCATCTTGGCGTCGGTGTTGTTCATGGACGTCGCGTAGAAGTAGTTGTAGACGCCGGCGACCCAGTCGCTCGGCCAGTGGAACATGTTGACCTTGATGCCGAAGGAGTCGGCAGAGGTGATCTCCCACGGGCCGTTGTAGATCATCGCCGCGCGGCCGGAGCCGAAGAGCTCCATGGCCTTGGTGTTGTCGAGGCCGGTCGGACTGACCTTGTCCTGCCACACCTTCTGCCACTGCGTCATCGTCTTGACGTTCTCTGGCGAGTCGAGGTGCTCCTTGCCGTCGGTGATGTAGTCACCGCCGCCGGTGTGCAGCATCGTCGAGAGCATGCCGGGGTCCATGTCCTGCAGCGCCATGCCGTACTGCTCGGGCGTGCCGTCGCCGTTCTTGTCGATCGTGAGCTTGTGCGCTACGGCGATCAGCTCGTCGATCGTCTTCGGGTAGTCGGCCTCGGTCAGACCCGCAGCCGCCCACAGGGTGGGGTTGATGTAGACCGCGAACGGCGTGACTCCCATGGGGACGCCGTAGGCCTTGCCGTCAAACGTGACCTGCGGCTTCATCGCCTCGTAGAACGCGGTCGAGCTGGGGTACTTCGTGGTGTCGTCGTAGAAGGCCTGCTGCGACAGGAAAGCGCCCTGGTTGGCGTAGCCGAGCCCGCTGTCGATGCCTTGCACCACGAGGTTCGGGCCGTTGCCGGCGCCGAGGCTCGTCAGGAGCTTCTCCGAGATCGACGTCCAAGCCAGTGGCTCGGACTTGATCGAGCAGGCAGTCTGCGAGGCGTTGTACGAGGCGACGATCTTGTCCAGAACCTTGCCGTCAGCCTCGGTGTAGCCGTGCCACAGGACCAAGTTCGTGGTGCCACCAGCGGCGGCGCTGTTGCCGTCAGAACCCGAGCCGCCGCCTGAGCATGCGGCCAGGGCGAGGGACGCGGTGGCTGCGAACGCCGCCACCGCGAGAGACTTACGGGAACGAAAGTGCATCTGATCCTCCTTGATCAACGGGCCACTCGTTCTGGTCTTGACCGGCGACGCATTTCTGTCTGCTGGGCGGCCTGCTGCACGTGGGTCGCTTTTGCCGGTTACAACGTTGGAAGTGAGGGTAACCCAGCGGTGGGCATCAGACAAGAATCCGTGACCAAATCGTGACGCAACTGCCCGTCAACGCTCTGACCTGCACAAACGCGTCGATCCGCAGGTCGGAGAGACCCCGCTGACTCATGTTCGCCGCGATCTGGGCGGGTTTGACGCTTGCCTGACTGACGGGCCGGCCCGCGTGGGTGACAGCCCGATTACATCGTTGTAGAGTCAGGGCCGCCGGGCGACGTGCTCCGGTCTCTTCTGGTGCCCCCTCGACGACGAGGAGCGAAGGCGATGACCGTCGACGAGCCGCCCGTGGAGGACCCGGACAGCGGACCGGTGCCGGCGGCCCGGGTCGTCGACGGCGTCGAGGAGCGGCTGGACGCGGTGGTCAGCGCCCGGGCTACCGCGAGCTCACGCTCGACGTCTTCCGCGCGGCGGATCGCCGGGGCGACGTCCTCCCGTTGATCATGTGGATCCACGGCGGGGGCTGGCAGGTCGGCAGCCCGAAGCACGACTGGCCCTTCCTGGTCGAGGCCGGGTCACGCGCGCGGATCCTCGGCGCCGGGTTCGCGCTGGCGATGGTCTCCTACCGCTTCTCGTCGGAGGCCCCGTTCCCGGCCCAACTCGACGACGTCAAGGCGGCGCTGCGCTGGTTGCACCGGCAAGCCGACGAGCTCGGCGTCGACCGGCAGGCGTTCGCCGTCTGGGGTGAGTCCGCCGGCGGGCACCTCGCCGCTCTCGCTGCGCTGACGTCGGTGGCCGGCTCCGGCTGGGAGGGTGCGGGGCGCGACGACGAACGGGTGGCCGGAGCGGTGGTCTGGTACGCCCCGAGCCACTTCCCTGCGCTCGCGGGCGACCTGGATCCGGCGACCGCGGGACTCCTCGGAGGCCCGGGCGCGGTCGTGGACGAGGTCGCCAGGGTGGCGAGCCCGGTGACCTGGGTCAGCCCGCAGGCACCGCCGATGCTCGTCGCGGCCCTCGTCCACGGACCGGCCTGAGGCGCTCCCTCGGGGGCTGCAGGACGACCGGAGGTCAGCCGACGGTCGACATGCGAGCGACCACGTGGTGCTTGGTCAGGACGAGGCGCGCCTCACCGGAGTACCCGCTCACACGCTCCAGCAGCATGCGGACGGCCGTCTCGGCGATCTCCTCGCGCCCGGGGTCGAGCGACGACAGGGGCGGCGCGGTGTACTCGGACTCCTGCACGGCGTCGAAGCCGATGACCGCGACCTCCGAGGGCACGCGGATCCGTCGCTCGTGCAGCACGTGCAACGCACCGATCGCCATGGCGTCGTTGAAGCCGAACACCGAGTCCAGGTGCACGCCGGAGTCCAGCAGCGCGTTCATGGCCGCGGCTCCCGTGCTGAGGTGCCACTGACCCGCCTCACCCAGCAGGGCGGGATCGAACGGCAAGCCGGCGTCCTGCAGGGCCAACCGGTACCCCTCCAGCCGCAACCCTGCCGAGCCGACCACCTCTCCCGCGTGACTGCCGACGACGGCGATGCGCCGGCGACCGAGCTCGATCAGGTGCCGCGTCGCCGCCCGGGCGCCCTCGACGTTGGGCATCGTCACGTGGTCGTTGGGCCCACCGAACATGCGCTCACCGAGCAGCACCAGCGGGTAGTTGACCTGCAGGCGGTCGATGTCGTCCTGCCCGAGCGCGAGCGGGGAGAACATCAGGCCGTCGGTCATCATGCGCAGCTCGGAGCCGAGCACCGCGAGCTCGCGATCACGCTCCGCGCCGGTCTGCTCGATGAGCACCCGCACGCCATGGGTGTCTGCCGCCCTCATCACGGAGTCGGCGAGCTCGGCGAAGTACGGCACGGTGAGCTCGGGGACCGCCAACCCGATCATGCCGGTGCGGCCGCGCCGCAGGTTCCGGGCCGTGAGATTGACCTGGTACCCGAGCTCCGCGATGGCGGCCTCGACGCGAGCACGGGTCTGGGGCCGGATCATGGGGAAATCGTTGATGACGTTGGAGACCGTCTTGATCGAGACGTCCGCACGCTCGGCGACGTCCCGCATCGTCACAGCGGACCTTCTGGGCACCCTAGGGCTCCTCATAGACTCGGCAACTAGGCGCAAAGATACTGCCTAGCGTCAGAGGCCACGCCGACCCGGGTTCAGCCGGCCAGCCGATGCACCCGGGTGCTCGCCTGCTCGTTCCTCGGAGGCTCCAGGCGCGACAGCCGACAGCCGGTGCGCGTGGCGTCGGGTTCTCCGGGGGAGCATTCAGTTGGCGACGGTGCTCGGTGGCGCCTGGTAGTCGACGAAGGGACCGAGGTCGACGATTCGGTCGTCGATCTGGAACAGGTAGCGCCCCAGCTGCGTCACCGTCTCCTCGCGCTCGAGCCAGGTGCGCAGCTCGGCGATCTCGGCCGCGCCGAGCCAGTCCGCAGGGTCCGAGGTGGACTTGAACCCGAGGATGGTCGCGACGTCCTGGAGCAGCTGCCGCTGCTCGTCGTCGAGCAGACTGCGGCGACGACGGAAGTACACGACATCGGGGTCGGTCTCATACACGGGCCGCAGCCAGCTCCGATGGATCGATGCCAAGAACGCGTTCTTGGCACCGACCCCGGTCGGGTCCCCTGGCCGCTCGCTGTTCTCCCAGTAGGCGGCGACGTCCGGACCGACGCGGATGCCGTCGAAGGCGCCGGCCGACGGGACGACGGGGACACCGCAGCCGAGCAGGTACACGTCGTCGCCGACAGTCTCCCGGATGAGCTCGATCGCGTCGCGATACACCTGCTCGCGATGCACGGGCGCGCTCCTCTCGCCGTCGAGCGCCCCTGCGTACATGAAGTCGAGCTTCAGGTAGGTGAATCCCCACGAGACCACTCGAGCGAACAGCTCCCTGAGGTGCGCCTTCACCTCCTCCTGG
This sequence comes from Cellulomonas sp. McL0617, assembly GCF_049994875.1. Classification (GTDB taxonomy): domain Bacteria; phylum Actinomycetota; class Actinomycetes; order Actinomycetales; family Cellulomonadaceae; genus Cellulomonas. The sequence goes on from NZ_CP188256.1 coordinate 4,066,041, forward strand.
GTGCTGTCGAGCGCGAAGTACGGGCCGCCCCAGTTGTAGCCCGCGACGAGCGGACCGCCGTCCGGGCTCTGCACCAGCAGGTCCGGGCGCTCCACGGCGAACTGGGAACGGGGTAGCGCGATCAGCGGCGCCAGCCACAGCCCGGCGCGGAAGCCCGCTTCCTGGATCGTCTGCGCTGTCGCCGGCATGCCGGACGCGAATCGTTCGTTGGCCTCCCAGTCGCCGACCGCCCGTTCCCACCCGTCGTCCAGCTGGACGACGTCGAACGGCAGGTCGGCCAGGCCGACGACGGTCTCGCGGACGAGGTCCTCGCTGAGGCCCTCGTAGTACGAGTACCAGCTGCACCACACCCGGCCGGCCGACGCGGTGCGAGATCCGAGCCGCTCGGCGATCAGCTCGGCGTACCGGGCGAACACCTCGCGCTCAGGGCCACGGGCCAGGTACCACTCACCGTCGAGCTCCTCCGTGGTTCCCCACAGCGTGCTGGCGGTTGCCCCCACCCTCGGGGCGCCCAGTCCGAGCGCCCCGAGGAGGATGATCTCGCCGTCCGGCAGCGTGATCGCACCCACAGCGCTGCCCGAATGGGCGTGCGGTGTGTCGTTCTTCGCGTCGTCGGCGGTCAGCAGTCGCTGCTCGCTCCCGTAGATGCGAAGCGGTGCTTCGTCGATCCGTCTCCAGCCCGACGGGCTCCACGAGTTCCATCCGTGACGGAAGAAGTCCGTGGTCTCGAACGGGTGCACCAGGGTGACCGAACCGGGCGGGATCAGGAACTCGCGTTCGCCGATCGCGCGCGGCGCGCCGTTGGCAGCCATGGGGAGGGACAGGTCGCCGAGGAGGACGACGCTGGAGAACTTGGCGAGATCTGTGAGCATTCTGGCTTCCGACCTACTTGAAGAGTGCGTTGACCTTGGCGTTGGCGTCACTGAGGGCGCTCTGGGCGTCGTTGCTGCCCAGGGCGACGCTCTGGATGGCGTCCTGGACGATCTGCGACATCTCGGAGCCGTGGTCGCTGATCGGGATCAGGAACGTCCCGTCCTTTTCCTGGGAGTAAGAGAGGAAGACGGACGCGTCCAGCCCGAGCGCAGCGCGCGCGGCGACCGAGTCCTTCGACGCGTCCGAGTTCGCCGGGAAGATCACGCCCGTCTTGCCGACCACCGACTGGCAGTCCGACGAGGCGAGGTACTTGATCCACGACCACGCCTGGTCCTTGTGCTTGCCGCCTGCGTACATCGCGTCAGACAGTCCGTTGATCGCGGACTTGCGACCCTCCGGGCCGGTGGGCAACGGCGCGAACACGTAGTCGCTCGCGGTGTCCTTGAACATGAGCTGGTTGAACGACCCCATGCTCGTCATGGCTCCCGTGCCGGCCTGCAGCACCTCGAGCCGCGACAGCGTGGACTGCTGGTCGAACGCGGGGGCGTAGCCCTTGTCAGCGAGCGACGCCATCCAGTCGATCGTCTCGGCAAGCTTGGGCGAGTCGTAGTTGAACGAGGTGCCGAAGGGGTTCTTGTCCGAGTAGGTGAACCCGTTGGACTGCGCGAGGTTGCCCCACAGGTTCTGCCCCTGCGAGCCGTCCGCCCACTCGGGCAGGAACCCGTAGACCGCGACGTTGCCCTTGTCGAACGCAGGGTCGTCACCGTGGTGCCCGGCCTTGTCGACGGTGAGCTTGGCGATGGCCTGCTGGAAGGTCCCGCCGTCGTCCGGGTTCCACGTGAGGTCCGCGAGCGCGGCGGCGTCGAGGCCGGCCTCGGCCGCCGCCTTCTTGTTGACGACGAGCCCGATCGTGTCCCAGTCCTTGGGCAGCCCGTAGCGCGCGGAGTCGACGACCCAGATGTCGGCCAGACCCGGCACATACGAGTCGAAGTCGACGGAGCTCGGGTCCTTGTCGATGTAGGGCTGCAGGTCCTCGATCTGCTTGTCGGCGACGAACTGGGGGTAGTAGGACGCCTGGTCGACCCAGACGTCCGGAGCGCTCCCGGCGGCGATCTGCGTCGCGAGGTTCGTCCAGTACTCGCCCCAGCCGTACTGGCTGATCTTCACCTTGGTGCTCGGGTTCGCCGCGGTGAAGTCGTCGGCGCACTGCTGGTACGCCGGAAGCTGTGCGTCGTCCCAGAGCCAGTAGTTGAGGGTCGTCGCGCCGCCTCCGTCGGCGGTGTCGTTGCTGTTGGCCGAGCATCCGGCCGTCGCCGCCAGGACGATGGCCACGGTTGCCATTCCTGCTCCGCGCAGGACCTTGTTGCTTCTCATGCGAGCACGCACTCCTTTGTCGTGTTGTTGATGGCGGGGGAAGCTGAGGTCTTCACTTGATTCCCGTGAAGTTGAGGGACTCGACGATGCGTCGGCCGAGGATGACGAGGAGCAGCGCGACGGGGACGACCGAGAGCGTCGATGCCGCCATCAGGCCGGTCCAGTCCGGTTGGGTGTTCGGGGACTGCTGGAGGTAGACGCCCAGGGCGACCGTCACGGTCCGCACCGACTCGTCGCGACCGATGAGCAGGGGCCACAGGTAGTCCTTCCACGACCACACCACCGTGATCAGCCCGAGCGTGATGAGAGGGCCCTGGGCCATGGGAAGGACGACCCGCCAGAAGATCCGGATCTTGCCCGCGCCGTCGAGCATCGCTGCCTCCTCGACGTCGGCCGGGATGTTCAGGAAGAACTGACGCAGGAAGAACAGTGCGAACGGCGTCATGAGCACCGACGGCGCGACCATCCCCCAGACCGTGTTGAGCAGACCGAGGTCGCGTACCAGCACGAAGTTGGGCAGGAGCGTGAAGATGCCGGGCACCATGAGTGCGGCCAGCAGGATGCCGAAGAGCGCGTCGCGCCCGCGGAACCGCAGTCGCGCGAAGGCGTACCCGCCCATCGCGCAGAACAGCGTCTGGAAGAACCCGATGAGCGCCGAGTAGACGACCGAGTTCCACAGGAAGAGCGCAAAGTTGATCGATGCGCCACTGCCGCCCGCAGCTCGTGTCTCTTGCTCTGTGGTGAGCCCGAGCACTCGCGCGAAGTTGATCATCGTCGGGCTCGTCGGCCAGAACTTGCCCGAGTCACCGATCATGTCCGCCGCCGGTGTCAGCGCCGACTTGACCATCCAGTAGAAGGGGAACAAGGTCGCGAGGATCGCGATCACGAGGACGATCCACCCGACGGCACGGGCCGGCGAGGGGCGGCGGGCTGCCCGCTGGCGGCGCGGCCGGGGCCCGGGTGGCGCCGGCTCGGCGAGCGGTGCGGGGGGGCGGCTGACGGAGGTGGTCATGTCGGCTTCCCTAGGCGATCTGAGACGTCGAGGCGCGCAACAGACGCAGCTGGACGAAGGTGAGCAGCCCGAGCAGCAGCACGAGGAAGATCGCCATCGTGGCTGCGTAGCCCATGTGGAAGTACGTGAAGGCCTGCTGGTAGATGTAGTAGTAGATGACCCGCGACGCGTTGACCGGGCCGCCCTTCGTCGTCACCGCGACGGTGTCGAAGATCTGGAACGAGCCGATCAGAGACACCACCAGCACGAGTGCGACGATCGGGCGAAGGAGCGGCAGCGTGATCCGAGTGAAGGTCCGCACCTCGCCCGCACCGTCGATCGAGGCGGCCTCGTACGTGTCCTGCGGGATCTGGAGCATCCCGGCGTAGAACAGCAGCGCCGTGTAACCGACGTAGGCCCAGGTGTTGATCAGGGCGATCGTCGGGATGACCAACGACGGGTCGGTGAAGAAGCCGACCTTGTGGAAGCCCACCGAGCCCAAGACGTGGTTCACGAATCCGAGATTCGTGTCCAGAAGCCACAACCAGATCAGTCCGACCGTCACGTTGGGGACGAGCCACGGCAGCAGGAGCGTGGTGCGCAGCACGACCGAGCGCGTGAGTCGATGCATCAGCGCTGCAAGCAGGAGGGCGATCGTCGTCTGGGACCCGACGTTCACCACGACGTAGTAGAGCGTCACTCTCATCGAGTTCCAGAACTCTGGGTCGCGCAGGACGTCGGCGTAGTTCTGAACACCGATGAAGTCAGGTGCCGCCAGAAGGCTGTAGTCGGTGAAGGACCACCACAGACCCCGGACCGTGGGATACAGGTAGAAGACGCCGAATCCGATGAGGACGGGTGCGATGAAGAACAACGCGACTCGCCCGTCGCCACGCGAGCCTCGTCGCGCCGGCAGCGCGGTCACACTCGTACCGCGCGCTCTGCGCTGCCATCGAAGGTCGGTCATCGGGCGCCTCTCCGCACCCGACCTGAGTGGCCACCGTTGGCGCGATTGTTGTGCACGTCCCCCGGACGAAACGATCAGCCGCCGCGGGCCAACCCCAGTAGTGTGGGGCTGCAGGACTTAATAATGCAACGTGGCGATATAAAGCGCAAGGGGAGGACGGGATGTCTCGCGAGGCGATGGTCGACACCTCAGCCAGCTCGATGGGCAGCCGGTCTCTGCTGCGCAGGATGAACTCCCTGGGCGTCCTGCGGTCGATCATGAATCAGCCCCAGACCCTGCGAGAGCTGTCGGCGTCCTCCGGTCTGTCGCGCACCGCCGTCGACGCCGTGGTCTCCGACCTGTCGGCCATGGGCTGGATCACCGCCGCCGACAACGCACTCGTGCGGGGCGTCGGCCGCCCGGCGATGACCTACGGGATGCCGCAGGACGTCGGGTACTTCCTGTCGGTCGACATCGGCGCGAACCACGTGTTCGCCGTCCTGACTGACCTCACGGGAACGATCCTCGGACAGCTCGCCGGACCGGTGTCCGAGACGGACCCAGCAGACGAGCGCATCACGGGGACACTGCGGCTCTGCGATCGCCTGCTGGGCACCGTCGCACTCGACCGCAGCGACCCGTGGGCTGTGACCATCGGATCCCCCGGCGCCATCGGCATGGACGGCCGGGTCCTGCACTTCGGCGGAACCGGCATGCCCGGATGGGTGGGCCTCAACCTCCGCGACCGTTTCGCCGCCGAGTTCGACGGCGCAGTGCTTGTCGAAGGGGACGTGCCCCTCGGCGCGCACGCCGAGCTCGCGTACGGCGCCGCTCGAGGCCATTCCGACGTGGTCTACGTGCTGTGTGGGCGACGCACGAGCGGGGCAGCGATCGTCGGCGGCAAGGTGCATCGCGGCGTCCACGGTGCCGCTGGCACGGTCGGCGAGATGCGCGAGCTGAAGTGGGCCGAGCTGAACGAGCTGTACGGGCAGGACGTCCTGAGCAGCCCTCGCCCAGCGCGCGAGCAGATCTTCGAGCTTGCCAGGTCCGGCGACCCGGGGGCGCTCGCTGCCGTCGACGAGTTCGCCGACGATCTTGCGTCCGGCGCGGCCGCGATGTCGCTCGCCATCGACCCTGAGCTCCTGGTCATCGGCGGGGGCAGCTCTCCGGGCGCCGACGTCTTCCTCCCGCGGTTCACCCGCACGTTGGCCACCCTCTGCCCCCTGCCGCCGACCGTCGTCGTCTCAACCCTGGGCTCGGAGGCCGTCGCGATGGGGGGGATCAGCCTCGCGGCCCAGCACCTCGGCGCGATCCTCGAGACGGCGGTTCGGACTGGTTCGTCGTTCCCCGATCCGAACCACGCCAGAATCCTCGTGCGCGAGGCCGCGTAGCAACACGAGACAGCGGGGCGAGTCGATCGAGCCTGCCGATGACCGCGACGATGGTGGTCGCGGTCACAATGTGGCCACCCAGCGAACTTCGCGCGGTTAGGGTCACCGGCGTGCAACCACAGATGCCCTTGCTACCGCGGTCATCCCCTGCCGCTGGGGGAGTCTCCGCTCGTTCCATCGACGCACTGCTGGACCGGCTGAGGGAGCAGTCCGTCGAGTGCCACTCGCTGATGGTGGTGCGACACGGTCACGTCATCGCTGAGGGTTGGTGGGCGCCGTACTCGCCCGAACGCCCGCATCTGCTCTACTCCCTGACCAAGTCCTTCACCTCGATGGCAGTAGGAGTGGCGGTAGCGGACGGGTTGCTCGCCCTCGACGACCGGGTGGTGGACGTTCTTCCCGACCACGTCCCCAGCGACGTCTCGGACCAGGGACGCCGCCTCACCGTCCACCATCTGATGACGATGACCACCGGTCACGCGACAGACAGTCTCGACGCAGCGTGGCGGCTCGAACCGGATGACCTGACCAAGGGGTTCCTGCGCGTCCCGTTCACCGAGGCCGAGGGAACGCGGCATGTGTACGACAACGCCACCACCTACGTCCTGGCTCGCATGGTGGAGCGCGTGACCGGCAGCAGCCTTCCGGAGCTCCTTGACGATCGCCTGTTCCAGCCCATGGGCATCCATCACGCGGAGTGGGACCGGGTGGGCAGCGGCGCCGCGTTCGGGTTCCACGGCTTGCACCTGACGACCGAGGCCGTCGCCGCCTTCGGTGAGCTGTTGCTGCGAGAGGGCACCTGGAACGGTCAGCAGCTGGTCCCTGGCGAATGGGTGCGGCTCGCGACGAGCCGGCACATCGAGACCGCAGGATCGGTAGACGACGTGCTCAACGACGACTCGAGCTCCGGGTACGGGTACCAGTTCTGGATGTCGCGCGACGGGTACCGAGGCGAGGGCGCCTTCGAGCAGTTGTGCATGGTCTACCCCGAGCACGACCTGGTCGTGGCGATGACAGCGGGCGACGGGCCGCACGGGGCGGCCGTTGGCGCGGTTCGGGACTGCCTGCTGCCCGGCCTGGACGACGCCGCGAGTTTCGGGGACGACGACGTCCTCGCTGCACGGCTGAAGACCCTGGCGTTCCCAGGGGTCCCTGGTTCGGCGGACCCCCACCGCGCCGCGTCGGCCGAGATCGACGCCTCGGCGCCCCGTTCAGCTCTGCCAGACACGACAGCGGTCACCCTCGATCCGCTCCCCGGCGGCTGGCGCCTGACACTAGGCCCAACGATCGAGCTCGCCGTCGGCTTCGGTGAGTGGCACGAGAGCTCACCGCTCGGTCGCCCTCTCCTGGCCACCGGCGCCTGGCGAGGGGACATGTTCGTCGCCGAGCTCTACCCCATCACCACTCCGCACCGGGTCCAGCTGATGCTCGATGCCGAGCGCAGGACGGCAGTCGCCACGTGGAGCACGGTCCCGCTCACCTCGGCCAGCCTCGAGCTGCACCTCCGCGCGCCTCTGATGACCCAACCCGACGTCGCATAGGTGAGGCCCTCACCAGGCCTGAGACGCCCTTCGCTCCAGTTCTGGCACTTCCGAGTGGGCAGGAAGATCATCCGGGCCCGTGTCGAACGAGGCGGACCGAAACGTTCCGCGCCGCCAGCGCGCTGACGCCGAGCGTCGGGAAGATGCAGACGCCGACGAGGCCGGCGGTAGTGACTGCGGCGGCTGTTGCTGTATCGAGCCGCCCTTGTTCGAGGCCGACCTGGCTGGCGGTGACGATGAAGGGCAACGAGGTGGCGAGCAGGAGGCCCGAACCGACCCGGGCCCGCCTCGGGAGCCCCAGCAGCGGAGTGGGCACACCCCGCGCGACCAGGAGGGCCAGAGTGAGGAGCGGGACGACCACCAACAGATCCGGCCACAGGTTCAATGCTCCAAGGTCGAGCCGCGATCCGCTCACGATGAAGAAGATCGGGATCAAGAAGCCGTAGCCGATGCCGTCTAGCCGGCCACGGAAGGCGGGGTCGCGCATGCCGTGGTCGAGAACGTTGAGGATCCCTCCCGCGAAGAAGGCACCGAGGACGACCTCGAGCCCGAGCAGCTGAGCGAGGGCGGCGAACCCGATCACCAGGGCAACGCTGATGCGGACCCGCAGCTGCCCAGTGCCGTCGGAGAGACGGTCGACCACGGCAGTCAGTCTCGTCTCGGCGTCCAGTCGTCGTCCTGCGATCGTCACGACGAGGGTCAGGACGACGAGGACGGCCAAGAAGGCTGCGCTGAGGAGGGGGCTGCGGCCCGCACCGAAGCCCACAGCGAGGATCACCACCGCCGAGAACTCCGCCACGCTCGCCGCCGACGCGATGGTTCCGCCGGTCGGTGTCCCGAGCAGCTGCGCGTCTCGCAACAGGGGGACGACAAGGCCGAGACCCGTCGCCGAGAGTGCCACCGCCAGCAGCACGGGCGCCTGCACGAGACCCGCCGCGTGCATGGCCACCGTGACGACGAGCGCCAGCACCAAGCCGCCGCAGTAGGCGCCGACGGACCGCAGCAGCACCCCACCTCGGATGGCACCCAGGTCGATCTCGAGGCCAGCCAGGAAGAACAGGAAGGCGACCCCGAGCAGGGCCAGGGTGCTCGCCGCACCGTCGATCGAGACCCAGCCGAGCCCGTGCGGTCCGACGAGCAGGCCGGCCAGGATCTCGATGACGATGCCGGGTACGACCCCGCCCGGTACGGCACGAGCGAGCAGGGGGATCGTCGCCGCCATCGCGACGATGACGGCGACGTTGGCGAGGCTCATGTCGGCTGCTTAGCCGTCGCTGTGTCGTCGCGCCAGGGAGAGGGGATACGTCCGCGTCCGACCGACCAAGAGAGGGTCGTCGGAGAGGGTGATCCCGTCGACGAGTCGGACTGGGTCGAAGAACAGACCCTGCTCGGCCGCCGCGCTCTCCGGCACAAGATCGGTCAGGTGCAGCGTCCCGAGCTTGACGCGCCGCCGCGTCTGCGGCCACTGGGCGTTGGCGTCGTCGGTGATGTCGCCCGGCTCGGCGACCTGCAGCTCGAGCACGAACGACACCGCCTCGGACTGCAGTCGGGTCCGCAGCTCGTCGGTGAGGAAGTTGTCCGACTTCGTCGCAGCCTCGGCGTCGGTGAGCACGTGGTGCCCGGCCACCGGGGTCCAGATGTAGCGGCCGGTCGTCTCGGTGCCGTCCTGCGCGTGGAACCGGAAGGCGTTGACCGGGAAGTAGGGCAGCGTGGCGAAGCTGGCCGGCACCCCGTGGGTCTGGACGGCGTGCACGAAGGCAGCTGCGGCTGGGTGCCCGGCCAGGTACTCCTGCGGCCCGGGTGAGGTAGGTGCGATCGCGCCGAGAAAGTCGGAGAAGTCGTCGACGGTCCGGCCGGGGAACCCGTTGATGGAGTGGGCCAGCAGGTCGGTGGTCCCCCCGTCGCAGAGCCGGAACTGGACCGCCAGCCCGCGGGGGTTGCACTCGGGCTCGGCGTCGGGGTGCGGGGCACCGCCCGGGAAGCTGGAGAACCGCGCCACCACCTGCACGCGGCCAGCGAAGTGAGCGGCCCGGGACACGCTCGGCGCCTCCACGGAAGGGTTGAACAGGCCGGTGAGCACGGCGCCCTTGGCGTGCGCCGCGCGGCGGGCCGGCGCGACGCCGAAGTTCGCGTCGAGGTTGTCGATGACCCGCTGGAACGGGTCGGTGCGGTCGGTGTCGGGGGTGGTCTGGTCGAACGCGGTGGTCATGATTCCTCCGTCGGATCGGTGGGGGCGGTGCCGCGCACGACCAGGACGGTCTTGCCCGGTGGCCGGTTCAGGTTCCGACCGGTCTGGAAGGCGGCTCGGCCGACTGCCAGCGGGTAGGTGGCCGCGACAGTGACCTGGAGGTGTCCGGCGTCGACGTCGGCGCCGAGCTGGACCAGTCCGTCGCGGGTCGGCTCGACGATGAAGAATGCGCCGACCAGGTTCAGCTCGGCGAGCCGCTCGGCCGGAGGCGGGACCTGGAGGGTGATGTACTTGCCGCCCGGACGCGCAAGGGCCATGGCGTCCCAGGTCACCGGCCCGCCGACCGTGTCGATGACGACGTCGTAGGACGCGGCGTCCAGCGGCGCCTGGTCCAGTCGGTCGCTCGCGTAGACGAGCTCGGGGCCGAGCGCGGCGACAAAGGCGATGTCGCGCGAGAGCGCGGTCGCCGTCACCCGTGCACGTCGCTTGAGCGCGAACTGGACCGCGAAGGCTCCGACACCGCCCGCGGCGCCCAGCACCAGCACGCGGTCACCGGCCACCACGCCCCCGTGATCGACCACCGCCTGCCGGGCAGTCAGGCCGGCGAGCGGCAGCGCTGCGGCCTCGGTGAAAGTCAGGGATCTCGGCTTCGGGACGACCCGGTCGGCCGGCGCGACGACGTACTCGGCGGCTGCGCCGTCCCGGTCGAAGGGAACCAGTCCGAACACCGCGTCACCGACGGCCAGCCCGAGCTCGTCGGCGACGTCCGCTCCCAACCCGGCGACCACGCCCGACCACTCGTGGGAGGGGGTGCTCGGCAGGTGCGTCCACGTCTCGTCCCACCGCAGCTCGTCGAACGTGATGGCGGCGGCGTGCACCGCGACCAGGACCTCGCCCGGCCCCGGTTCCGGGACGGGCGCCTCCTCGAAGGCGAGCTGTTCGGGCCCGCCCCGGCTGTGTGCTCTGAGCACTGTCATGGTCGTGGGCAGTGGATGCGTGCTCAGGGCGGTCATGCGCTCTCCTCGGTGACGTGCGGTGCAGGCGGCTCGGCCCTCGTTCACTCTCGGGTCGGCCGTCGCGGTCGCGCTTGAGTCAAGTGACTGCCCGCCCGCCCGGCTGAGGCGCGGCCGCGGCGCTCGGGTGCGCCGGTACGGGGGACGCCGGTTGCGCTGCACCCGACCGTGCGGATTACCGCGGGTCCAGCGGGCACCCGTCCGGCGGTCGAGCTCGTCGGCCAGAAGCAGTCAGGTGACTGAAGTCCGCGAAGCGCCGGTCGGTGAGCATCGAGCCACCGGTCCAACCCACGCAGCGGAGGCAGTCATGACCGAGAACGCCAGGCCCGTCGTCTTCATCCACGGGCTGTGGATCCACGCCAGCTCCTGGGCGCCGTGGATCGAGCACTTCGAACGAGCCGGCTACGCACCGATCGCACCCGGGTGGCCCGGTGTGCCGTCCACCGTCGACAAGGCGCGCACCAACCCGTCACTCATCGCCGGCGTCGGCATCGACGACGTGATCGACCACTATGTGCGGGTGATCGACGGGCTGGACCAGCCGCCCGTCCTGGTCGGCCACTCCTTCGGGGGCATGATCGCGGAGAAGCTCCTCGGCATGAACAAGGCCGCCGCCGCGGTCGCCATCGACGCCGCCCAGATCAAGGGTGTGCTCCCGTTGCCGCTGTCGGCGCTGCGGGCAACCCTGCCGGTGTTCAAGAACCCGGCCAACAAGAATCACGCGGTCGCCCTGACGGCCGAGCAGTTCCGCTACAGCTTCGGGAACGCTCTGTCCGAGCAAGAGTCGAACGAGCTGTTCGAGCAGTGGGCGATCCCCGCGCCCGGCAAGCCCCTCTTCGAGGCTGCGGCGGCCAACTTCACGCTGCACTCCCCGGCAGCGGTCGCCACCGGCAACGAGGAGCGTGGCCCGTTGCTGCTCGTGATGGGCGGTCAGGACCACACGGTCCCGGAGGCGATCACCAAGTCGACGCTCAAGCAGTACAAGCACTCGTCGGCGGTCACTGACCTGATCGAGTTCGAGGACCGCGGCCACTCACTGACCATCGACCACGGGTGGCAGGAGATCGCCGACGCATCGCTGCGGTGGCTCGACAAGCAGGGCCTCGGTTCGCAGGTCTGAGCGGGGCGGCGGCCGGGGATCGGCGATGGCCAAGACCTCTCTGTTGACGGTGGCCCGGCGTGAGCTGCTCCGGGCCACCTACGCCGACTCCGGACGCAGCACGTCGGTTCTGTTCGACGTCGATGACGTCGACGTCCGGCAGAGCGTGCTCGCCATGCGCGCCGGCACGGCGCTGCTCGGCTACGAGCTCGGCGTCGCTGGGTGGACGATCCAGGTCCTGCAAGGCTGTCTGCACCTCTACCTCGGTCGCCTCGTGACCGTCGGGTACCCGGGTGACCTGCTCTCGGGCTCCCTCGACGGGCTCCGCCTGGTCGCCGACGAGAACTGCGTGGTGCTGGTCACCACCTCGCGCGGGCTGATCTCTCCGCCCGCCGGGTGAGGTGGCGCCGGCCTACACCTGCTCGGCCTCGAGCCGAGCGCCGAGCTGCGCGCGGGTCCTGATGCCGAGCTTGGGGAACATCCGGTAGAGGTGGGCGCCCACCGTGCGGGGCGACAGGTACAGCTGCTGGCCGATCTCCCGGTTGGACAAGCCCGTCGCCGCGAGCCGGGCGATCCGCAGCTCCTGCGCGGAGAGGCGCGCGACGGCGGTGGTGGGGTCGTCGGCGGCGTCGCGGGCCCCGGTGGCTCGCAGCTCGGACCGTGCCTCCTGCGCCCACGCGGTGGCGCCGATCCGATCGAACGTCACGAGTGCCGCGGAGAGGGGTTCGCGCGACTCGGCGACCCGGCGCTGACGACGCAGCCAGTACCCGTAGGCGAGCTGGATCCGAGCTCTCGTCCAGGGCCATCGGGTGAGGTCGTAGGCGAGGCCGTCGACGAAGTGCGCCTCGGCCGTGTCATCGTCGGCGAGCACCGCACGCGCGTAGAGGAGCTGGGTCGCCAGGACCGGCGAGGTTGTCACCTCGGCGATCTTCTCGACCCGTTCGATGATATGGCGTGCGTCGTCGACCTGATCGCAGTGCCGTGCCGCCTCGGCGAGGAACATGACACCGCTGAGGTGCTCCCGCGAGTGATGGTGGCGATCGGTGGGGTCGAAGACCACCTTGAGCGCTGCGTAGGCGTCGGCATGATGACCAGAGGAGAGGTAGGCGAACCCGCGGGCCAGCTGCGCATTGCACAAGGCGTCGTTGATGACGCGCGAGGTAGACGCTCGCTCGACCTCGTCGGCCCGTTGGTGCGCCTTCTCCGTGTCACCGGTCAGCCCGGCGACCATGGCCTCGACGGCGGTGATGCCCGTGCTCCAGTTGGGCTGACGGGTCTCCTCGGCGAGCTGCAGGCCCTGTTCCACGCTCTCCACCGCCTTGCGCCAGTCTCCGAGCTCGACGTGGACCGCGGCGCCCACGGCGAGGACGTGGGACAGGAGTCCGAGCCTTCCCTGGTCGCGCAGCTTGGCCTCGGCCCGGTCGAAGAAGTCCGCCGCCCGGGGCTCGTCGCCCACCACCCGAGCCGCGATCCCCAGAAGCCGCAGCTGCTCGGCGTCGGTGATGCTCTCGACCCGGATGGCCGAGAGTCGCTGGATCGTCTGGGTTCCCTTCAACAGGGGCTCGGCGATCGCGATGGACGCGATGCACCGCGGGTCGTCCTGCGGCAGGGTCAATCCCTCGACCACCTCGGCGACCCGGGCGCGCGCCGCCGCCCCCGTGTCCGCCCACCAGCACCGCAGGGCGGCGCCAAGGAGCAGGTCGAGCGCAAGGTCGTCGTCCCCGGCGGCCGCCGACCGGCGCGCGCTGTTGGTCAGATCGAGGACGCGGCGTGAGTCGCCTGGTGCACCGTCGTTGAAGATCTCCCGGAGATATTCGACGCGCGCCTGGTCGAGGTCGGACAGGTCGTTCTGCTCGGCGGCCGTCACGAGGTGGTCGACCAGATCAGCCCGACCCAGCCCGAAGGCCAGCTGCGCCGCGAGCAGCAGTCGCCGGCCACGGGTGTGCGAGCTGGTGGTGAGCTGCGCGGACCGCTCCAGCGCGGAGATCGCGGCGACGATCGAGCCCCGTCTGATGCACTCGGAATGGCTGGCATCCAGCTCGTCCGCGACAGCGTCGTCCGGGCCGTAGACCGCCTGGGCCCGGTGCCACGCACGGCGGTACGGCTGGTCGTAGAGAACGTGCCCCATGGCCGCGTTGGCGGCTTGCCGGCGGCCCACGGACTCGTGCTGCAGGATTCCCGAGCGGACGAGGGGGTGACGGAACTCGATCTTCGCCTCATCGAAACGGAGGATGTCTGCACTCTGGGCGGCCTCCAGGTCGGAGGTCGTGATCGACGTCCCGCGCAGGAGCGAGGCCGCAGCGAGGATCTCCGACAATGTGCCCTCGGAGCTGACGGCGGCAACGAGCAACGCGTCACGGGTGGGCGCCGGCAGTTCCGTCACGCGCGCGGCGAAGGCTCTCTCGAGCCGACCGCTCAGAGGCATGACGGCCGAGACCGAGCTCACGGTGGACCGGCTGGCCGACCGCCAGGCAGCCGGCAGCTCGGTGAGCGCCAGCGGATTGCCCCGTGCTTGGTCGAGGATCATCTGCCGGTCGCGTGGACTGAGGTCCATCGCGGTGTGGGAGAGGACCTCGCGCGACTGGCCGTCGTCCAGCCCCCGGAGGTCGATCGCGTACGGCTTGGACGCGGAGTAGGCGATGTCGTGGCCCGGCCGCACGGCGCCGATGATGACCACCGGGTCCTGACTGATCCGCCGCGCCACGAACGCCAGGACGTCGTTGGTCGGCGGGTCCAACCAGTGCATGTCGTCGATCACGGCGACGACCGGGCACGACACCGCCATCCCGGTGATCAGGCCGAGAGCCGCCAGGGCGATCAGGAAGACCTCCGGCGCCGGCCCGTCCGCGAGCCCGAACGCCGTGAGGATGGCCCGCTGCTGAACCGGCGGGAGCGTGTCGGCCGCGCCCAGGAGAGGCGCCAAGAGGTAGTGCAGCCCCGCATAGGGCAGTGCCGACTCCGTCTCGATGCCGGAGGTGCGCAGGACGAGACGGCCGTCTTTTCCTGCCATCTCGGCCGCTGCGCGAAGAATGCTCGACTTGCCGACTCCGGGGTCACCGGTGAGCAGGATCGCCTGGCCATGCACCTCGACGCTGCCGATAGCACCGAACAGGGTGTCGAGCTCCGAGTCGCGACCGATCAGATCCGCTCTCATCCGAGCTCCCTGGCCGCCTGGTGCGGGGACGAAGCAGCGATCTCGTGCAGGGCCCGCTGGGCGCGCCGCGTCCATCGCGTCGCGCCCATCGTACGGAACACGTCGTCGGCAGCCGTGAGGTGCTGGACAGCCTCGACCGGACGGGCGGCACGCCACAACCATCGGCCGTACTCGAGACAGATGCGAGCTCGCACCCACGGCCACCTCGACAGGTCCTGCTCCAGCGCTGTTCGGTACGACGCTTCGGCCTCGTGCGGTGCCGCGAGCACAGCCCGGGCGTACATGAGGTTGACCTGCAGGATCGGTGCAGGCGTCGCGCGGGCCACGGACTCCAGGGCGGCCAGGATCTCGCGCGCTTCGTCGATCCGCCCGCAGTCGACAGCCGCCTCGGCCATTAGGGCCACCCCGGCGAACGACTCCCTGAGGTGGTAGCCCGGGTCACCCGGATCGAACTGGCGCTTGAGACAGGCGAAGGCCTCGGCCGGCTGATCCCCGCTGAGCAGGGCTGCGCCTCGGGTCTGGTAGCTCAGGCACAGGGCGTCGTTGAGGCGAAGGCGCACGGCGTCGTTCTCTGCACCGACGACCAGCTCGAGCGCCGCCTCCCACTCCCCGCGCATCGCCAGGGCACGTGACAGGACGAGCACGTTGTTGAAGGCGAAGAGCGATTGCCCCGTCTCCACAGCGACGCGGTCGACCTCCTGCGAGGCAGCGGCCGACCCCGTCCAGTCCCCGAGGTCCAGGCGGATGTGGAACTGGAGCGCCAACACGACCGGGAGCAGTCCCAGGCGCCCCTTCTCCCGCAGTGCCTGCTCGGCCCGGTCGAGCAGATCCGTGGCCAGCACCGAGTCGCCGATCGCGTAGGCGGTCATCCCGTAGGTTCGCAGCAGGTCGGCGTCCGTCACTGCGTCCAGATCCACCCCGGACAAGTGCGCCATGACGTCGGCGCCACGGCGGACCGGCTCGGCCAGACCCAGCGCGGCGTTATAGCGGGGGTCGTCGTGCGCGAACGGCAGCGCATCGAGGGTGTCGAGAACCTCTTTCTGGGCATCGGCGCCCACGTCCGCCCACCAGCAGCGCAGTGCCGTCGCGATCAGGATGTTCAGCGCCAGGTCCACGTCGCCGGCGTCCACTGCCCGCCTGGCGCTCGCGCACAGGCGCATCATGAGCTCGGGGTCGGCGCGTACGTCGTCGTTGAGGGACTGCCTCAGCCATTCCACGCGCACCACGTCGATCGTGTCGAGCTCGGTCAGCTCCGCCTCTCGGACAAGGTGCTCCACAACGTCGGCGCGACCGATCTCGAAGGCGTACACCGCCGCCCGCACAAGCCGCCGACCCCGGTCTGCGGATCGGCTGGACAGCCGCGCAGACCGCTCCAGGCTGGAGACCGCAGACATGACGGCACCGCGATCCAGCGACTCGGAGACTGTCGCTTCCAGCTCGTCGGCGATCTGGTCGTCGGGACCCACGATCGACTGCGCGCGATGCAACGTACGCCGGAAGGGGTCGCTTTCCAGCACGTCGGCGAGCGCCTGGTGGGCGCCCTGTCGTCGGGCCACGGTCTCGGTCTGGAGCACCCCCGAACGTACGAGGGGATGCCGGAACGTGATGGTGCTGCCGTCGGTCTGGACGAGACCGGCCTCGACGGCGGGGGCGAACGCGGCGGCATTGGTCGGGGCGACGCGAAAGACCGCTGTGGCCGAGAGGATCTCCTCGAGTTCGCTCGAGGAATCGGTCGCGGCTACCAGCAGTGCGTCCTTCGTTTCGGCCGGAAACTGCGAGATCCGGCCGGCGAAGGCCTGTTCCAGGCGGGTCGACAGCGTGGCTGTCGGCTCCTCCGTCGCCTGACCTTCGCCCCAGCCGGCAGGCAACTCGAGCAAGGCCAGGGGATTGCCTCGGGCTTGATGCCGGACGCGGCGCCGATCTGCGGGGGTGAGGTCTCGCGCGGTCGACTGCACGATGGCGTCCGCGGTGTCCCCGTCGACCCCCACGACCTCGAGACGCGGGAACGCAGCATCGACGAACGGGCCGGGGTGGTCGGTGCGCGCCGCACCAATGATCCGCAGCCCCGCCCCAGCAGAGCGGTGCGCCACGAAGGTGAGGATCTGGTGCGACTGCGGGTCCAGCCACTGCACGTCGTCGGCCACGGCCAGGACCCGACGGTGCTGGCGCTCCAGCGTCAGAAGATTCAAGGCCGCCTCAGCGATCAGGAAGATGTCGGGCCGCGGCCCGTCGAAGAGCCCGAGCGCCGTGGACAGCGCCTCGCTCTGCGTCCGGGGCAGGGAGCCGATGTTGCCCATCAGTGGCCGCGTCAGCTGCTGGAGACCACCGAACGGCAGGTGCATCTCGCTCTCGACACCTGCAGCAGTCAGGACGCAGTAGTTGAGTATCGCCGCACGCGTGCCCGCCTCGGCGAGGAGCGCCGACTTCCCGATCCCCGGCTCGCCGGTCACGAGAAGAACCGATCCCTCGCCCTCTTCGGCCTCGATCAGGCCACGCAGGACGGCTAGCTCACGCTCACGGCCCAGCAGCTGTCGCGCGTTCACCTGACGCTCCACCCAAGTCCCTGGTCAGTTGCCGCTGGCAGCGGATCTGCCGCGAGCCTAGGGCTGGCGACGACACCGTGGCTACAGTCGATCGACTGAGTCGCTCGAGGGGTCGGGCCGGACCCTCCGCCGGCCCGACCCCCACTCTCAGTGAGCGATCGCGGCGGCCTTCACGATGAGCTGCACGACGGCGAGCGGGTGCGAGACCATCACGTCGTGCGCCGAGTGGATGGTCGTGACCCGTGCGCCGGCGCGGTGCGCCATGAACAGCTGGCCCGCCGGGGCGATCGCCGAGTCGTCGAGGGTCACCAGGTCCCAGCTCGGGATCGACTTCCACGCCGGCTCTCCTGACGGCTCGGTGAAGGCGAACGCCGAGAGGGGCCGCTGGGTCGCTGCCATGACGGCCGCCGTGGAGGCTGACTGGTCGCCGGCGAAGACCTGCCGGAACTTGTCCGGGCGGATGGTGAGATCGGCGTCCTGCCCGCCGGGCGCGGCCGCGTTCGGGACCGGGCGTACGACGAGCGCGTCCGGCGTCAACGCCGATCCCGGATAGAGGGACGGGTCATAAGACGTGGCCACGCTCGTCCCGATGTCAGGCACGAACGCCGCGACGTACACCAGAGCAACGACGTTGCTCGCTCCGCGGGCGGCGTTCGTGATCACCGCTCCGCCGTACGAGTGCCCGACGAGCACGACCGGCCCGGAGATCGACCCGATGACCGCTCGGATGTAGTCGGCGTCGGATGTCAGTCCGCGCAGCGGGTCAGCCGGTGCGATCACCGGATACCCGAGCTGCTCGAGCAGGTGAACCTCGCTGTTCCAGCCGCTGGCGTCAGCGAACGCACCATGCACGAGCACAACTGTCGGAAGCGGCGCGCGTGGCGGGCCGGATGTCGCGTCGGCAGGCGCTCCACCCGTTCCCGCGACGAGTAGGTACAAGAACGCGACGATCGCCGTCGCGACGATCGCAGCTCGCTTCCTGATCCCGTGAGACAGGTCGGTGACATACATGGCAGATCCCTCTCGATCGCGGTGCGGTGAACGTCAGGGACGCTACGAGCCATCACCGCCCGTGCCGTGAGTCGTTTGACCGAATCGTCTACGCGGGATCTGCCGTGTCTGCCGCCTCACGGGCGCTCCGTGCGGCGCCCAGGACTTCGTCGTCGACGAGGCCAGAATCGTCACGATGGCCCTCAACGAGGCCGACTCTCACCTCGCCGGTGGCGCCGACGCAGACCGTCGGATGGTTGCCGGCACGGGCGTGCTCCACCGTGAATCAGGACGCGCGCTTCGGTTCACCGAGGTCGACAACTTCCACCTGCTTCAGGGTTTGGGCGGGGCTGTTCCCTGACGACACCGGCGCCTGACCTCCTCGCGGCTCCGTTGCACCCGCTCAATGCGGTTGCCGTGTCGCAGTCGCGAGGGCGGCGGGGCCCGGTCGGACCGTGCGTGCTCAAAGCTCACGAACAGTTCGCGGCGAGTCGGTCGCGCCACAGGGTCCCGCGGAACACAACGGCATCACATCCGGGGGCCGCAATCCCCAACGCTCAGCCGGGACCTATGTCGAGATGCACGACAGATTGACCGCGCTCAAGCGGCCTACATTGACCGATTGCCGGCAATACGCGCTCCACGGTCAAAGTAGGGCCCAGCCGAAGTCGCGCGGAACCCCGGGTGGTTTGGGCCTGTCGTCGTCGGCACCTCGGCGATCACGCCGAGGGCCCGTCAATCTCACCCAGGCTTCATATTCCTGGGACGGACTCCAGTTCGACCCGCTCGGTGGCTCGTCGCCGGGGCGGGCAGTCCGTCCGCGACGACGGCCGTGGTCCCCGCACGGCGGCAGCCAACGCACTCAGGACTCGTCGAGAAGCGATCTGGAGCCAAGGTGCAAGGAGCCCGTCGCTACTGGCTGGCCGCCGTGACCGCTGCGGCGAGTTCCGCGACGGTGTGCGGACCGCTGGCCATGCGCCCGACCGTGACGAGGCTGAGGCTTCGAGCCCCGGTTGCGGCCACGGCGGAACGTGACGCGACATAGAAGGACCACTGAGCGAGGTTGAGGACGTCGAGGTCGTCGTGGCTGGTTGCTGTCTGAACGGCGAAGACATACACGTCAGCGTTGTACAGGCGGTCACCCGCGTAGGCGTTGGCGCCCTCGTCGAGCAGGCGCGCACTCAGACCTGAGAAGCTGATGCGGGAAAGCGCGTGCTGCGACCAGCCTTGCAAATAGGCGCTGGCCTTCACCTCGATGCGCACGCCGTCGGGCGTGACTACGTCATAGGCGTCCCATTCGATGCGACGCACGGACGACGACCCCACAGCCCGCGACACGATGAACTCAGCGAACACACCCCGGAGGGTGTTCGTTCGCAGGTCCGACATACCCCACGACCAGAAGTCACGAACCGTGGCGCCGTCGAGACCGACAAGCGGCTCGTCACCAGTGAGGGCGGGCGCTTCCGGCGGGAGGTGGGCGAAATCCATGCAGGCATCATCCCGCCTAGGACACAGCCATCAGGTCACGGTCGCCGCCTGAACGTGTCTGCCACCAAGTCCGTGCAGCAGGACGAACCCGTGGGGGTGCGCGTTCGTTCACGCGCTCAGCGATGGTGGAGGTGCAATCAGCGTGGGAAACCGCATGCGGTGAGGGCTGCGGCCCACTCGCGCCTCTGTCGGTGCGCCCACTCGGGCTCGACCCCCGCGGCGTACGCGAGGCAGCCGTCGACGTACGACACCATCCCAAGGACCGACGTGAATCCCCGGGCTTCGGCGTGAGAGAACAGTCCGCGCGCACCAACACTGTGCACGTGGACTTCGACCTGGCGTCGAAACTCTGGGCGCAGCCGCACCTCATCGGCGCCAACGACCAGTCCGAGCACGACGTGGCGCGCGCGGGGAGGGATGACGCGGGTCTTCTTGTGGTGGAGCACGAGACCCTGCTTGGAAACGAGCCTCGCGACGCGGCCGACGACAGTTGCCGCATCGGCTCTCGACATGTGCCCTGCTGACGAGAACGTCAGGTCGTCGGAATAGCGGGTGTAGACCAGACCGCGGGCGCTTGAGAGCTTAAAAAGTGCGTGATCGAGGGGGGTTGCGACGGCGTTCGCCAGGGCGCCGCTCGTAGGCGCGCCCTGCGGCAAGAAGCCCCGGCTCCCGGATGCGTAGCTTGGAATCGCTGGGTACGCCTCCATGAGCGTGTCTCTGCGGCGGAGATCTTGGGGCAACCAAGGACCCCGTGTGCAAAGTCTCATGAGTTCGAACGAAACGAGCTCGGAGTAGCCCTGGTCGCGGAAGACCGGGTAAACCATCGCATCCGAGATCGAGCCGAAGAAGTCGTGTAGATCGAGCTTAATGAGCCATTTCGCTCCAATGTGGAGGCTGGCGCAGTCGACTGCGGATCGACCCTGCTGATAAGCGAAGCTCCGAGGATGCAGCGACAGGTTGCTCAGTGAGCTCCGCAAGATGAACCGTTGCACGCTCATCAGAAGCGGATGCGGCATGGCAATCGCGCGGCGCCCTCCGCTGCGCTTGGGCTTACTGATCTCGGTGTACGGATCCTGACGCCGCTCGACGACCGAGCGCAGGTAGTCGTGCGAAGCACCAGTGAGTCGCGACAAGTGCGCCAGACTCAGGATCGGCTGCGTACCCGAGATCTCGTTGCGTTCGTGTTGCGCTGCAGCGCTCTCTAGAACGTCGGCCCCGACGCCAGCCACGAGTCCCAGCTGGCGGTATCGATGAGGAGGAAGGCTGTCCATCTACCTTTGATGCCGTTCCTGTTGAGTGGACGGACGGGCCCCGAGTCGCCGAGGAACTGGACCGTTCGTCCACTCCCAGGGAGAGCGAGAGATCATCCGAAGACCGCGACTTGGCGCGGCCGGAAGGGCTCCTTGAACCCTTCGCACCAGCTCCTTTCGGGCTGGTGACACTAGACGGGCAGCCTTGCCTCCTCATCTCAGTTGCCGAGGGTAGTACGGGGTCACCGGCTCGACCGGGAGGCTGTCCGGGACGCCGCGGCGCAGTCGGCGCGACGCGCGCAATTCCTCAACCCCCCGGGTAGTGACTCGATGCTCGTCGTCGACGAGGTTGCCGCGCCGGAGGAATGTGAGCACCTCGTCGACCTTCTGGAATGTGAGGCCGGTCGTGTGTGCAAGGTCGACCTGAGACTGGCCGGCCCGGTCGTACAGCAACGCGAGGATGGTGAGGACCGTGACCGTCGCCTCGCCATGACGGCCCGACTGGAGGCTGTTGGCGAGCCGAATCTGCCCAACAGCTTGTACGACTGCAGGCAGTTCGGCCGGCGGCTGATAACTGCCGACCTGCTCAAGCAGGTCGGGCGGGAAGCTCCGGCCTTCGAAGAAGGCCTTCCAGTTCGCACCCCTTCGTCGCAATATCCAAGGCAAGTTGTTCGGGATCGACGACACCGAGGAAACGAACAACCCACCGCTGGCCCCGTAGCCGAGCGCTTGCCTCACCTGCTTGCTTCCTGCGTACTTGCGGCACAGCGCCTCGACGCGTGTCTGGGTGGCCCAGTCCCACCCAGCGGTCGAGATCGATCGTGCTGGCTCGCAACTGTGCACATCGTGCGCTAGGGCACTCAACGCAACGCCAGCGGACCGTGACTGCGCGAATGTGACGGCTGCGACCCTGATCCATCCGAACGAGCGCCAACTTCGGATCCGCGGATTCCGCAAGAACGAGGCGATGTATCGGGTCATCTGGTCGCCCGAACCCGCATAGTCGCTCACGAATATGAGCGTCCTGCAGCGGAATTGCTCCAACTCGTCGAGGGAGGCCAACGGGTGGAGCCAGCCTCTACCACGTCGAGAGACGCTTGATCCTGTGAGATCTCGGATCAAGGTGCCGATGAACCCTTCGCTTCCCGGCGTGACCGCCAGCGGAGAGCCAGGTAGGAAGTCCTCGTACGCCACCGCCGAGTCCCGTGGGCGACCGCCTTCTGACGGCGCCTTCAACTGCAAGTCCTCCATCGAGCGAACGGGAATCAGCACGGCCGGAAGCCGGAACCGCTGTTCGCCCAGCAGGCTCTGGATTCCGGATCGGATCTCATCGGACGATGCGATCCGAACGCTGTCCAGTAGCAGTCGCGCTGTGTCGCGATCCTGGTCAGGAAAGTTGCTGAGCCAGCTCACGCCGCGATCGGTTTGGCTCGGGACCAGCACAGGTGAAGAGTTCCACGGGGCCGGTGAGGGAGCGTCGACCTACCCCGGCGTGTCATGCCGCACCATGAAGGTGGCCTTGACGTAGTGCGCCAGCGATTGCCGGCTCTCGCTCGCGCGTGCATGCATGCATGCATGCATGCACGGAGAAGACTCCATGATTGTTGGCCTCCCGCACGAGACCCGTCGAAGTTTCCTTCCGGCTGACAAGATCTGTGACGTGACGCTCGAACCTACGGTTGCAGTGACCACGCTCGAGCGCACTCTCCGCCAACTGCTCTCGCGCGAACTCCGCTTGGCATGGGGTGCGGGATGGCTCGAACGTGTGACGACCGTTGAGCAACGCGCGGCCTGGCAGGGGCGGTACGAGCAGGAGCGAACTCGACGCCCAGGGGCGTCCGCTGTCGCGCCCGTAGGGCTGGAGTACAGCGAGCTCTACGAACTCATCGCCATCGCGAGCACCCATTGGGACAAGGTGGCCGCCGCACTGGGAAAGCGCGCGAAGATCCTGCCTCTTCTCGAACACTTCGAGCGCGTGCGCAACACCGCCAATCACAGCCGCGAACTGATGCCCTCCGAACGTGAACTCATGTCGGGGATCGCTGGCGAGATGCGAAACAAGGTGACGATCCACGTGAGCTCTCAGGACGCTGCGGGCGACTACTACCCGCGTATCGAGTCCGCTAGCGACAGCTTCGGGTCCGCCATCACCGTGTGGGACGAGGTGGGCGAGCTCGCGGGGACCGTAGCCGAGCCAGCGCCCCGGATGATCCTGCAGGTCGGCGATGTGGTCACGTTCACGTGCTCAGGCACCGATCCGAAGGGCCGGGACCTCGAGTGGACCCTGACTCGCTCAACAGGCGGAGAGGCGGTGATCGTTCTCGCTGCGTCCGGTGATCCGGTCGAATTGCAATGGCACGTGGAAGAGAACGATGTGGGCGAGGCGATCGCGGTGAGCACCCACATGTCTGCGACTGGCGCCCGGTTCCACCGGGCGCACGGGTTCGACTATCGGACCTTCTTCATGTACGTGGTGCGACCGCCGAACGCGGACTGATCTGCAGTTCGGCAGTCGGACCGAGCGCTGCCTTGGACCTTGGTTCCGGTGGCGGCTCAGTTCGCAACGCGCCAGTTCTGTCATTCGACGGTCATACCGCGGGGACGGGCGCGGCTGAGAGGGTGTCGCCACTTCCACTGCGAAGCCGAACCCGTCGACCCGCAGGGCGGTCTTCGCGGAACTGCCGCACGCTTCTCAACCTCGGGCGTGTAGCCGCGGTGGCGAAAGGTGGACGCAGACAGTGCTCCAAGAGATCGCCGCCGACGAGCGCTTGGGCGACCTACAGACCTCGGTGAGCCCATCATTGGAGTCGCGGCCCAGTGGCTCCGCGCGTTCCGCCACCCCTGGATGTCCCCACCTGGATCGGAGACCGTTGTGAAGAACAGCCCGTTGTGGCGAGTCGTCGACAACGAGAGTGGTGCCGAGGCCCTCGTCCGTACGCCTGCCGAGGTGGTCGCCTTCGTCAACAGCCGGCTCGACACCGACGAGGACGACGAGTCGTTCAGCGTCATCGAGGTCGGCACCTTCGTCCCGAAGCCGCTGGGCGTCATCACCGCGTGGGCGGCCAGGCAGGACGACGAGCGCACCGACGGGCGAACTGCACCGATCAGGATCAGGCCGGTCGTGGCGGACGGCGCCATCGACCAGTGCGACGACGTTGTGCTCTGGGGCGATGTGCATGTCACGTGGGATCACGACAGATACATCGTCAACGGGCCGGACGGCTTCGATTACAGCGAAGCCGACGGCGCGGCCGAGTTGAGCGAGATGCTCAAGGAGTACGCAGACGACTACGAGTACGTCGAACCGGAAACGTCTGACGCCGACGCGCGACCGAGCCAGGGAGAGATGATCCGGTACTGCGCCCAGGAGTACTCCAGCCGCTTCGGCAGCCTTGACGACGACGCTCAGCTGTGGTTCGCCGCCACCCGGATCACGCTCGCCCTGTGGCGCAACACGCCCGTCGAAAACTGGCACGCCGGCAGGAGCCCGCTCCACGACGGCACGATGATGCGGATCAATGCGGCGACCACCCGGCTCGTGCGCGCGATGTTGTCGTTGGACCATGTCGACTGGGTCGCTATGGGCCTCGCCATTGTCAACCCGTCACGGGTTCTGCCGACCGGCCAGTCCGTGCTCGAGCTTGGTCTGGCCTGCCACAACCCCGACGATCCGGCGCACGACAACGATCCGTGCGACGACCTCGCGGAGATGGCGCAGAAGGCGATCGGTTGGGGCCGCGCGTACCGCCTCCACGAGCGGGAACTCGGCGTGCGGACCCTGATCGAGTCCTTCTGTGTGTTCGACGAGGGCTGGTTCGGTGCACCCGGCTGGGGGCTCATCGTCGATCGGTTCGTCGCGGCAGTTGACGACCGGGAGCACGCCCACTGGCGCGGGCAGCGGGAGAAGCCTTGGTTCGACGAGTGGTTCACGAACCCTCCGGGCGACATTGCCGACCACGCTGAGTTGCGCCGGCTACTCCTTTCTGGGCCTGACCTGCTGTCCGAGGCCGCTGCCGAATGGTGCGTGAACGGTGCTATCGGGTACGTCTGTCGAGATGAACACGCCAACGGTTGCCCACGGTGCGACATCCCGCCGACGACAGAAACGCCGAGTTAACTGCTGGGGTTCGGTGAGTCCGAGACGTCGACCTGCACCGACGCAGGCTCCAGGAACTGCGATTCGTGGGTCCCTGGAACCAGGGCACACTAGTCCCACAAGTCACTCCAGCACCGTGTACGGCGAACGACGACGTCGCGCACCTGACGCCCCTCATCGTTCACGAGAGACTTCCGAGCCAATCGTTCATTTCGCTGCTCACTACGTTGCCCGTGTAGACGCTGCCGAGACCTGATACGTAACTGGACGTGAGCAACCCTTGGTTGCGCTCGTTGAGGTTCTGCTGGAATCCTCCTCCGACGTAGATCGGGTGGGAGCCCCAGCCACGTCCCGCCTCATGAGCGAGGTGGGCCGCGCGGTTGACGACGTCACCCATGTAGACGATGTCATTGATCCCGCTGCCGCTGAACCCGGCCTTGATCATGAGCACTCGGCCGTAGTCGACGCCGATGCCGATCTTGATCGGGTCAATGCCCTGTTTCCCGTAGTGGTAGTTCAGGAGCTTGAGCAGCGTGTTCGCCTGAGACACCACGTTGAATACGTCGTCGATGTGTGGCTTGAGTGTTGTCTTGTACACGGCCCAGACGCAGTCGCCGACGATGTTCACCTCTCGGACGTACACATCCGCGTTCAGGACCGCGACCATCTCCGAGATGAACGCCCGATAGATCTTCGCCAGCGTCGGGCGCTTGTGCTTGCTCGTGAGACCGGCGGAGTCACGAATGTCGATGAAGACTGCCGAGCACATCCCGTAGTACCCATTGGTATAGGTGAGTTGGTCTCGGTCCGGAAGCCCGTCGACCTCCTCGAAGCTTCCAGCAGGCTGGTCGAGGATCGCCTTGATTCGGTCTGAGCTACCTGTGTAGCTGTACGCCTTGTAGTTGCCGTCCACGTGGCCTCGCTCGCTCGGTGGTATGAGCCGACGCCGCGAAGGTACCGGGACCGTCCGACACCGAGGCCCGCTGGCCAGTCGGGGACGCCGACGCAGCACGCCTACGTCGCGGCGATCAGTCATGGCGGGACCCGAGAAGCAACCGACCAGAGGGACCGCTGTTGCGCGCGGCTTCGCACACCGATCCCGACCACACGCGATCGACAAGCACCTGACCGCGCACTCTACCCAGCCCACTCGACGCGCACCCTGCGTCGATAGCGGCGGAAGAGTAGGTGCTCCACCGGACGCGGCTACCCCCGTGGGAGCTCCGGATCGTCGGCATCCACGTTGTTGCTGTTGGCGGGCGACTCGACGGCCGAAAGGCCTGCAGTCGCGGCCCGAAGGCGCATACCTAGGTCGTCGCTCACCAGTGTCGTTGGAACCTCACCGGCGTCGCGCGCGTCGATAGCTGCGCCGATGATTTGCTGGTCGGGCGTGCCAGTGCGCTCGCGATCCCACTCCGCGTCGAGAACGCGAACGGTGATCTCGACTTCGCCCGCAGTCAACGGACTCGTCAGCGTGCCGTTCAGAAGGCGCTCGAGCACGCGCAGCGTGCGGCCGGCCCGAAGGCGCACCCTCTCGTCGCTGTTCATCACCTTGTCCGTCCGAAACTTCGCCCGGTCGAGTTCGTCCACGACGACAATCGGGAGCCCTAGGGTCACGTGCCGTCGCCCGACCGGGACGATCGCGTTCCAGGGCACGTTCGGGAACGACCGCGGGTGCTGGAGCAAGACATTCGTGTCCGGCACCAGAAGGTGCTCGACGTCGTTCCACATCTCGCAGTGGGCGCTGACCTCGGCGACGGCGGCGTTGAGGGCTCTAACCTTGTCGTCGATTTCGGTTGACAGCATGGCGTTGAGAGCTCGCGGGCGCCCGGCGCCATCGAATGACGCCGCCGCCCAGTAGCGCTGCGTAGTCAAGAGGCGCTCGATCTCCGTTGGTGGGAGAACGTAACCGAAGGCGGCGATCTGCTCGTGAGTTGCCTTCACCAGCTCGGTCTGAAGCACGCTCGCGTCCGTAGCCATGCCGCGCAGATTTACGAAGACCATCGCCGCCGATTGCAGGGCACCAAGTACCTGCAGGCCGGAGACGCCAGGAAGTGTACGCACGCGCATGCCGGCCAGTATGCCGTCGGACGCCACTCGCCTGGAGATCAACGCCGACGTCGCCCACGTCGTGCTTCCCGCGGTCGCGCTGAGCGGTGCGACACGGATGGGCCGACGCCCACCTCGACGACATCCGCGCGCTGACCAGACACGACGTCCCCAACCGCACCGGCGCAGCCGCTCCTCCAAGACGAGGCTCTGGTGCCTGCGCACCGGTCCCCCACCACGCGCGATGGACAAGCAGATGACCGCCACCACCACGCCGGTCCGACGCACCCTCGGCGGCGAAGGAGTGAAGGTGGCACCGATGGTGCCGTCCAGGGTCCGGCTCTACGGCCGGTTCAGGTGGCTTGCAGGAGTCCGCACGTAACGAGGCAAGCGCTGCCAACGACCGCGAGGGAGAACGACCACTGCACTCGGACGTGCTTCGTCCAAGCAATGCGGGCCATGACCACGATCTGCCGGGCGAGCTGCGGGAGCACGGGTCGCTCGTTCAGGGCAGTCGCGAGGTCGGCGGGCTCCCAAAGGCGTGCGTGGCCGAAGTAGATGAAGTTGTCGCGAGCCTCGGCATCGACCTTCGATCGGCGCAAACGAGGGATGACGACGAGGGCCGCGAATCCTGCGGCCACCAGCAACAATCCCAGGCCGACGACGTAGAGCACCACGGTCCACCACCCGGCGAGCGAGGAGTACAGGCGGCCATTGGCGGTGAGAGCCACGATGGTCGCGATGGCGGCGGACTCGATGGTGAACGCGAACGCTGCCTTGGTGTCGACGCGGCCGGTCCAGTCCATCTGTGCCTGGTGAACGCGCCACGCCGTGTCGAGGGTGCGGGAGCCTTCCCCCGCTGGCGGTTCCGCTGGACCGGCGACCGGTCGACGACGGATCACGCGTTCCGCCAGTAGTCGCTGTGGTGAATCGTCAGGGAGTACGGGCCAACGGCACGCGTCGTTGCGTCGGACCACACCTTGGTCTCGGACTTT
Organism: Cellulomonas sp. McL0617; assembly: GCF_049994875.1. Classification (GTDB taxonomy): domain Bacteria; phylum Actinomycetota; class Actinomycetes; order Actinomycetales; family Cellulomonadaceae; genus Cellulomonas. The sequence continues at coordinate 4,094,025 of NZ_CP188256.1, forward strand.
AGGTGCTTCTTCTGCTCCGGCTTCAACCAGTCGTACACGTCCTTCGTGATGACGATGGAGCCGAGACCCGCGTCGCGGACCGAACTGAGCTTCGCGGCGATGTTTGGCGCCCGGCCCGTGAAGATGAGGTCGTTGTGGGTCTGCTCACCTGACGCGTTGCGAACACCAGCTCGAGCCACGAACGTCGTGCCGACGTCGATCCCGACGCCATGGCGCGCCACCCACACCTTCGTGTTGTTGGCCTCGTGCCGTGCCTTGACGAGCGGGTTGATGACCTCTCGGACGAGCCAGTTGATCATGAATGCGGCCTTTACCGCGTCGTTACGCTTCGAATCGCCGACGAAAATGCCCAGCACTCTGTCGCCGTCGAAACTCCGGATCTGTCCTCCGAAGTGCCGGATGATCTGTGACGCACCACCGAGGTACATGCGGATCGCCTTGGCAGCGAACGCCGGGATGTAGTCCTTCTGCAGCCCCGTGGACTCGGCCAGGTCCGCGTAGAGGAACACCGCCTCAACTTTAACGGCGCCGTTCGAGAGGGCTACGTCCGACGTTTGCGGCACCACCCGCCCTTCGCGGGTGTTCCAGGCAGTGCTTAGGATCGTCTCGACCCGCGCCCTAACGTCGTTACTGACTCCCACGGTGACTAGCACCTCGCTCTCGTTGATCGCCCGTACGCGCAAGCTGGCGTGCGCGGGTCGTCATCGAGAGCGTAGGAGACCCCGCCGACAGCGTCAGTCGCCTATGCGTCGAGCATGTCTGGCATCTGGTAGCCGGACCGGCGATGCCGCGAGTTGAACAGCCCGGCAGTTACAAAGATTGCAAACGCTTGCAAAGGAAGCGAGCGCCGGCACCAGCCGTCCGCCGGTGCGGTCGGCCAACCGTCTGATGCCCGTGCGGGGCCCCGCGACCGCAGATCCCCACGGCAAGGGCACGGACTCGTCGGCGAGCACGACTCGATCTCGCTCGCCCTCCAAACAGCAGGACTGACGACCTGACATCCTTCGAGGCATGGCGAATTGGACTCTGGAGGCCGACGAGGTTGTCAGCCTCCCCCTGGACGAACTCGCACTGCGCGTCCTGACGGACTACCGGGACAACAACGAGTGGAACTGGCGCAACTGGATGCTTCTCGCGATGCAGGAGGCATACCCACGCCGACCAGACGCTGTGCGGGCGCTCGCCGAGGCCTGGTCCTGGATCCTGAACCACGGCCTCGTTGCGCCGAATCTCGATAAGGGTGACCACGCCGTGGTGGTTAGCCGTCAAGGAGAGGCCTTCCTGGATCGGGGCGCCGCGTGGCTCCGATCTGTTGAGCGGCTCGACGTCGAGCTCGTGCCGGCGCTCGAGCGGACCGCGCGCCCTCAGTTCCTGCGAGGGGACTTCGAGACCGCAGCCTTCGTCGCTATGAAGGAGGTCGAGGTTCAGCTACGGGCAATCTCGGGGCTGGGGCACGACCTGGTAGGCGTGAAGCTCGCGCAGGAAGCGTTCCGCCAGGGAGGGCCACTGCACCGCGAAGAGACACAGGCAGGCGAAGCAGTCGCGATCATGGACCTCTTCAAAGGCGCGATCGGACTATTCAAGAACCCCGCCAGCCACCGACGGGTCGACCTGAGTGACGCCACCGAAGCGGCGGAGATCGTGCTGCTTGCCGACTTGCTGATGAGGCTGCTCAAGCGCCTCGAGGTTGAGGCGCAGGGTGAAGACGGGTAGGCGGCCCCGTCTTGTGCGCGCCCAACGCTTGCTTCGCGCCTGAACGAAGGTGCGACGCCCAATGTCCGTTGGATCGCCTCAGAAGACGTCTGGCGGAGTCGGCCGGGCTGACTCCCGGCAATTGGGTATTCGTGTCGTCGGGCAAGGTGGCACGAGACTGTGTTCCGTGGCGAGCAGAACGGAGGCCCCGGGCGACGCGGCACCGACCATCATCCTGGTGAACGTGAACCACCGTACGGGCGAGGCCACGCTAACCCGTTCGGACGGTAAGACCGCGCCGTTCGCGGTCAGGCCAATGCCCGACGAACCCATCGTTGGCACCATGCTGGCCCTCATCGACAAGGGCGCCGTCGTCTTCACCACTGCGAGAGGCGACCAGTTCGGGGTTGAGCTTCCAAGCCTGCACGACGCCGCGCCCCTCGCCGGCCGCCCGGTCGTGTACCTGGACCAGCAGGCGTGGTCGAAGATCTCGCGCGCTCGGAATCGACCACACGGGACTGCTGCAGGGTTGGTTGACACCTGGTGAGTGGTGATCATGCCGCAATGGCTGCGGTCTGGGCGGTGAAGGCGAGTTCGAACTCGACGGGAGTGAGCTTGCCGAGCGCGCGCTGGCGTCGGCGGCGGTTGTAGGTGCGCTCGGTCCAGAACACGATCGCTTGGTGCAGCTCGTCGCGGGTGCGCCATCGGCGACGGTTTAAGACGTTCTTTTGCCGCAGCGCGTTCCAGGACTCCATCGCGGCGTTATCACCGGCTGAGGCGACACGACCCATCGAGCCCTGCAGCCCGGCGGCGGTCAGGACCGCCCGGAAGCTTCGCGCTCGAAACTGCGAGCCCCGGTCCGAATGGACCACGACAACGCCAGTCGGGCGGCGCCGGGCGACGGCGGTGCGCAGCGCGGTGACGGCGAGCTGGGCGGTCATCCGCTCGTCCAGGCAGTAGCCGACGATCCGGTTGCTGAACAAGTCCTTGATCGCGCAGCAGTAGAGCTTGCCCTCGGCCGTGGGGTGCTCGGTGATGTCGGTGACCCAGACCTGATCAGGCCGCTGCGCGGTGAAGTTGCGCTGGACGTGGTCATCGTGGACCGCCGGCCCCGGAGACTTCCCGCTGCCGCGACGACCCTTGCGGACGGTCGTGGACCACAGCCTCTGCTGGGAGCACAGCCGCCAGACCCGCCGCTCGCCGACGTCGTGACCGGCTCGTTCGAGCTCGTCGGCCAGGAACCGGTAGCCGAACTCCGGGTCGTCGCTGTGGGCGTCGATCAGGTCGTTGGTCAGGTAGGCGTCCTGCAGCTCGCGCTGACCGATGGGGTCGGCCAGCCAGGCGTAGAACGCCTGCCTGGAGTGGCCCAGCACCCCGCAGGTCAACCGCACCGGGATCCCCTCGGCGGCCAGGTCACGGACCAGCGGGTAACTCATTTTGGGAGCGATCCAGCAGCGAAGTACGCCGCAGCGCGGCGCAGGATCTCGTTCTCCATCTCCAATCGGCGCTTCTCACGGCGCAGCTGCACCAGCTCGTTCTGCTCACTGCTCGTCTGGCCGCCGGTGACGCCGTCGTCGATGTCGGCCTGGCGCACCCAGCGCCGAACCGACTCGATGGAGATGTCGAAGTCGGCCGCGACCTCGGCGTGGCTCAGATCCCCACGACGGGCGACCCGCACCACGTCACGCTTGAACTCGGGAGGGAACTTCTTGGGCATAGCGACATCCTTCCAGCGGGACCAAGTCCCACAGATGGAGTGTCAACCAGTCCCGCAGCAGTCCCCTCCCCATTGCTCAGGACGAGCCTGGGACGGGTGACGCACAGCCCTGGTCGGCCAGGCGTGCCCGTTGTGTGACGGTTGTGTGACACACAAGACGGCCACTCGTCATGCCTACGAGCCGCAGGCGACCGACTGCGGGTCGTACTTAAAGTATCCGGGGACGATTCTCAAACTATCTTGCATCTCGACAACCTACTAAGGAGATCAGGCCTGCATGTCCACGAAGCGCGAGTAGTGCCCCTGGAATGCGACGACCAACGTGTCGGTCGGGCCATTTCTGTGCTTGGCGACGATGACGTCGGCCTCCCCTGCTCGCGGGGACTCCTTCTCGTAGGCGTCCTCACGGTGCAGCAAGATCACGATGTCGGCGTCCTGCTCGATCGAGCCCGACTCGCGCAGGTCGCTCATCTGCGGGCGCTTGTCGGTGCGCTGCTCGGCGCCACGGTTCAGCTGGCTGATGGCGATGACCGGGACCTCGAGCTCCTTGGCCAGCAGCTTGAGGGCTCGAGAGAACTCCGAGACCTCCTGCTGGCGGGACTCGACGCGCTTGCCCGACGACATGAGCTGGAGGTAGTCGATGACGACCAGCTTGAGGTCGTGGCGCTGCTTGAGCCGACGGCACTTGGCGCGGATCTCCATCAGCGACATGTTGGGCGAGTCGTCGATGAACAGCGGCGCCTCGGAGATCTTGCCCATGGTCGCGGCGATCTTGGCCCAGTCGTCCTCGCCCATCTGACCGTTGCGCAGCTTCTGCAGGTGCACGCGCGCCTCGGCCGACAGCAGACGCATGGTGATCTCGTTGCGGCTCATCTCGAGGGAGAACACGACAGACGTCATCCCGTGCTTGATCGACGCGGAACGAACAATGTCGATTCCCATTGTCGACTTGCCAATTGCGGGCCTCGCGGCCAAGACAATCATCTGTCCCGGGTGTAATCCGTTGGTCAATCTATCCAGATCAGAGAAGCCCGTCGGGACGCCGATCATGCCCTCGCCGCGGTGGCCCGCGGCCTCGATCTCGTCGACCGTCCCGCCGATGATGTCGCCGAGGATCAGGTAGTCCTCGGACGAGCGTCGCTCGGTGACCGCGTAGACCTCCGCCTGCGCGTTGTTCACGATCTCGTCGACGTCGCCGCCGTCGGTGCCGTAGCCCAGCTGCACGATGCGCGTGCCGGCCTCGACGAGCTTGCGCAGGACGGACCGCTCGCGCACGATCCGGGCGTAGTAGCCGGCGTTCGCGGCGGTCGGGACGGACGAGATGAGCGTGTGCAGGTAGGGCGCGCCGCCGATGCGGCCGATCTCGCCGCGCTTGGTCAGCTCGTCGGCGACCGTGATCGCGTCGGCCGGCTCGCCGCGGCCGTACAGGTCGAGGATCGCGTCGTAGACGACCTCGTGCGCGGGGCGGTAGAAGTCGGTGCCGCGGATCTGCTCGACGACGTCGGCGATCGCGTCCTTGGAGATCATCATGCCGCCGAGCACCGAGCGCTCCGCGTCGAGATCCTGCGGAGGGGTGCGGTCGTAGCCGCCGCCACCGCGGCTGGACCCGGCCGGCGCACCGTACTCGAGCTCGTCGATCGTCATCGCTTCCCCATCGTCATCGTTCGAACATATGTACTCTGGGGTACTGACACTCAGGCCCGCGCGGGCCTCTTCCCGACCTCGCTCTTGGACGGTAGGCGCACCTCCGGGTGGCTGTCCAAACGGGCCCTCGGGGGTCTGTGGGGTGTTCTGTGGACGGCGGCCCAAACCTGTCGATGGCCTGTGCATAACCTTGGCGAGTTGCCCACAGACCGTGGACAGAGGTGTGGACGACGAGCCAGATTCGTCCGTGTTCGACGCCCGGACCGGCGTAAACACCCAGTAGTTCCTGTGGACCGAGGAAAGGTTGGCCGGGATTTCACCTGTCGGACACACTCGCCCTGGCGTGGACAGGCAGATACTGGCCCTCGCCGTCCCGGCCCTCGGCGCGCTCGTCGCCGAACCGCTGTTCGTGCTCGTCGACTCGGCGGTCGTCGGCCACCTCGGCACGGCACCGCTGGCCGGCCTGGCGCTCGCCTCGACGATCCTCATCACCGTCATCGGCCTGTGCGTGTTCCTCGCCTACGCCACGACGGCGGCGGTCGCGCGACGCCTCGGCACCGGAGACCGGGCGGGCGCCCTGCAGCTCGGCGTCGACGGCATGTGGCTCGCCCTCGGCCTCGGTCTGGTGCTCGCCGTCGCCGTCTGGCTCTTCGCACCCGCTGTGGTCGACGCTCTCGGGGCGTCCGACGTCGTCGCCGAGCAGGCCGTGATCTACCTCCACTGGTCAGCGCCCGGGCTGCCGGGCATGCTCCTGGTCCTGGCCTCGACGGGCGCGCTGCGCGGTCTGCTCGACACCCGCACGCCGTTGGTCGTCGCGAGCGCCGGCGCCATCGCCAACGCGCTGCTCAACATCGCCCTCGTCTACGGCGTGGGGATGGGCATCGCGGGCTCGGGCCTGGGCACCGCGATCACGCAGGTCGCCATGGGACTCGTGCTGGGCCTGGTCGTCGTCCGCGGCGCCCGCGGGGAGGGAGCCCAGCTCCGCCCCGCCGTCGGCGGCATCATCGCCAACGCTCGCGCCGGCACGCCGCTGCTCGTCCGCACCCTGTCGTTGCGGCTGGCCATCCTGCTCACGGTCGTCGTCGCGACGAGCCTCGGCCCGGTCCCGCTCGCCGGGCACCAGGTAGTGGGCGCCGTCTGGGGCCTCGCGGCCTTCGCGCTCGACGCGCTGGCCATCGCCGCTCAGGCCCTCGTCGGCCATGCGCTGGGCGCCGACGACGTGCCCCTGGTCCGCGCGCTCCTGCGCCGGACGCTGCAGTGGGGCGTCGGCGCGGGCGCGGCCCTCGGTCTCGCGCTCGGCGGGCTCGGCTGGCTCTACGTCCCGCTTTTCACCCCGTCGGCGTCGGTCCAGCACGCCGCCACCGTCGCTCTCGTCGTCGCGGGCGTCACCATGCCGATGGCCGGGTGGACGTTCGTGCTCGACGGCGTCCTGATCGGCGCGGGCGACGGGCGTTTCCTCGCCTGGGCGGGCATGGGCACCCTGGCCGTCTACGTGCCCTGTGCGCTGGCGGTCGAGCACCTCTCGCCGTCGGGGACGGCCGGTCTGGCGTGGCTGTGGGCGGCGTTCGCGGGCGTCTTCATGCTGGCCCGCGCCCTCACCACCGGCCTGCGGGCACGCGGCAACCGCTGGATCGTCACCGGGAACTGAACGGATTCAGCGGCGAGGGCTGGCGCACTGCCCGACAACACGTAAGACTGCCCGCGGCGGGGCTCGACGACGCCGTCGACCCCTCCGCGCCGATGATCGGCCGCGCCGTGATCGTTCTGTGACCTGGGCGTTCTCGATCTGAGACCGGGTTTTCGAGGCTAATGAAACGCCCCGGTAACCCCATGGGCTTACGTTGCGTTCAGCCCCGGCACCGTCGGGAAGCGGCCCGCCCGCACGGGTGGCCACGTATATCCACGGAGGTATCACATGCGTAGATCGACTCCGCGCCTCGCGGGAACTGCGCTCGTCCTGGTGGTCGGCCTCGCCGTCGCCGGGTGCTCGTCCAAGTCTTCGGACGGCTCGGGTTCGGGTTCCAGCGCGTCCTCGACCGAGGCCTCGGCCGCACTGTCCATCCAGCCGTTGGTCCAGATCGACAACAAGGGTGCAGAGGTCAAGGTCGACAACAGCGGCACGCCGGCCGACCCGGCCGGTGACCCGAGCGCGAAGTGCGACCCGGTGACCATCGCCATGGCCGGTGCCCTCACGGGCGCGAACGCTGCTCTCGGCATCAACATCCTCAACGGCGCCACCCTGGCCATCGACGCACACAACGCCGCGTCGAAGGACTGCCAGGTGGCCATCAAGCAGTTCGACACCGAGGGTGACCCGCAGAAGGCGACGCAGGTCGCGCCGACCATCGTCGGCGACGCCTCCGTCATCGGCCTTCTCGGCCCGGCCTTCTCCGGTGAGACCAAGGCCGTCGGCCCCGTGTTCAACCAGGCCGGCCTGCTCTCGCTCACGGCCTCGGCCACCAACCCGGGCCTGACGACCAACGGCTGGACCAACTTCTTCCGCGGTCTGGCCAACGACGCGGTCCAGGGCCCGTCGGTCGCCGCGTACATGGTCAACACGCTGAAGTACACCAAGGTCTGCGTCGTCCAGGACGACTCCGACTACGGCGTGGGCCTCGCGGAGCAGATCACGACCGGCCTCGGAGACGCGGCCGACTCGGCCTGCGCCGCCAAGGTCAAGACCGGTGACAAGGACTTCTCGGCCGCGGTCCAGCTGGTCAAGGGCGAGAGCCCGGACGCCGTGTTCTACGCCGGCTACTACGCCGAGGCTGCGCCGTTCGCGTCGCAGCTCAAGGAGGGTGGCGTCACGGCCACCTTCGTCTCGGCCGACGGCAGCAACGACCCGCAGTTCGTCAAGCAGGCCGGTGACGCCGCCAAGGGCGCCTACCTGTCCTGCCCCTGCGGCCCCGCGCCCGACAAGTTCGCCTCGGACTACCAGGCCAAGTTCAACGTGGCCCCGGGGGTCTACTCGGTCGAGGCCTACGACCTGACGACGATCATGCTCAAGGGCATCGACTCGGGCGTGAAGGACCGTGCAGGCCTGGTCGACTACGTGAAGAACTACGACGGTGACGGCCTGGCCCGTCACTACAAGTGGGAGTCGACGGGCGAGCTCGCCTCGGCCCTGATCTGGATCTACCAGGTCAAGTAGCGCGCACACGACGGCCGGGTCCGCACGGACCCGGCCGTCGTGCCGTACCGTCGCCCAACCCCCGCACGAGGAGTCGCATGAGTTCTGTCCTGCACGCAGGCGCGCAGGTCCTGGCCGATCCGATGATCGGGTTCGATCTGCACGCGCTGGCCAAGAACTTCTGGGCGCTCACCATCGACGGCCTCACGTACGGCTCGATCTACGCGCTGGTCGCCGTCGGCTACACCCTCGTGTACGGCGTGCTGCGGCTCATCAACTTCGCGCACTCCGAGATCTTCATGCTCGGCATGTTCGGCGTGTACGGGACGCTGCTGCTCCTCGGCTTCACCCCGAGCGGCAACGCGTACAACGAAGGCATACCGCTGACGATCCTCTATCTCGGGATCGCCCTGATCGGCGGCATGATCGTGGCCGGCGGATCGGCGGTCGGGCTCGAGCGGGTGGCCTACCGGCCGCTGCGCAAGCGCGGCGCACCCTCGCTCGTGTTCCTCATCACCGCCATCGGCGCCTCGTTCGTCATCCAGGAGTTCGTGCACTTCGTGCTGCCCAAGCTGACCGGCGGGCAGCTCGGCGGCGTGAACGCCCAGCAGCCGATCCGGCTGGTCGAACCGGTCGACGTCTTCAGCATCTTCGGCGCCACGGTCACCAACGTCGAGATCGTCATCGTCCTGTCGGCCCTGGTCCTGGCGTTCATGACGGACCGGTTCATCAACGCGACGAAGTTCGGCCGCGGCATCCGGGCCGTCGCGCAGGACCCCGTGACGGCCACCCTCATGGGCGTGTCCCGCGAGCGCGTCATCGTGCTGACGTTCCTCATCGGCGGCATCCTCGCCGGCGCGGCCGCGCTGCTGTATACGCTGCGCGTCCCCAGCGGGATCATCTACTCGGGAGGGTTCATCCTGGGCATCAAGGCGTTCAGCGCGGCAGTCCTCGGAGGCATCGGCAACCTGCGCGGTGCGTTGCTCGGTGGCCTGTTGCTGGGCGTCATGGAGCTGTACGGCCAGGCGGTCTTCGGCACCGAGTGGCGCGACGTCGTCGCCTTCGTCCTGCTGGTGCTGGTGCTCATGTTCCGGCCGACAGGCATCCTGGGTGAGTCCCTCGGGAGGGCACGCGCATGAGCACCGACGTCTCGACGAGCACCACCACCGCCGACGCCCTGCACCTCGGGCTCGGCGACCGCCTGCGCCTGTGGTGGGACGCCCTGCCGCGCCAGATGCAGTGGCTGGTCGGCTCCCCGATCATCATCTTCATCGCCCTCCTGCCCGTGCTGCGCCTCCCGGTCATCACCACGGTGGGCACCGACTTCGGCAGCGTGCTCGCCCAGTTCGGCATGTACGCGCTGCTCGCCATCGGCCTGAACGTCGTCGTCGGCCAGACCGGTCTGCTCGACCTGGGGTACGTCGGCTTCTACGCCATCGGCGCCTATACCGTCGGCCTGCTGACCAGCCCCGACAGCCCGTGGAACCTCACCGACGACTGGCTCTCCAAGGACTGGGCGTGGCTGTTCGCGGTCCCGATCGCGATCGCCGCGACCGCCCTGTCCGGTCTGGTGCTCGGCACACCGACCCTGCGGCTGCGCGGCGACTACCTGGCCATCGTCACCCTCGGGTTCGGAGAGATCGTCCGCCTCCTGGCCGACAACCTCACCTCGCTCACCGGCGGCGGCCGCGGTCTCTCGCAGATCGCCTACCCCGTCGCCGGCGTCAGCGAGGAACGTCCGAACGGCGTCTTCTCCGCCGGCAACGTGACCCCACCTCTGAACTCCGGTGCGTTCTGGTTCTGGCTGTCGATGGTGCTCATCATCATCGTGCTGGTGATCGTCGGGAACCTCGAGCGGTCTCGGGTCGGACGGTCCTGGGTGGCCATCCGCGAGGACGAGGACGCCGCCGAGATCATGGGCGTGCCCACCTTCAAGTTCAAGCTGTGGGCGTTCGTGATCGGCGCGTCCATCGGTGGCCTGTCCGGGGCGCTCTACGCGGGCCAGGTCCAGTTCGTGGTGCCGTCCACGTTCAACGTCATCAACTCGATGCTGTTCCTGTGCGCGGTCGTCCTCGGCGGTCAGGGCAACAAGCTCGGCGTCATCGCCGGCGCGTTCATCATCGTGTACCTGCCCAACTTCTTCCTCGGGCGTACGCAGCTGTTCGGCATCCCCATCAACGGCGACGAGATCGCCAACTACAAGTACCTGTTCTTCGGCCTCGCCCTCATGACCCTGATGATCTTCCGACCACAAGGACTCTTCCCGGCGAGACAGAAGCTGCTCACGTACGGTCGTCAGGTCTACGTCGCGGCCCGCCGTGCGTACCTCGCGGCAGCGGCCCTCGCGTCGAAGCCGCCGGTGCCGGCAACGGTCGCGGCCGCTTCGTCCGACGACACCGAGGGAGGCACCCGATGAGCACTCCCGGAGGCATGGGTGCGGGGTCGGAGGGCGACGAGCAGTTCCGCGCCCCCGACGACCTGATCACCACCCGCGCCGACCTGAACGAGATCTACCTGCCCGACGGTGAGGTGGAGACGGCGGTGTCCGTCGACGTCGCCGACGTGAACCCGGACCTGGCCGACCCCGAGAAGGTCGCCGAGATGATCGCGTCGGAGCGCGACATCCGGACCGAGGTGGGCCATTCGCTGCTGGCGATGGACGACGTCACCGTGAAGTTCGGCGGCCTGACCGCTCTCGACGGCGTCTCGTTCGACATCCGGCGCGGGGAGATCCTCGGCCTGATCGGGCCCAACGGTGCCGGCAAGACCACGTGCTTCAACACGATGACGGGCATCTACCGGCCAACGTCGGGGAGCGTGGTGTTCGACGGGCGGAAGATCGGCGCGATCAAGCGCAACGAGATCACCCGCCTCGGCATCGCCCGCACGTTCCAGAACATCCGGCTGTTCAGCGACATGACGGCGCTGGAGAACGTGGTGGTCGGCACCGACGCGCGGCACAAGACGTCGGTCCCCGGTGCGGTGTTCCGCAGTCGCCGTCACCGCGCCGAGGAGCGCGACGCGCTGGAGCGCGCGATGGCCCTGCTCGAGTTCGTCGGCATCGGCAAGCGCGCCACCCAGCAGGCCCGCAACCTCCCCTACGGCGACCAGCGGCGCCTCGAGATCGCCCGCGCCCTGGCCACCGAGCCCAAGCTGCTCTGCCTCGACGAGCCGGCAGCCGGGTTCAACCCGGCGGAGAAGCAGCAGCTCATGGACCTGATCCGCAAGATTCGCGACGACGGGTTCACCGTGCTGCTCATCGAGCACGACATGCGCCTCGTGATGGGCGTGACCGACCGGGTCGTCGTCCTGGAGTTCGGCCGCAAGATCGCCGACGGCCTCCCCGCGGAGGTCTCCGCGGACCCGGCCGTCGTCGCCGCCTACCTGGGGGTGCCCGACGATGCCATTGCTTGAGCTCAAGGACCTGACCGTCGCCTACGGCCGCATCGAGGCCGTCCGCGGCATCTCGCTGACCGTCGAGGAGGGCGAGCTGGTCACGCTGATCGGCGCCAACGGTGCCGGCAAGACCACGACGATGCGCGCCGTCTCCGGCATCCGGCCGCTCTCGCACGGGTCGGTCTGGTTCGACGGCAAGGACATCACCCGCATGAAGGCGCACACGCGTGTGCTGGCCGGGATCGTCCAGGCGCCCGAGGGTCGCGGGGTCTTCCCGGGGATGACCGTCATGGAGAACCTCGAGATGGGCTCCTACGCGCGCACCTTCGACACCAAGGCGGAGCACGACGCCACGGTCGCGCGCGTGTTCGAGCTCTTTCCCCGCCTCGAGGAGCGTCGGTCCCAGGTGGGCGGCACGCTCTCGGGCGGCGAGCAGCAGATGCTCGCCATCGGCCGCGCGCTCATGGCCCGACCGCGGCTGCTCCTTCTCGACGAACCGTCGATGGGGCTCGCGCCGCTGGTCATCCAGCAGATCTTCCGCATCATCACCGAGATCAACTCGACCGGCACGACGATCCTGCTCGTCGAGCAGAACGCCCAGCAGGCCCTGTCCCGCTCCGACCGCGCGTACATCCTGGAGAGCGGCGAGGTCATCACCACGGGCGGCGGCAAGGAGCTGCTGGCCGACCCGGCCGTCAAGCAGGCCTACCTCGGCGTCGCCTGACCTCTGGACACGACGAAGCCCCGCACTCCACTGCGGAGGGCGGGGCTTCGTCGAACGTGCTCAGCTCAGGCTGCGACGACCTTGACGGTCACCGTGGCGGCGACGTCTGCGTGCAGACGGACCGACACCTGGTACTCGCCCAGGGCCTTGATCGGCTGGCCGATCTCGACCTTGCGCTTGTCGATCTGCGGCGCGCCGGACTTCTTGACGGCCTCCGCGATCTCGGCGGTCGTGACGTGACCGAACAGACGGCCCGACTCGCCGGCCTTGGCGGTGACGACGACGGCCTTCGACTGCAGCGAGTCGCGGATCGCCTTGGCGTCGTCGAGCGACGCGATCTCGCGACGCTTGCGCGCCAGGCGGATCGCGGTGACGTCCTTCTCGGCGCCCTTGGTCCAGGGCGTCGCCAGGTTGCGCGGGACGAGGAAGTTCCGGGCGTACCCGTCCTTCACCTCGACCACGTCGCCGGGCTCACCGAGACCGGTGACCTCGTGGGTCAGGATGATCTTTGCCATGATGGTCTCCTTTCTCAGCGCGCCGACGACGAGTACGGCAGGAGTGCCATCTCGCGGGCGTTCTTGACGGCACGCGCGATCGCGCGCTGCTCCTGGACGGACACACCGGTCACCCGGCGAGCGCGGATCTTCCCGCGGTCGGAGATGAACTTGCGCAGCAGCGCAGTGTCCTTGTAGTCGACGACGTCGATCTTCGCCGCCTTGAGCGGGTTCTGCTTCTTCTTCGGCTTGCGGACCACGGCCTTGGCCATCGTGGTGCTCCTTGTCTGCTGGAGCCCTGGGCGTTGCCATTCCCAGGGATGGAGAGATGCGGGGTGTTGCTAGGCGCCCGTGTCGATCAGAACGGGGGCTCGTCGGCGTAGCCGGCGCCGCCGGACCCACCGGTGGGCGTGGCCCACGGGTCGTCCTGCTGGCTGCCGCCCCCGCTGTTCGAGCCGCCGCCGCTGTAGCCGCCGCCTCCTCCGCCGAAGCCACCGCCGCCGCCACCCGAACGCTGAGTCCGGGTGACCTTGGCCGTGGCGTAGCGCAGGGACGGGCCGACCTCGTCGACCTGGAGCTCGTACACGGTGCGCTTCTCGCCCTCGCGGGTCTCGTAGGAGCGCTGCACGAGCCGGCCGGTCACGATGACGCGGGTGCCCTTGGTGAGTGACTCGGCGACCGACTCGGCCGCCTCCCGCCAGATGGAGCAGCGCAGGAACAGCGTGTCGCCGTCCTTCCACTCGTTGCTCTGGCGGTCGAACGTGCGGGGGGTGGACGCGACGGTGAAGTTCGCGACAGCAGCCCCCGAGGGGGTGAAGCGCAGCTCGGGATCCCCGGTCAGGTTCCCGATCACCGTGATGACGGTCTCACCGCTCATACCCAGCTCCTCGCTCGTTCGAGATGAAAGTCAGATGTTGTGGAGTCGCACGCTAGATGCGACCACCCACAAGGTGCGATCAGGCGTCGGCGCGCAGGACCTTGGTCCGCAGGACGACCTCGTTGAGGCCGAGCTGGCGGTCGAGCTCCTTGGCGGTCGCGGGCGTCGCGTGGAAGTCGATGACGGCGTAGATGCCCTCGGACTTCTTCTGGATGTCGTACGCCAGCCGGCGACGGCCCCAGATGTCGACCTTGTCGACAGTGCCACCGTCGGTCTTGACGACCGTCAGGTACTTGTCGAGCGACGGAGCAACGGTGCGCTCCTCGATCTCGGGGTCAAGGATGATCATGAGTTCGTACTGACGCAGGCTCATACCCACCTCCTCTGGTCTCAGCGGCCACGGTCGATCCGTGGCAGGAGGGTCTGTGCGTCGCTGTGCCCGAACCCCGTCGAGGTCGACGAGGTGTTCGTCGGGCATAGCAGCCTCGCAGTCTACCGGTCCGGCTCGCCGGACCGAAATCCGCCCTCGACGACCGTCGCCAGACGCACGAGTCGCGCGCAGCCCGTACGCGAACGACCGAGGCCCGCGGGGATGCGGGCCTCGGTCGTGTGGCGGGTCGGGTACGTCAGGGTGACGCCGGGACCGGTGTCGTCGCCGTGGGTGCCGGCGTCGGGGCGGCCTTCGGGCCCGTGGAGACGACGAGCGTCACCGTCCCGTTGGGGGCCAGCATCGTTCCGCCGGCGGGATCGATGCGGATGATGCGCCCGCTCGTGACCGTGTCCGAGGGTTCGGAGATGATGTTGGGCGCGAGCCCCGCGTTGACCACTGCCGCGGTGGCATCCGCCTCGAGCTTGCCCTCCAGACCGGCCGGGACCGCGATCTGCTGAGGGGCCTGCGCGGTCGGGGCCGGCGGGGCAACCGTCTCCGACGGCTTCGGAGCAGCGGTCGGCTTCTTTTCCGCCGCGACGTTGGCGCGCGGCGGGAAGTCCTCGACGGCCGCATAGGCGGGCATCGCGAACACGGTCTTCATGTACGACTGCCAGATGAACGACGGCCACTTGCCACCGGAGACCTGGCCCTTGTTCTTGCCCGTGCCGAGCGGCGAGATGGTGTCCTCGCCCTTGAGGTCCGCGCTGATCTGCGACAGCGAGACCGCGGTGACGACCTTGGGGGTGAACCCGATGAACCAGGCGGACTTGTTGTCCGTCGAGGTACCGGTCTTTCCGGCGATCGGACGGGCGAGCGGCTTGATCCACGGCTTCGCCGAACCCGACTGCACCACCTGCTGCATGGCGTACGTCGTGTCCGCGATGACGTCGGCGGCGAAGACGCGCTTCGACTGGACCTGGTGCTCGTAGGCGACGTTCCCCTTCCAGTCCTTGACCTGGGCGACGATGTACGGAGTGCGCAGGATGCCGCCGGAGGCGATCGTCGCGTAGGCGCCGATCATGTCGATCGGGTGCACCGACGCGTACCCGAGGACGTTGCTGTTGTTGACCCCGATGTCGGGCACGCCGGCTCGGTCGGCGACCTCCTGCGTCGCCTGAGGGGTGACCTGCAGGTTGAGCTGGGCGAACACCGTGTTGACGGAGTCCGCCGTCGCCTTCACCAGGTCGACCGTCCCCTCGTGCTCCTCACCGGCGAAGTTCGTCACGACGCTCTTGCTCGGCACGGGGTCCCAGCCCTTGATCTTCTGGGGCGCGTTGCCGTTGAACTTCGTCGTGAGCGGGATGCCCTTCTCGAGCGCCGCGATCAGAGCGAACGGCTTGACCGTCGATCCGGCCTCCGGGTGGTCCACGGTGGCGCGGTTGAGCTGGTCCTGCGGTCCGGTGCCCAGGAAGTCGGGGCCGCCGTACAGCGCGAGGATCGCTCCGCTCGTCGGGTCGACCGACGTGATGGATGCTCGGGTCAGCGGGTTCGGCTGAGCCTTCTCGCCCTCGAGGGTCCCGGACATGAAGCCGCTCGCCTGGGCGACGGCGCTGGCCTGCATGTCCTCCTTGATCGTCGTGACGATCGAGTAGCCGGCCTGCTTGAGGTCACCCTCCTGGACGCCGTAGTCCTTCAGCATCTCGTCGCGGACCATGGCGAGCAGGTACCCGTTCGTGCCGCCCATCGTGTTGCTCTCGACGTACGGGATGGTCTGCGGGAACACCATCGCGTCGCGAGCGGCACCGGTCAGCCAGCCGGAGTCGACCATCGAGTCGAGCACGACGTTCCAGCGCGCCTCGGCCTTCTTCGGACTGACCCGCGGGTCCCAGTTGTTGGGCGACGGGATGATGCCGGCCAGCAGCGCGGACTGCTCGACGGTCAGCGCGGACGCGTCGACCCCGAAGTACGCCTGCGCGGCGGCCTGGATCCCGTACGAGTCGCGGCCGTAGTAGATCGCGTTCAGGTAGCGACCCATGATCTCGTCCTTGGACTGCGTCTTGGCGATCTTGATCGCCAGGAACGCCTCCTTGGCCTTGCCCACGTAGTCGGTCGTCGTCTGACCGACGTAGTACCGCTCGACGTACTGCTGCGTCAGCGTGGACCCGCCCTCGGTCTTGCCGCCCTTGAGGTTGTTGATCAGCGCGCGGCCCATCCCCTTGATGGAGATGCCGCTGCTGCTGCTGTAGAACGACTTGTCCTCGGCGGCCGCGGTGGCCTGGCCGACGTACTTCGGCAGGGTCGCGTAGTCGACCACCTTGCGCTTCTGGGTGGCGAAGGTCCCCATGACGGCTCCGGGGGTGCCGTCGTCGTGCGGAGCGAAGTAGACGGTCGTGGTCTGCGCCTTGACGTCGTCGGCGGATGCGCTGGGCACCTTGGTCACCGCGTAGGCAGCGACGGTCGAGCCCGCGACGAGGAAGGCGAAGCCGAGCATCGTGCCGAGGACGACACGCCACGACGGCAGCCAGCGGTGCAGGCCGTGGAAGCCGGTGCGCGGGTAGTCGAAGAGCTTCCGGTTCTGCTTCGGGGCGGTGCGGCGCTTCGACCCGCGGGGTGCACTGCGCCTGCTCCGTGCGGGCGCGGCCCTCCGGTTCGTGCTTGCCAACGCATTGCCTTCCGTCGATCAACTGGTCACGGCGACGCGAGGCAACCGCCCGATCGCGAGCATGCCTCTGCCGGTGCTGCCCAGTATGGAGGACCGGGCAGGGCAGATCCTGGGACGTCGGCCCTGGTTGCGGACCCTTCACACGATCACTACCGCCTGCCCGGCGGGCGCGCGCAGAACCGACCGTACGACGTGGCCCAGGTCACCTCTCGGCCACGTGACTTGCCCCGTTCGTTCAACTCGACATAGTCTGCGGATGTATCGAGTTGATACATCGAGAGCCCAACAGCCTGAGGAGGTGCCCCCGTGCGCGGTCGTTCCGACGTGCTCGAGCCGGCGATCCTCGGGCTGCTGCACGAGGCACCCATGCACGGCTACGAGCTGCGCAAGCGTCTCAACCTGGTGCTCGGCTCCTTCCGGGCCCTGTCGTACGGCTCGCTGTACCCCTGCCTCAAGTCGCTCGTCGACCGCGGGTGGATCCAGGGCACGGAGTCCGTCGTCGCACCCCACACCGTCGCGTCCAAGCGCGCACGCATCGTCTACCAGCTGACCGCGGACGGCAAGGAGCATCTCCAGGAGATCCTCGCGTCGTCCGGCCCGGCCACCTGGGAGGACGAGAACTTCGACGTCCGGTTCGCGTTCTTCGCGCAGACCGACGCCGAGACCAGGCTTCGGATCCTCGAGGGTCGGCGCACGCGCCTGACCGAACGACTCGAGACGGTCCGCGTGTCCTTCGCCCGCACCCGCGAGCGCATGGACGAGTACACCCTCGAGCTCCAGCGGCACGGCCTCGAACAGGTCGAGCGTGAGGTCCGCTGGCTCGACGGGTTGATCGACAACGAGCGCGGCGTACGTCGCACCCGTCCTGCAGGCACCGGCCGTCCGGCCGTTGCTGACACCACCGCTGGTGACGACGACGTCGTACCACCGCGAACCACCGAGAAGGAGCGAGGATGACCTCCATCCGCGTCGCCATCGTCGGCGTCGGCAACTGCGCCGCGTCGCTTGTCCAGGGCGTGCACTACTACGCCGACGCAGACGCCGGCAGCACCGTGCCCGGCCTGATGCACGTGCAGTTCGGCGACTACCACGTCCGCGACATCGAGTTCGTCGCCGCGTTCGACGTGGACGCGAAGAAGGTCGGCTTCGACCTGTCCGAGGCGATCGTCGCCTCCGAGAACAACACCATCAAGATCGCCGACGTGCCCCCGCTCGGCGTGACCGTGCAGCGTGGCGTGACCAACGACGGTCTCGGCAAGTACTACCGCGAGACCATCGAGGAGTCGGACGCCGAGCCGGTCGACATCGTCGCCGCCCTGCGTGAGGCCCGTGTCGACGTCCTCATCTGCTACCTGCCCGTCGGCTCCGAGATCGCCGCGAAGTACTACGCGCAGTGCGCCATCGACGCCAACGTCGCGTTCGTCAACGCCCTGCCCGTCTTCATCGCGTCCGACCCCGAGTGGGCCGCGAAGTTCGAGGCCGCCGGCGTCCCGATCGTCGGCGACGACATCAAGTCGCAGGTCGGCGCCACCATCACGCACCGCGTCCTCGCCAAGCTGTTCGAAGACCGCGGCGTCGTGCTGGACCGCACGTACCAGCTGAACGTCGGCGGCAACATGGACTTCAAGAACATGCTCGAGCGCGAGCGCCTGGAGTCCAAGAAGCTCTCCAAGACGCAGGCCGTCACCTCCAACCTGACCGGCCCCCTGGGCGGCAAGAAGGAGGACCGCAACGTCCACATCGGCCCGTCGGACTACGTCGCCTGGCTCGACGACCGCAAGTGGGCCTACGTCCGCCTCGAGGGTCGCGCGTTCGGCGAGGTGCCCCTGAACCTCGAGTACAAGCTCGAGGTCTGGGACTCGCCCAACTCGGCCGGCATCATCATCGACGCCCTGCGCGCCGCGAAGATCGCCAAGGACCGCGGCGTCGGTGGCCCGATCCTGTCGGCGTCGACGTACTTCATGAAGTCCCCGCCCGTGCAGATGGAGGACACCCTCGGTCGCCAGCAGCTCGAGGCCTTCATCGATGGCACGAACGAGCGCTGACCTGCAGCAGCCCGTAGCTGTTCACAAAAGAGGCCCGCACCGTGAGGTGCGGGCCTCTTTGCGTACTCGTCGAGACGGCTTCGTGGTTCAGCTCACCAGGAGGTGCCCATCACCCACCACCGCGGGCCGCCCGTCCACGTGACCGGGCCGATCCCGTACGGAGCACCCGACACCGTGGGCATCGTGTTCAGGTCGTACGACCTGCCCGAGGCCAGGTCGTGGGCGACGACGATCCCGCCCGAGCTGACGAAGACCGTGCCACCGACCACGGTCACCTTGACGGTGCCCCTGTCCGTCTCCTGACCCATGTCCTGGACGAGGGTCGCCGTTCCGTCGGACGCCACAGCGAAGACGCCGAACACGCCGTCGACCGTCATCGTGCAGCCGAGTCGACCGTCGGGCAGCGTCTCGATGCCGTCATCCGAAGCTAGACCCGGGTCGGCGAACACGGGTTCGCCGTAGCTGATCGATGCGCTGGGCAGGACGAGGACGGCGTGCCGCAGCGCCGGCGAACCACCACCCGCGCAGTTCAGGATCGGCTCGGTGTCGCCCGACCAACCGACGACCTGACACTCCCTCAGGTTCATGCCGGCACCGATCATGGGCTGCAGCCGCCCGGTCACGAGATTCAGCAGGCCGGCGTCGCCGAGAAGGTAGGTCCGCGTCGGATCCATGGTTGCCGCCATGCGCTCGGTCACGGCCGCGATCGGTGTCTGGCTCGTCGTCGTCCCGTCGGGTGCGACGACGCTGTAGGTTCGGTCCGTCATCGCTTCCCAGACCATGGACCCGGTCGCGGAGACGCCGATCCAGGCGGTCCATCCGGGCGGGGCGGACGCCGAGGTCAGCTCGCCTGTGCGCAGGTCGAGCCAGGCGTAGCCGGGGACGCCGGCCTGCGTGGACGTGCTCACGAGGGCCCGTGGTTCGCCGGCCTTCCAGTAGGTCAGCTGGTTCACCGCGACCGGCGGGTTCTCCGGCAGGTCCAGCAGCTTGTAGCGATCGCCTGTCGGCGACAGCAGGTACAGGGCCTCCGTCCCGACGATCTCGTCCGTGCCACCCGCGACCCGGTACGCCGGCAGGTCGAGAGCGAGGGACCACCCCTCGGTCGCGGACGTGAGGATCGCGTCCGTGACGGGCGTCGACGGTGGCTGCCCGAAGGAGGCCGGCACCGACGGAGAGGTCGGAGTCGGGCTCGGGCTCGGGGTCGGGGTCGACGGGGACGGGTCGACGGTGGGTGACGGCCGGACGGTCGGGGTCGAGGTGACCGACGGGGCTGCGGGCTGAGGCGGAGGTGGCGTCAGCTGCAGACCGGCCCACACGGCCGTGCCGACGACGCCTGCCGCGGCGACCCCGACGGCCGACTCGACCGTGTGCCGACGGAGCCGACGCCGCCGCACCGAGCGGACGACCCTCGACATCCGTGACGCGTCCAGCCCGTCGGTCGGCGACAGCTCCTCGACCGCACGGGCCAGCAGCGAACCCAGCTCCGTGCTCACAGCGCACCTCCGGTCAGTCGGACGTCGGCCATCTCGTGGTGGTCAGTGGTGGTTCCCAGGAGCGCGTCGAGCCGCCTCGTCCCGTCGGCGGTGTACCGCTTCACGGCTCCCTCGCTCAGCCCGAGCGCAGCCGCCGTGTCCCGGATCGACATGTCCTCCATCTGGCGCAGCACCACGCACGCGCGTTCCCGGGGAGCGAGGGCCTGGAGGGCGCGCCGCACGTCGGCGCCGAGCCCGCGCGGCTCCACCTCGGGCGCGACGACCGGCCGCGCACCGAGGCGCGCCAGCGCCCCGCGCTCGCTGGACCGTCGACGCGACTCGTCGATCGACCGGGTGACGACGGCCCGACGCACGTACTGCTCCGCCTGCGCGAGGGTCGTGAACCGTGCCCTGCCCGAGAACGTGGCGATGAGCGCCTCCTGCACGAGATCCTGCGCGTCGGCGCGCGACCCGCAGACGAGCATCGCGTGCCCGACGAGGCGGGTGTACCGCTCACGGACGAGCCGCTCGAGCAGCGTCTCCCATCGTGCACTCACCGCGTTCCCGCCCCCGATCCGTCCGCCACGACGCCGTCGCCAACAAGAACGGAGCGGGCGCCGGGAAAGGTTGGGGTCATCAGCGGCCGACCACCCAGGACTCGACGCCCGACGCCCACTTCTGGACCGCCGGCGTGAGCGGCGGGGCCGGCAGGAGGACCGTCGATTCGCCCGAGGTGAGCGAGTGGACAGTCAACTTCAACGGGGCGGCGTCGCCGGCACAGCCAGGGCTCGAGGCGACGAAGAGTCGGTCGCCCGCTGTGGTGGCGCTCAAGTAGTTGTCGCTGGAGTCTCCCGGCCCCTGGACAAGGGTCTGCCCGTCGCCCGACCACGAGAACACAGCGTCGTCACAGTCACGTACCCGGAGATACGGCTGACCGGCCGGGTAGGCCACCTCGCCGGAACGCACCCACGCGCCTTCCCAGGTGTACGCCAGAGGTTCTGACTGGGTGAGCGGCGCCAGCAGGGAGCTCCGGTGCGCGCCGATGTCGATCCGGTACATCCCCGGGTCCGCCGACGCCCAGTCCTGAGCATCCGAGACGCCGCTCGGCTGGTCAGCCCAACGGTCGAAGCCGGAGGTGACGCACATCGCCAGGAGCGCGTCCGGGTCCAGCCAGCCGACGACGTCGCACGCCTTGCCGGCCACGCCATAGTCGTGGTGCGTGGTCCCACCCGCGACGAGGTCGACCAGGTCGAAGGTCGTCGTGGAGGAGTCGGGAGGCGTGACACCGCGACGACCCGTCGGGTCGAGCAGCATCGTGCGGCCCATGGCCCCGAGCCGGCGCCCCGTGCCATCGGCCGCGACGGAGTACACGTCCGCAGTCACGGCGTCCGTGCTCGTCGGCGTGCGCCAGACCTCGGACCCGTCGGCCGCGACGCCGTCGAAGTACCAGTCGTCGATCCCTGACTCTGTCGTCGCGATCGGTCGGGGAGTGATCGTGCCGGTCGTCAGGTCGAGCTCGGCGCGCGGGACGGCGCCCTGGCCGTAGTCGCCCTGCCAGTCGACGCGCACGATCGCCGTGGTCGAACCGGCCGACCACGTCAGCAGCGACAGGCCCATCTCGGGCGGCAGGTCGACCACGCGGTAGAGCTCGCCGGTCGGAGCGGCGAGCACCACCGTGTGGGCCAGGAAGCCGGGGAGGGTGTCGCCAAAGTCCTCCGTGCCGAGGTCGGGCTCCGCGGAGCCATACACCGCCAGGACCCAGCCGGGCGTCGTCTGCTGGAGCAGCCCCGGCGGCAGCGGCAGCGTCGGTGGCAGGCCGAGGATCGCGTCGGGGACCACCGTCGGTGCGGGAGTCGCGCTGGGCGTCGGCGTCGATGCGTCCGGCGACGGGGCAACCGTCGGCGAGCTTGTCGGCGCCACCGCGGGGTGCGGCTCGTGCGCGCCCCGGAGCCCGAACCAGGACCCCGCCGCCAGCACCGCGACGATCGCGACCCCGCCGACCGCCTGGGTCGAGTGCCGGACCGCCCGGCGGCGTCGGACCGTCCGGACCGTGCGCGCCAGGGCTGCGGCCGGCGGTTCCATGCCTCTCATCGCCTGTTCGCGGGCGCCCAGGTTCTCCGACATGACGTCTCTCAGGTCACGCTCCACGGCGCACCTCCTCGGTCTGCACGAGCACCACCGGGTCGCGGTCGTCGGGGCTCGTCGTGCCCAACGCCGCGTTGAGGGCGGCGACGCCGTCCGAGACGTACCGCTTCACGGCTCCCTCGCTCAGCCCGAGGATCGACGCGGTCTCCCGCACGGACAGGTCCTCGAGATGGCGGAGCACGACGCAGGCTCGCGTCCGCGGGCTGAGCGCCAGCAGGGCGACCTCGAGGTTCGTCGACAGCACCTGGGCGCCGAGATCGGTCGTCGACGCCGGTCGGGCGGCGGTCCGCGCGGCGGCCGACTTCTCCCGGTCGCTGCGCCGGACCCGGTCGACGAATCGCGACACGATGGCGCGGCGCACGTACTGCTCGGCCTGCGCGACGGACTCGAACCGGGCGCGCGCCGCGAACGTGGCCACCAACGCCTCCTGGACGAGGTCCTCGGCATCGGCGCGCGACGGGACCAGCAGCATCGCCCGTGCCACGAGCCTCGGATAGCGCTCACGCGCCACCTGCTCGAGCATCGGCTCCCAACCCCGGCCCATCGGACCCCTCCCCCTGGTGCGGCGCGCGTCGCCGCTCATCAAGAACGTCTCGAGTCCTAGATCGGTTGGGGTCGCGCCCGACGTGACACACCGCTCGGGATCGAGACCGAGTCGGTACCGTACCTACCGCCTACGCCTGCACCTGCAGCGCAACCGTCGGGGGCCACAGGACGTGCGGATGCGGGTGGTCGCCGACCTCGAGGCCTCCCGGCTCACCCGATCGCGCCGATCGGTCTTCCGACCGTCCAGGACGTCGCACCCGACGACCAGGCCTCCCCGTCCGGCCGGGGCGAGGGGGCGGGTAGCAGTGTGATCGGGTCGCCGTCGACCGGCCTCGACGAGACGATGGTCGGACCGCCGTAGCACGAGCCGACATCGGTGATGTACACGGTGCCGTCGACGACCGTGGCATAGACCTCTCGGTCGGCGAGCGCGCTCGCGACCAGTGTCGGCACGCCGGCCTTCCAGGTGTAGACGCCTCCCTCGACGCAGTCGTCGTCCCCGAAGATCCCTCCCGTGTGGCCGGATCCGATGGTGACTCCGTCACTGAGCCAGGTCCCGCCGTCGGGCCACGCGTCACCCTCCGCGAGGTCCCGGAGGTGCGTCGGCGTGCGGGACGCGACGTCGATGCTCCACACCGAGGGGTGCGCGTCCGAGTCGCCGTTGCAGGCCGTCAGGACGCTCTCCGCATCGATCCACCCGGAAATCTGGCACCGCTTGTCCTGGATGAACGGGGCGACCGTCGCCCTGCCGTCCTGCAGGTCGACGACGCCCAGCGAGTCGACAGTGCCCATCGAGTCGCTCTGGCCGGGCGTGTAGCTCGTGAAAACTGCGCGTGTGCCGGTCGGGTTGACGTCGAACTCGCGCGCCCCCTTGAGGGTCGCCACGATTTTCGCGTCCCGGTCGCCATCGATCGACAGGAGGTCGTCGTCGCTGTGCTGGTCGACGACGGACAGGTCGGTCGGCTGCATCCAGAGCTCGGCACCCGACGAAGCCTTGCCCACGAACCCCGCCGCATCCGAAAGACCGCGTTGGTCCGGGGTGATCGTCCCCGTGGTCAGGTCGAGCACCCCGCGGGCCATCAACCCCGATGGGGCGGAGCTCCCGTCAGCCGCGAGACTGCGGCCAACACTCACCAGGGCGGTCGAGGACCCGGCGTCCCAGCGTAGGAGCCGCACGTCGATCGACGGGTCGAGAGGGAGGTCATGGACCCGGTACGGGACGCCCTCGGGCGAGCTGAGGACGACGGTGGGGACCGACGGGACGGGCCTGGAGTTCTCGTCGAGGACCTCGGACTGGTAGATCGCGAGCACCCAGCCGGGCGTCGTCTTCTCGAGCAGCCCGGCCGGCATCGCGAACGTCGGCGGAAGCCCGACGATGTCGTCGGCAACGGGCGCTGCGCTGGGCGTCGAGCGCGGGATTGCCGACGGCTGGACCGTCGGGGCGGGCGTCGGCTGAACCGTCGGGGTGGCCGTGACCGCCGGTGGCGCGCGGTGCGGCTCCGGCGCGAGGCGAAGACCCGCCCACACGACCGTGCCGACGACGCTCGCTGCGGCGACCCCGACGGCGGACTCGACGGTGTGCCGGCGGATCCGGCGGCGACGCACCGACCGGACCACCCGCGACAGGTGCGCGGCGTCCAGGCCGTCGGACGGCGACAGCTCGACGGCGGCCAAGGACAGCAGCGAACCCAGGTCAGCGCTCACAGCGCACCTCCGGTCAGTCGGACGTCGGCGGTCTCGTGGTGGTCGGTGGCGGTCCCCAGCAGCGCGTCCAGACGCTTCGTCCCGTCGGCCGTGTACCGCTTGACGGCGCCCTCGCTCAGCCCGAGCGCGGCGGCGGTGTCGCGGACCGACAGGTCCTCCAGCTGGCGCAACACCACGCAGGCACGTTCGCGGGGTGAGAGCGCCTGGAGCGCCCGCTGCACGTCGGCCCCGAGGCCGCGCGGTTGGACCTCCTGCACGACGACGGGATGTGCACCGAGGCGCGCGGCTGCGCGGCGCTCGCTCGTGCGCCGCCGGGACTCGTCGATCGACCGGGTGACCACGGCCCGGCGCACGTACTGCTCCGCCTGGGCCAGGTTGGTGAACCGCGCCCGGCCCGAGAAGGTCGCGATCAGCGCCTCCTGCACGAGGTCCTGGGCGTCGGTGCGCGAGCCGCAGACGAGCATCGCGTGCCCGACCAGACGGTCGTACCTCTCCCGGACCAGCTGCTCGAGCAGCGTCTCCCATCGTGCGCTCACCGCGTCCGATCCCCCTCTCCGCACCACCACGCCGTCGTCGCCAACAAGAACGGAGCGGGCGCCGCGAAAGGTTGGGGTGACCCTGCCTGATCGGCATGCGCGGTCCTCGCCTTGACCCGTCGGGCAGGGTGCGAGGATGTGCGCGTGCAGGTAATCGCCGACCTCAAGGCCCTCTGGCCGTTGCGGGACTTCCGCAAGCTGTTCGCCGTCCGGCTCGTGAGCCAGACGGCCGACGGCATGTTCCAGGCCGGTCTGGCGACGTTGTTCTTCTTCTCCCCGGAGAACGCCAGCACGGCGACCGGGGTCGCTGCCGCGTTCGCGGTGCTGCTGCTCCCGTTCACCATCGTCGGGCCGTGGGCGGGCGTCCTGCTGGACCGCTGGCGCCGGCGCCAGGTGCTGGTCGTCGGCAACCTCGTGCGGGTCGGCCTCACCGCGCTCATCGCGACGATCATGCTGACCGCGGGGGTCACGCCGGCCGTCTACGTGCTGGCGTTGATCAACCTGTCCGTCAACCGGTTCCTGCTCTCGGCCCTGTCGGCGTCGTTGCCGCGCACCGTCGACGGACCCCTCCTGCTCACAGCCAACTCGCTGACGCCGACGTTCGGCGCGGCCGCGGCGGGCATCGGCGGCGCGATCGGCTTCGTGATCGGGCTCGTGCTGCCCGCGGGCCGCGGCAAGGACGCCGCCGCACTCGTCGTCGCGGCGTTCGTCATGGCGGCAGCGGCCGCGCTGGCGACCCGCCTGGGCAAGGACCGGCTGGGTCCCGACGAACGCGCGGGCGCCGCTCAGCTGCGCGCCCAGCTCGGCCTGATCTTCAGCGGTTTCGTCGTGGGCGCGAAGTACCTGCTCGCACGTCGGACTCCCGCACGCGCCCTCGGCATCATGGCTGTGCACCGGTTCCTCTACGGCGTGACGTTCATCGCGAGCATCCTCATCGCGCGCAACCTGCTGTCGGACCCGGCGAACACCGACGACGGCCTCAAGACCTTCGCGGCGATCCTCGGCGCCTCCGCGCTCGGCTTCTTCGCCGCCGTGGTCGTCACGCCCGTGCTCGCGCGCCTCACGGGGCCGCAGGTCTGGATCGTCCTGTGCCTGGTGCTCGCGGCGGCCAGCCAGCTGCTCCTCGCGACGTCGTCGTCGCGCGCCATGGTCCTGTCCGCCGCCACGCTGCTCGGCCTCGCCGCACAGGGTGCCAAGATCGCCGTCGACACGATCGTGCAGAGGGACACCGACGACGAGTACCGCGGGCGGGCGTTCGCGCTCTACGACGTCCTCTACAACGCGGCGTTCGTCGGCGCTGCCGCGCTCGGCGCGCTGACCCTCCCCGACACCGGGTACTCGCAGGGCCTGTTCGTGGTGCTGGCCGTGGGGTACGCCGCCGGTGCGCTGCTCTACGGCCTCGCGTCGCGTGGTGTCGGCTCGACGGCGGTCGCGCAGGAACCCGTCACCGCATGAGCGAAGACCTGCCGCTGCGAGCCGTGCTCGGCAGCGACCTGTCCGTGAGCATCGCCGACGCCCGCCTGCCTGACCGTCCCCTGGTCTGGGTCAACGACGCGTTCACGCGCCTGACCGGCTACCCGGTCGAGGAGATCGTCGGACGGAACTGCCGGTTCCTGCAGGGCACCGAGACGGACCCGCGCACGGTGGCGCGGATCCGGACCGCGCTCGACACGGGCCGCACGATCGGCACGATCATCCGCAACTACCACCGCGACGGGACGCCGTTCTGGAACCAGGTGGTCATCAGCCCGGTCACGGACGAGACCGGGGCGGTCACGCACCACGTCGGCATCCAGGCGCGGCTCACCAAGGAGCTCCCGCCCGAGCACGCTCTGGATCTCGAGGCCGGGTTCGACGCCCAGGCGACCGCACGCCTCGACCTGCTCGCCCGCGTCAGCGACGAGCTGGCGCGCCATCTCGACTACGACGCAGCAGTCGACGCCCTCGGTGACATCACCATCCCGGCGCTGGCCACGTGGGGCTTCGTCGCCATGACCGACGAGCGCGGCAGGTACTCGCGCGTGCACCTCGTGGTGGCCGACCCGACGGACCGCGAGCTCGCGCAGGCGCTGGCCAACGAGGACCTCGGCTGGCTGACCCGCGCGCCGCGGGTCGCCGAGGCCCTCGCCAGCCCGCCGGGGTTCGTCGCCACGCCGTACCGGGTGGACCTGACGGACACGGTCCAGCGCACGACGTCCGCGCAGCTCGCCCTGCTGCGCCGGCTCGGGCTGATCTCGGCCATGATCGTGCCGCTGCGGGCGCGGGACCGGGTGATCGGCGTCCTGTGCCTGGTCAGCGACGGCGAGTTCAGCCCGGACGCAGTGGTCACGGCCGCGCACCTCGGCCGGCGGGCCGGCCTGGCACTCGACAACGTCCGGCTGCTGCTGGCGGAGCGGTCTGCGGCTCTGACGCTGCAGCAGTCCCTGCTGCCGACGATCGCCGACGTCCCCGGCCTGGACATCGCGACCGCGTACGTCCCCTCCGCCAGGCGCGCCCAGGTGGGTGGCGACTGGTTCGACGTCCTGCCGCTGCCCGACGGGACGGTCGGGCTCGCGGTCGGCGACGTGGTGGGTCACGACCTGCGCGCCGCGGCGTCGATGGGCCAGCTGCGGTCGCTGCTGCGGTCGTACGCGTGGGAGGGATCCTCTCCGGGCGCGGTGCTGTCTCGTGCCGATGAGCTGGTCCGCGGGCTCGACATCGCCGACATCGCGACGTGCGTCTACCTGCGCTGGTCGTCCGCGCAGGGCGTCGGCGCCCACGTCACCTATGCCCGCGCGGGCCATCCGCCGCCGCTGCTGCGCCTGCCCGGCGGCGAGGTCCTCCAGCTCGACCAAGGTCTGTCGACGCCCATCGGGCTGGCCGGCCTCGACCGGCCCGAGGCCGCGATCGGCGTCCCACCGGGCGCTGTGCTGGTCCTGTACACCGACGGGCTGATCGAACGGCGGGACCGGGGGCTGCGCGACGGGATCGCCATGCTGGCGGACGAACTCTCGCACGTCGCCGAAGGAGCGTCCGCGAGCGCGATCCGCGACCATCTCGTCGCCACGTTCGTCGGCACCCGCCAGGAGGACGACGTGTGCCTCCTGGTGGTCAGGAGCGAGTAGCCCACCACGCGAGGAGCTCCTCGCGCGCGACCTCGGGCCCGAGCGGTCCACGCTCCATGCGCAGCTCCAGCAGGAAGGTGTACGCCTCGCCCACCTCGCGGCCCGGACTCAGTCCGAGGACAGCCATGATCTGCGTGCCGTCCAGGTCGGGGCGGATGGCGTCGAGCTGCTCCTGCTCCTGCAGCGTGCCGATCCGCGCCTCCAGGTCGTCGTAGGCCGCCGACAGCCGCGCGGCCTTGCGCAGGTTCCGCGTGGTGCAGTCCGATCGGGTGAGGCGGTGCAGCCGCTCCAGCAGCGGCCCGGCGTCCGTGACGTAGCGGCGCACGGCCGAGTCCGTCCAGGCGCCCTCGCCGTAACCGTGGAAACGCAGGTGCAGCTCGGTCAGCCGGGCCACCGCGCTCACCGTCGCCTTGTCGAACCGGAGCTCCTTCAGCCGCTTGGCGACGAGCTTCGCGCCGACCATCTCGTGGTGGTGGAAGCTCACGCCGCCGCCCGCCTCGAACCGCCGCGTCCGCGGCTTGCCGATGTCGTGCAGCAGCGCGGCCAGGCGCAGCACAAGGTCCGCGCCGGGCACGGCACCGTCCGGGCCCGTCTCGAGGGCGATCGCCTTGTCGAGCACGGTCAGCGAGTGCTCGTAGACGTCCTTGTGCCGGTGGTGCTCGTCGATCTCGAGCCGGAGCGCGGGCAGCTCGGGCAGCACGTGGTCGGCCAGGCCCGTGTCCACCAGAACCTCGAGCCCGTCGCGGGGGGTCGACGAGACCAGCAGCTTGCTCAGCTCGTCGCGCACCCGCTCGGCGCTGACGATCGTGATGCGCTCGGCCATGCTCTCGATGGCCGCGCGCGCTTCTGGGGAGACCGCGAAGCCCAGCTGGGCGGCGAACCGGGCCGCACGCATCATGCGCAGCGGGTCGTCGTCGAACGACTGGCGCGGGTCGACCGGGGTGCGCAGGACACCCGCGGCCAGGTCGCGCAGACCGTCGAACGGGTCGACGAACGTCAGCTGGGGCAGCCGGACCGCCATCGAGTTGACGGTGAAGTCTCGGCGGGACAGGTCGCCCTCGAGCGAGTCCCCGAACGCGACCACCGGCTTGCGGCTCGTCGGGTCGTACTCGTCGGACCGGTAGGTGGTGACCTCGACGACCACGTCGTCGGGACCGTTCTGCCGGCGCCCCCCGAAGCGACGGGCGCCGATCGTGCCGAACTCCTTGCCGATGTCCCAGTGCGCGTCGCCCCACCGCGCGAGCAGCGCGAGCGTCTGGTCGGGTGACGCCGACGTCGTGAAGTCCAGGTCCGCCGATGCCCGCCCGAGGAACGCGTCACGCACCGGTCCACCGACGAGGGCGAGCTCGTGGCCCGCGGCCCGGAACACCTCGCCCAGCTCGAGGGCGTCGGACGGGAGGCTGCTCAGGACGCCCAGGGCGCGACGGCGGAGCGCGTCGAGGGCGGATGCGTCGGGCTGTTCGGCGGGCACTCGTCCAAGCCTGCCAGACATCCACCGTCGCCTGGTCGTCGGACGGTCGCACCGTCGCCTCCCGCACGGCTGACCGACACCCCACCGTGTAGTCGTTACAGTGGCGGGATGTCGAGCCCGGCGCGCCCATCGTTCCCTGGGGGCGTTCCTGCGCCGCCGGGTGGCCACGCGTTGCGCATCGACCCCCATCTCACCCCCAGCAAGCCGGCGCCGCCGCCCCTTCCCGTGGTCGACGAGACGTCCGCCGGGGGGATCGTCGTGAGCCGGCGTGACGGGGTCGCCCACGCTGCGGTCATCGCGCGCCGCAACCGCGCGGGTCGTCTCGAGTGGTGCCTGCCCAAGGGCCACCTCGAGGGCGCGGAGACCCCCGAGCAGGCCGCGGTCCGTGAGATCGCCGAGGAGACCGGCATCGTCGGTGAGGTGGTCGGGCGGCTCGGGGTGATCGACTACTGGTTCAGCGGCGACGACCGGCGCGTGCACAAGGTCGTGCACCACTTCCTGCTCGGTGCCGTCGGTGGTGACCTGTCCGTCGAGGGCGACCCGGACGGGGAGGCCGAGGAGGCCGCCTGGGTCCCGGTCGCCAACCTGCACGACGTCCTCGCCTACCCGAACGAGCGCCGGCTCGCCGAGGCGGCCCTGCTGGTCCTCGTCGACGAGGCATGAGCGCCCGCTCGACGCTGCGCCGGGTGCTCTGCGCGGCCCTGGCCCTGGGCGCTGCCCTCACGTTCGCCGCACCGGCCGACGCCGCCGACGCCACCCCGCTGTCCGTCACCGTCCACGTGGACCAGATCTCCCCGTCGGTGCTGCGCCCCGGGCAGGACCTGACGGTCGCCGCCACCGTGACCAACACCGGCACGGACGTCGTCGAGAAGCCGATGCTGACCCTGCGCCTCAGCCGGTTCCTCGTGAGCGCCCGCGACGACCTCGAGTCCTGGACGTCGGGCACCACCTGCCCGTCGAAGTCACCCTGTCCCCAGGTCGCCGCCGTCACGCTGGCTGATCCCCTCGGCGTCGGCGAGAGCGCGTCGGTCGCGATCACCCTGCCCGCGGCGGACGTCCACCTGCTCGACCTCCCGGACACCTGGGGGCCGCGGGGCCTGTCGGTCGAGCTGCTGGACGGCCACACGCGCGTGGGTGTCGAGCGCACGTTCCTGCTCTGGTATCCCGATGAGTCCGCGGTCTCGCCGGCCCCCGTCTCGGTCCTGGTCCCGGTGGTCGGACCCGGTGCCGACCCGCTGTCCCCGCAGTCCGCCTCGCTGGACTCGCTGGTCGCGCCGGGCGGCCGCCTCGACTCGCTGACCAGGACGTTGGCCGCGCATCCCGACATCGGCGTCGCCGTCGACCCGGCCCTGCTCGCCTCGGCCGCCGGTGGGAGCACCCGGGCGCAGGCCTGGGCGTCCGGGCTCGACGCCGACCTCGCGCACCACGACGTGCTGGCCCTGCCGTGGTCGGACCCGGACATCGGCGCGGCGGGGCACGCCGACCAGTCGGCCCTCGTGCAGCTCGCCGTCGACGCGTCCTCGACCGCCGGGATCGACGCGTCCGGCATCCTGTGGACGCCCACGGGCGGCAACCTCGACCAGACCACGCTGGCCGTCGCGGCGCAGGTGCACGAGCCCGCTGTCGTCGTCGCCCCCGGGTCCGTCGAGGCGGACAAGCCGAAGAGCGGGAAGACGCCCGAGGCCCGGACCGCCGTCCGCACCCCCGCCGGGACGGTGCACGCCCTCGTGCCGGACACCAGGTTGAGCGCCTTGCTCACCGACCCGACCTCGGTCGACGCCCAGGCGACGCCTGCTACCACCACCCAACGGGCCCTCGCCGAGCTGGCCGTCGTGGCACGGGAGACCCCGTCAGACCAGCCGCACGTCCTGATGACGGCGGGACGGGACTGGAGACCGGACACCGCGACCGTCGCCGCACTGCTGAGCGGTCTCGACACCACCCCGTGGGTGAACGTCACCGACACGTCGACGTTGCTCGGCACCGACGCGGCGACCGGCAAGGCCACCGTGCCCGCGAGCGCCGCCGACCCCACGGCGCTCGCCCCCGACCAGGTCCGGCGCCTGGCCGCCGCGCGAGACCAGGCGATCGCGTTCGCGACCGTCACGGAGGAGCCGGACACGCTGCTCAAGGGCGTCGACGCCGAGGTCGTCGCACCCCTGGCCGTCGCGTGGCGGGCCCAACCCCAGCAGCGTGCCGACCTGGTCAGCCGCGTGCTCGCGGACCTCACCACCCGCACCAGCGGCCTGTCCATCGCGCAGCTGGGAGACGTCCACGCCGTCAGCTCCTCGAACGAGGTCCGGATGACCGTCACCAACGCCCTCGACGTCCCGGCCACCGTGCTGCTCACCGTCCAGCCACGCAAGGCCTGCCTCGAGGCGAAGGCCGTCCCACCCGTCCTGGTCGAGGCGAAGACGTCGACCGTCGTCACGGTGACCCTGCACGCCTTCGCCAACTGCGAGGTCGTCGTCGACTCCCGGCTCACGGCCCACGACGGGACGCCCGTCTCGGCCCCCATGACGTTCACCGCCCGGGTCGCACCCACGATCGAGAGCGTCGGCACCAAGGTCGTCGGCGTCCTGCTGGCGATCGGCCTGGTGCTCGGCATCGTGCGGACCATCCGGCGCGGGCAGAGCGGGCGGCGCGGCACGCGCGTCGACGCCGAGAAGCCGCCGCCGCTGCCCGTGCTCGGCGGCGGCGAGCCCGGTTCATGAGCGACGACGGCGGGGTGCGCCGTGGCGCGGCGCTCATGGCATCGGGCACCGCCGCCTCACGCGTCCTCGGGTTCGTCCGGGTCATGGTGCTGGCCGCCGCCATCGGCGGCACCACCCAGGTGGCCGACGCCTTCGCGGTGGCCAACAAGCTCCCGAACATCCTGTACATGCTGCTCATCGGTGGCGTGCTCAACGCGATCCTCGTGCCGCAGGTCGTGCGGGCGTACAAGCGCAACGCCGGGCAGGAGTACGTCGACCGGCTGCTGACCATCGGCTTCCTCGCGCTCGCCGGGGTCACGTTCGTGCTCACGCTCGCCGCACCGATCCTGGTCGGCCTCTACTCGAACTTCCACAACGCCACACAGACCCGGCTCGCCGTGACGTTCGCGTTCTGGTGCATCCCGCAGCTCTTCTTCTACGGGGCGTACGGGCTGCTGGGCCAGGTGCTGAACGCCCGCGGGTCGTTCGGGCCGTACATGTGGGCCCCGGTCGTCAACAACGTCGTCTCGATCGCCGGGTTCGGCGTGTTCATCGCCCTGTTCCGCGGCGTCAAGCACACCGGGGTCATCGAGGCGAGCTCGATGACCACGACGCAGACGACGGTGCTCGCGCTGTCCGCCACCCTCGGGGTCGTCGCGCAGGCCGCGGTGCTCATCCCGGCGCTGCGGCGCGCCGGTGTGCGGTACCGGCCGCGGTTCGGGCTGCGCGGCTCGGGCCTCGGCGTCGCCGGGCGGGTGGCCACCTGGACGCTCGCGGGTCTGGGCGTCGGGCAGCTGGGCTTCATCGTCGTGTCCAAGGTGTCCACCGCCGCGCCCCAGGCGGCCGTCGCCCTGGGCGCGCCGAGCGGGTCGGTCGCCGGCCCGAACGCCTACGACATGGGCTTCCTCATCTTCATGCTGCCGCACTCGCTGGTCACGGTGTCCCTGGCCACCGCCATGTTCACGCGGCTCTCGGCGCACGCGCACGACAACGACCTGCCGGGCGTGCGGGCCAACCTGTCCTACAGCCTGCGCGTCGTCGGGGTGTTCACCGTGTTCGCCACGGCAGCGATCGCCGTCCTCGCCCTTCCCCTCACCCGTGTCCTGCTGTTCACGGCGGCGGCGCAGTCCGCGCACGCCGTCGCACCCGTCGCCTTCGCCATGATCGTCGGCCTGCCCGCGTTCGGCGTCTGGTCGATCTATCAGCGTGTGTTCTACGCCTACGAGGACGCGCGGTCGATGCTGCCCGTGCAGATCGTGATGGCGGTCGTCGTCGTCCTCGGCGCCTACGCGTCCAGGGCATTCCTCTCGCCGACGCACTGGGTGGTCGGCATCGGTCTGTCGATGAGCTTGTCGTACGTCGTGGGGATGGTGTACTCGCAGGTCCTGCTGCGGCGTCGGATCGGCTCCCTGGACGGCGGGCGGGTCCTGCGGATGCATGCGCGCGCCGGCGTGGCTGCCCTGGTGTCCGCCGCCGTCGGGATGCTCGTCCTCTTCCTGCTCGCACGGGCGCTGCCGGACCGGTTCGTCGGCGCCGTGATCGAGTGCGTGGTGGTCGGGGCGATCATGGGTCTGCTGTACGTCGGGGGCCTGCGGGTGCTTCGTGTGCGCGAGCTGGACGGGCTTCTGGGTCCGTTGCTGCGGAAGCTTCCCGGGCGACGCGGCTAGCATGCAGGGGTCCCGGACGTCGGTCGGCTTCGAGCGGAGGTGCAGGTGAGCGAGGTCGTCGGTCGCGGCACCGTCCTCGCCGGTCGCTACCGCGTGCTGTCCCCGGTCGACTCGGACCTCGAGGGCGCCAGCGCCTGGCACGCCACGGACCAGATCCTCGACCGTGCCGTGCGCGTCCGCGTGCTCGAGTCCGGCGCCGTCGCACCCGCCCTCGACGCCGCTCGCCGGGCCGCCCTGGTGACCGATCCCCGGCTCGTGCGCGTGCTCGACGTCGGGTCGCACGACGGCTACGGCTACGTCGTCTCGGAGCAGCTCGCCGGCCCGTCGCTGGCGGAGCTTGCCGCCCGGGCGCCGCTGACCGCCGACCAGGCCCGCGCGGTCGTCGGCGAGGCCGCCGCCGCACTGGAGGTAGCCCGTCGCCGTGGTGTCCACCACCTCGCCCTGCGCCCGTCGGTCGTGCACGTCAGCCCCGACGGCCGGGTCCTCGTCGGTGGGCTGGCGCTCGACGCCGCCCTCCTGGGCGACGCCGGCGGGGACGCGCGGTCCACCACCCGTTCCGATGCCGTCGGGCTGGTCCGCCTGCTGTACGCCGCCCTCACCGGCTACTGGCCCGGCGACCCGTCCGCGCTGCTGCCGACCGGGGGCGACACCCTCCCGCTGGCCCCGGTCGTCGACGGCTCGCCCGTCCCGCCCGCCGAGCTCGCGCCGAGCATCCCCAACGACCTCGACACGCTGTGCGTCGTGACGCTCGGGCCGAACGACGACGGGCCGCACAGCCCCGGCGAGCTCGTGCGCGAGCTGGAGCCGTGGGGGGAGATCCGCTCGTCCGGGCTCGGCGAGGTCGCAGCCGGGGCGGCGGTCGCTGCCGCCTCCGTCGCCGACCAGTTCCCCCCGACCGGGGAGGCCGCACCGGAGGTGGAGAGCGCCGCGGTCGTGACCCCGGTCGTCGTGCAGCGCCAGTCCGTCCGGAGCGCGTTCCGGGCCGACGAGACCCAGCCGCCCGGTGCCAACCTGCCCGGCACCCCGCCGCCCGCGATCCCGACCAGGGGCAACACCCTCGGCGGTGCGACCCCGCCCGCGGGCGCCCCGGCCGTGCCCACCCGTTCCCCGACCCCCGTGCCCGCCCCTGCTCAGGCCCCCGCGCCAGCCCCGGTGCCCGCACCGGCGGTCCCGGTGCTCCCGGCCGTCATCCCGCCGGCGACCTTGCCGACGGTCCCGCGTCGGCCGGTGTCGCAGGCGACCGCGGCCGCCGACTTCGACATGGTGATGGGCCACGAGGGGCACGAGGTCCCCATCGTGGCGCGCAGGTTCGACCCGACCGCCCTGGTGCTGGTCATCGTCGGCATCGCGGTCATCGTCGGCGTCATCATCGCGATCCGCACGCTGTTCGCCGGGTTCGACCCCCGATCCCCGACCACCGACCAGCCGGCGGTGTCGCAGAGCGCCTCGGCCTCCGCCTCCGCTGCGGCGACACAGCCCGGCGCCCCCCCGCCCGTCGCGCAGGCCGGACCACCCGTCATCGCGTCGGCGACGACCATCGACCCGTCCGACAGCGACGGCGAGCACCAGGAGGCCGTCGGAAGGGCGTTCGACGGCGACCCTTCGACGTTCTGGTACACCCAGACGTACAAGCGCGCCGACTTCGCGGGTTTCAAGCCCGCCGTGGGCTACGCGATCACCCTCACCGCCAAGACCACGGTGAACGCGGTGACCCTGGGCTCGAACAGCACCGGCGGTCACGTCGAGATCCGGGCCACCGACGCCGCGCACCCCACCGACGGGCCCGTCCTGGCCTCGGGAGCGTTCGGACCCTCGACCCAGTTCCCGCTCATCCCGCCTACCGAGACGCAGTCGCTGGTCCTGTGGATCACCGAGCTGCCGACCACGGCCGACGGGTCGTTCCGGCTCGAGCTGACCGAGATCTCCCTGTCCTGACGGGTGATGGCACCGGAACATCTGGCGCCTAGGATCTGTTGACCCGTGAGCACCGACAGCCGACCCGCAAGGACCCACATCGTGACCGACCAGACAACCAGCGTGCGCGACCTCGTCATCGTCGGATCGGGTCCCGCCGGCTACACGGCCGCCATCTACGCCGCCCGCGCGGGTCTCGCGCCCCTGGTCATCGCCGGCTCGGTGACCGCCGGCGGCGCGTTGATGAACACCACCGAGGTCGAGAACTTCCCCGGCTTCCCCGACGGCGTCCAGGGCCCCGAGCTCATGGAGCAGCTGCAGAAGCAGGCCGAGAAGTTCGGAGCCGAGGTCCTCTGGGACGACGCCTCGTCGCTCGACCTGACCGGCGACATCAAGGTCATCGAGACGCTGAACGGCGACACGTTCCGCGCCCGCGCGGTCATCCTGGCCACGGGTTCGGCGTATCGCGAGCTGGGTCTCGACGACGAGAAGCGCCTGTCCGGCCGCGGCGTCTCGTGGTGTGCCACCTGCGACGGCTTCTTCTTCCGCGACCAGGAGATCATCGTGGTCGGCGGCGGCGACTCCGCCGTCGAGGAGGCCACGTTCCTGACCCGGTTCGGCAAGCGCGTCACTCTCGTGCACCGCCGCGACCACCTGCGCGCGTCGAAGATCATGGCCGACCGCGCGGCCAACGACCCGAAGATCGAGTTCGCCTGGAACTCGGAGGTCGTCGGCATCCACGGCGACGCCAAGGTCACCGGCGTGACGCTGCGTGACACGGTCACCGGCGAGACCCGCGAGCACGGCGCGACCGGCGTCTTCGTCGCGATCGGTCACGTCCCGCGCTCCGAGCTGCTGGTCGGGCAGGTCGACCTCGACGACGAGGGCTACGTGCAGGTCATCGGCCGCTCGACGGCCACCAACGTCACCGGCGTGTTCGCCTGCGGCGACCTGGTCGACCACACCTACCGTCAGGCGATCACCGCCGCAGGCTCCGGCTGCGCGGCCGCTCTGGACGCCCAGCACTTCCTGGCGTCGCTGGGCGACCTGGTTGCACCCGTTCCTCCGGTCGAGGCCTTCGTCGAGGAGATCGCATGACCACGCACGCCGTCACCGACGCCACGTTCCGGTCGGAGGTGCTCGAGTCGGACATCCCCGTGATCGTCGACTTCTGGGCCGTCTGGTGCGGCCCGTGCCGGATGGTCGCGCCCGTGCTCGAGGAGCTCTCGAACCAGTACGAGGGTCGCGTCAAGTTCGTGAAGGTCGACGCCGACGAGAACCCGCAGGTCACCGCGGACTACGGCATCGTGTCGATCCCGACGCTGAACATCTACTCCGGCGGTGAGCTCGTGGCGTCCCGCGTCGGCGCCCGCCCGAAGTCGATGATCGCGGAGGACATCGAGAGCGTGCTCGCGTCCGTCTGATCCGTCCCGTCGAACGCCTCCGCCGCCCCGCGTGCGGAGGCGCTCGTGTCTCCGACGCCGGACGGGTGCCGTGTCCCGGGGGCGCGTCGTGCGAAACTCTGGGGCATGACCGAGCACCCCATGCCCGCCGGCGAGACGTCGGGCCCCCCCACGTCCTCCGCCGCCGGCACGGGCACCCGCCTCGACCGCTGGATCGGCTCCTACGCCGAGCGCACCCACGGCATGCGTTCCTCGGAGATCCGCGCCCTGTTCGCTGTCGCCAACCGCCCCGAGGTCGTCTCCTTGGCGGGCGGCATGCCGTTCCTCGAGGGATTGCCGCTCGACGTCCTGGGTGAGCTGGCGCAGCGCGTCGTCGCCACCCGAGGCCTCCAGGCGTTGCAGTACGGCTCCGGGCAGGGCGACGAGACGCTGCGCGAGCAGATCCTCGACGTCATGGCGCTCGAGGGCATCGAGGCACACCCCGACGACGTCGTCGTGACCACCGGGTCGCAGCAGGCCCTCGACCTGGTCACGCGGATCTTCATCGACCCGGGCGACGTCGTCGTCGCAGAGGCACCGTCCTACGTCGGCGCGCTCGGCGTCTTTCGCGCGTACCAGGCCGACGTCGTGCACGTCCCGATCGATGCGGACGGCCTGATCCCCGCGGCCCTGGAGGCCACCCTGGCCTCGCTGTCCCGGGGCGGCCGCCGCGTGAAGTTCCTCTACACGGTGCCCAACTTCCACAACCCGGCCGGCGTCTCGATCTCCGTGGAGCGCCGCCCGCAGATCCTGGAGATCGCACGCCGCTACGGCGTGCTCGTCCTCGAGGACAACCCCTACGGCCTGCTCGGCTTCTCCGGCGACCCGCTCCCCGCGCTGCGCTCCATCGATGACGAGGGCGTCCTCTACCTCGGCTCGTTCTCCAAGACGTTCGCTCCCGGCTACCGCGTCGGCTGGGTGGCGGCACCGCACGCCGTCCGCGAGAAGCTCGTCCTGGCCAGCGAGTCCGCGATCCTGTGCCCGTCCAACGCCTCGCAGATCGCCATCTCCACCTACCTGTCCACCTGCGACTGGCGTGGGCAGATCAAGTCCTATCGCGAGCAGTACCGCGAGCGTCGCGACGCCATGGTCGCCGCCCTCGCCGAGCACCTCCCCGAGGCGTCGTGGAACGTCCCCGACGGCGGCTTCTACACCTGGGTGAGGCTGCCCGAAGGTCTCGACGCCAAGGACATGTTGCCGCGGGCCGTCACCGCACGCGTCGCCTACGTCCCCGGTACGGCCTTCTACTTCGACGGCGCCGGTGCCGACCACATGCGCCTCTCGTTCTGCTACCCGACGCCCGACCGGATCCGCGAGGGCGTCCGCCGCCTCGCCGGGGTCGTCGCCGGCGAGCGTGAGCTCGTCGAGCTCTTCGGTACGAGCGGTTCCTCGGGTCCCGACGACGTCCAGTCGCCGGCCCCGGACGTCGCCTGACCCGCGCGGCCCGCACCATGACCTGCCCCGTCCTGTGTCCGGCG
Source organism: Cellulomonas sp. McL0617 (assembly GCF_049994875.1). Classification (GTDB taxonomy): domain Bacteria; phylum Actinomycetota; class Actinomycetes; order Actinomycetales; family Cellulomonadaceae; genus Cellulomonas. The sequence continues at coordinate 4,132,948 of NZ_CP188256.1, forward strand.
GCGGGCCATCCTTCTCCTTCTGACGTCCTCCTGGAGCCGCTCACGTGACCACCGCCCCGTCGCCCCGGGTCGTCGTCCTCGCCGGAGGCCTGTCCCACGAGCGCGACGTCTCGCTGCGGTCCGGTCGACGGGTTGCCGACGCCCTGCGCTCGGTGGGAGTCGACGTCAGCGTGCACGACGTCGACTCCGACCTCGTGCCGGCTCTCACCGAGCTGCGGCCCGACCTGGTCTGGCCGCTCCTGCACGGCACCAGCGGCGAGGACGGGTCGGTCCGTGACGTCGTCCGCATGCTCGGCCTGAAGCTGCTCGGCGCCGGTCCGCGCGAGAGCCGGGTCGCGTGGAGCAAGCCGATCGCCAAGACCGTCGTCGCTCGCGCGGGTCTGTCCACCCCCGACTTCGTCACCCTGCCGCAGTCGCTGTTCCGTGAGCTCGGTGCCCGGCAGGTGCTCGACGTGATCGTCGCCCGGCTCGGGCTCCCCCTCGTGGTCAAGCCGTCACGTGGTGGGTCCGCGCTCGGCGTCACGCTCGTCACCAGCGCCGACGAGCTCCCGCAGGCGATGGTCGACTGCTTCGCGTACAGCGATACCGCCCTGCTCGAGGTCGCGGTGCTCGGTACCGAGGTCGCCTTGAGCGTCGTCGACCTGGGCGACGGACCGTTCGCCCTGCCACCGGTCGAGATCGTCACCGAGGGGCCCTACGACTACGACGCCCGCTACAACCCCGGGCGCACCGAGTACTTCGCGCCGGCACGGCTGTCCGACGACGTCTCGCGCGCCGTCATCGGCACCGCCCTCGCCGCCCACCGCGCGCTCGGCCTCTCGGGGCTGTCCCGGACGGACCTCATCGTCGACGAAGCCGGTACGGTCTGGTTCCTCGAGGTCAACGTGGCGCCTGGCATGACGGAGACCTCGCTGCTCCCGCAGGCGGCCGAGGCCGCCGGACTCTCTCTCGGCGCTCTGTACCGCTCGATGGTGGACGCCGCACTAGCACGCTGACCTGCAACAACGTGTCATTTGTACGATTGGTCGTCATCTAGACGTACGGCATCGCGTCGACCTGGGCCTACTGCGGGGAGGCCCGTTCTCCCGCCGACCGGTACGGGACCCGGCTCGGCTGACGGTGGCCGCCCCGGCCGATCGGCGGGTCATGCCGCCCCGCCGATCGTCCACGAGGGTCAGCCCTTCAGCAGGCCCGGGTCCTCGGGTGCCAGGCTGGCGAGGATGCGGTTCAGGTCCTGGACCGATGCGAACTCGACCGTCAGCCGCCCTCGCGACTTGCCCAGGCTCACCTTGACGCGGGTCTCGAACCGGTCGGACAGCCGGGCCGCCAAGTTGTCCAGGGCCTCGTTCCGCTGACCGGCGACGGGCGCTGCCCGCCGCGCCGGCTGCTCGGGGTCGCCGCCGAGCGACACGATCTCCTCGACCGCCCGTACGGACAGGCCTTCCGCGACGATCCGCTGTGCGAGCCGCTCCTGGGCGGCGGCGTCCGGCAGACCCAGCAGCGCACGGGCATGGCCGGCAGACAGCACGCCCGCGGCGACGCGGCGCTGCACCAGGGGCGGCAGCTTGAGCAGCCGCAGCGTGTTGGAGATCTGCGGGCGCGAGCGGGAGATGCGCGTCGCCAGCTCCTCGTGCGTGCAGCCGAAGTCGTCGAGCAGCTGCTGGTAGGCCGCGGCCTCCTCCAGCGGGTTCAGCTGCGAGCGGTGCAGGTTCTCGAGCAGGGCGTCCCGCAGCAGGTCACCGTCGTCCGTGTCCCGGATGATGGCCGGAACCGTCGCCAGCCCGGCCAGCTGCGTCGCCCGCCAGCGCCGCTCGCCCATGATCAGCTCGTAACCGTCACCCGCGTCGCGCACGACGATCGGCTGCAGCACGCCGATCTCCCTGATCGACCCCACCAGCTCGTCGAGGGCGTCCTCGTCGAACACGGTCCGCGGCTGGCGCGGGTTCGGCCGGATCGAGAGCACCGGCAGCTCGGCGAACCGCGCACCGGGCACCGGGAGCAGTCCCGTGCCGTCGTCGTCCACCGGCCCCGCGGCCCCGTTCGTCTGTTGGTCGCCGGCGCCCCAGCCGTTCGCGTCCGGCACGCCCACCGGACGCTCCCGCGTCATCGTCGCGGTCGCGACCGAGCCCCCCTCTGCGACCGCCGCCGATCCGGGGGTGTCGAGCGTGCTGCTCGGCGCGGTGAGGGTCGAGGAGGCAGCAATCGATCCCGCGGCGACCGTCGAAAGATCCTCTGCCGTCCGCGTGCCCTCGTCGATGCCGGTCGCGACCGAGTCCGTCACGGGCGCCTCGCGCTTCGGGTCAGGGAAGAACACGTCGACCGGACGTTCGGCGCCGGTCGGACGCTGGCCGTCCAGACCGGTCGGGATGAGGGCTCCCAGACCCCGGCCCAGACCGCGTCGCTTCTCGCTCACTGTTCCTCCTGAAGGGCGGCCATCGCCGCCGACTGCTCATGGTTGTTCTGGTCTGCAGGCTCAGCCTGCTCGCGATCGTGCCCCTCGTCGGGGATGTTGCCCCCGGTTGCTCGCGCGCCCCCGACCGGATCGGGACCGGCCGAGCCGGCCGCTCCCCGCTCCGCGACCTCCCGGGCCGCCTCGAGGTAGGCGAGCGCACCGCTGGAGCCCGGGTCGTAGGTCATGACCGTCTGCCCATAGCTCGGCGCCTCGGAGATGCGCACCGAACGCGGGACGGTGGTGCGCAGCGTGAGCTGCGGGAAGTGCGTCCGCACCTCGTTCGCCACCTGCTGCGCAAGGTTCGTCCGGGCGTCGTACATGGTCAGCAAGATCGTCGAGACGTGCAGGCTCGGGTTCAGGTGCGCCTGGATCAGCTCGATCGTCTTGAGCAGCTGGCTCAGGCCCTCGAGCGCGTAGTACTCGCACTGGATCGGGATGAGCACCTCACGTGCGACCACGAAGGCGTTGACCGTGAGCAGACCGAGGCTCGGCGGGCAGTCGACGAACACGTAGTCGATCGGCTCCTGGCCGCTCTCCACCCGCCAGGACAGGTAGGTATCCAGGGCGTTCCGCAGCCGCGTCTCCCGCGCGACCATCGACACCAGCTCGATCTCCGCACCCGACAGGTCGATCGTGGCCGGCAGGCAGAACAGGTTCGGAATGTCGGGGCTCTGCTGGACGGCCTCCGACATCGGCGCACCGTCGACCAGCACCTCGTAGATGGAGGGTGTTCCGGAGTGGTGCTCGATCCCGATCGCCGTCGAGGCGTTGCCCTGGGGATCGTTGTCCAGGACCAGCACGTTCAGTCCCGACTGCGCGAGCGCGGCGGCCAGGTTCACGGTCGTCGTGGTCTTGCCGACGCCACCCTTCTGGTTCGCGACGGTCACGATGCGGGTGCTGGGCGGCCGAGGGAACCGGCGGCCGCGCAGCTCGATGCGCCGCCGTGCGTCCTGTTGCAGCTGCGCCATGAGCGGGGTGTCGTCCGACGCCTCCGGCAGGCTCTCGACCAGCGCGGCCCGGCGCTTCTCGTCCGAGTCTGTCTCGTCCATCGACCCATCTCTCGGCTCAGTGCTGATCACACTGTCTCTTTCGATCGAGCCGCTGCCTGTTGTTTCACGTGAAACGGGCCCAGCGGCCGCGTCGTCTTGGCTGGGGCCGACGGTTTCACGTGAAACAGTCGACCCCTCCGGGGCGTCCACCGCTCGGACAGTGGGTGCATGTGAAACCAATGGCCCGCTCTCGGGCCGTTCTAAAGCCGCGGCCGTTTCACGTGAAACCAACGGGGTCGCACCACCGACCGGGCGGTCAGCATCGCTGCCGACCGGCGGTGCCGCATCGAACGTCGTTGCTTCCCCGGTGAAGGGAGCGTCGACGCTGTCGGCCAGGCGTTGCTCACCGGATGCCGCGGCACCAGATGGGACCACATCGGAACGCTCGACCGTCATCGATCGCACCTGGCTCGCCCACGCCCCGCCCGCCGTCGATGACTCCCGGGGACTCGTCGGAGATGCGGGATGCGCGCCGACCGCGGCTGGCACTGAAGCATCGCGTGTCGGGGAAACTGTGCCGATGGCGGCCGGCGTCGAGGCTTCACCCCTTGGGGCCGATGGGTCCGTGTACGGCGCGCTCGGCGGCGTCATGGCTCCGGTCACCCCGTCGAACTGCGCGGCTACAGGTGCCGCGGGCTCGGCGACCGCGGCCTGCTCCGTCTCGTGATCGTCCGGGCGACCCTTCTTCCTACCGAACACCTGGCACAGCCTCCCGCACGACTCGCACAACCCTCGTCACGTCGACTCCCTCGATCGTCGGTGCATCCAGGACGGCCGCCGGGCCCGCACCCAGCTTCCGGCCGATGTGACGTGCTTCCTCCACCTCGGCCTCGGCCTTGCTGCCCTTCATCGCGACGAGCGTGCCGCCGGCTCGCAGCAGCGGCAGCGCCCACCGGTACAGCTTGTCCAGAGATGCCACCGCTCGAACCGTCACCGCATCTGCCACCAGATCCCCGTGCACGTCCTGTGCCCGACCGCGCAGCACCACGACGTTGTCGAGATGCAACGTGCTCGCGACCTCACTCAACCAGTCGGTGCGCCGCTCCATAGGCTCGAGCAGGACGACCTCCGCCCCGGGCACCATCGCTGCCACGACGATTCCGGGGAGTCCCGCACCACTGCCCACGTCGACGATCCGACCGTTCGTAGGCAGGAACGGCACGACCGCGGCGGAGTTCAGCAGGTGTCTCTCCCAGAGCCGCGGCAGCTCGCGCGGCCCGACGAGACCCCGGAGCTCCCCTTGACTGACCAGCAGGTCATGGAAGCCCAGAATGGCTGGCCACGAGGGTCCGAAGTAGGCCGCTACGCGCGGGTCGTCGTGAAGCGGGTCGGCTCCGTCGACCTCTGTCGACCGAGCTTCCGTCACCGTCAGATCTCCTCGGTTTCACGTGAAACGAACGACTGCTGCCATGCTCGCGCGCCCGGGAACCTGAACCCGCCGATCTCCGCTCGAGCGCCTCATGGCGACGCCTACGGTACCGTGCGCGGCCGCCCCGACCCGCCATCCACACACCCGATTCGCACCACGGAACGAGGGCCGCGGGTCGGATCCGCCGTGGTGGTCGGCTGCAAGCGCGACACCCGCTCGTCATTTCAACGAGCCGTTGCAGCAGAGTTCAAACAGACGAGACGACCGCAGACGCTCTCGCACCGCGCCTCATGGACCACACGCCCACATCGTCGCTGTTTCACGTGAAACGTCCTTCCGGCCGGCCCAGGCAATCGGCACACACCAGGCGCCCCCCGCTGAGGGCGCCGATCGTCCCTTGCCGCGATTCACGTCTTGCCCGAAGCGTTCCCCCACCCCACAGGCGGGCCACGACGTGTCGTTCACGCACCGGACCCCAACCTGGCCGAGTTTCACCTGAAACAGACCGACCAGATGCGCACGCGGGCTCCCAACCGCGAGCCCACTCACTCCCCGACCCCCACGACAACCCGACTGTTCTCCTATTGCCGAGTACCGTCGCGCCGTGCACACGGATCCAGGGGCATGAGGGGTGGCGGCACCGTCAGTGATCCAGGTGCCTTCGGCATGGTCGCGCCTCGCCGACCGAGCCCGGCAGCGGAGCCGAACGCTTCCGGCGCGACCGCTCGGGATCCGAGCTGCGTCCGTCGACTCATGTTTCACGTGAAACAGACCGACCCGATGAGGTACCCGCGCAGGCGACCGGGAATCCCACTTGCTCCGCGCCGGCATCCTGACGGCGTCCGTTCGGATCCTTCCGAACCGCGGGCGTTCGGCATCTGCACCGTCTCCTGCGTCGGCGCTACCTGTCCGACCTGGGTGCGACCGTTTCACGTGAAACAGAGAGCGCCGGCGGAGCTCGCGTGGAAGGCGCGCTGAGAGGTCGCCCCATCGCTGGTCCCCATTCCCGGCGTCGCCCGTGCGACCTGCGCCCGACCGCGCCATTCGCCTCAGGCTTGGTCGGGCCGCGCGGGAACCAGCGGTCGTGCATCGGACGTCGACCGCGCCGACTCTCAGGCTTGGCACGGTACGGCGAGGATCCACGCCGCACGTTTCACGTGAAACACGACGCCCACGGCCGCGCATCCATCGACCTAGGCACCTCATACCGACCGATTCCACCAACCAGGCGCCGGCGGCCATGCGATCGCCACGGCACATGGATGTGCACGCACGAAACCGAGCGCCTCCCGTTTCACGTGAAACAACCTCGTCCGAGACGGATGCCTGGCCGGATACGTCCACGGCTCACGCGTTCACCCGCCTCAGCCTGAAGCAACGACAGAGGGGTGAGCCGTAGGCCACCCCTCTGTCAACGGCGCAGCGCCGATCAGGCCGGACGGATCACCACGTGACGCTCCGGCTCGACACCCTCGGAGTCACTCGACAGCCCGGCGGAGGCAACGGCGTCGTGGACGACCTTGCGCTCGAACGGGTTCATCGCCGCGAGAGCAACCGGGGCGCCGGACTCCTTGACTCGCTCGATCGCCTCACTCGCCACGGTGACCAGCTCGGCCCGACGGGCGGACCGGTACCCGGCGACATCGAGCATCAGCCGGCTACGTTCGCCGGTCTTCGCCTGGACGGCGAGCCGGGTGAGCTCCTGGAGCGCGTCCAGAACCTCTCCGTCAGCTCCGGCCAGGCGTCGAAGCGAGCGGTCGGCCGGATCCTCCGAGACGATCTCCACGGCCGCGCGACCGTGGTCGACGTCGATGTCGATGTCGCCGTCGAGGTCGGCGATGTCGAGGAGCTCCTCGAGATAGTCCGCGGCGATCTCGCCCTCTTCTTCGAGACGCTTGGTGCTCGTCGGCTCGACCGGGGCTTCAGGCTCAGTTGAAGTCATGAGGTGGTACTCCGTTCAACGTCTACTTCTTGGGCTTGGTGGGGGGCTTGGCGGGTGCGGGCGCCGACGGCCCGGGGTCCTCTTCGATCCCGGGCTTGCTCGGAACGCCGTCGTCGCCGGGCTTGGTGGGCGCCTTGGCACGGTCCTTGCGCTTGGGCTGCTCACGCTGCCCACGCGGCTTCTCCTCGATCAGCAGCACCGGCTCGTCCTCGATCAGGCCCTTGGACTCGGCCTTCTTCGCCTTGCGCTCCTTCATGGCGATCTCAGCCTGGGAGCCGGGCGCAGGCATGCGCCGGATCGAGTAGAACTGCTGCCCCATCGACCAGAGGTTCGTCGTGGTCCAGTAGATGAGGACACCGATCGGGAAGTTGATGCCGGAGAAGGCGAAGATCAGCGGCAGGACGTAGAGCAGGATCTTCTGCTGCTGCGCCATCGGTCCCTGCAGAGCGGCCGGCGGCATGTTCTTCATGGTCAGCTGGCGCTGCGTCAGGAACGTCGTCGCGGACATGCAGATGATCAGCACGACGGAGACGATCTTGATGTGGATGTTGCCGTCGGCCTTCATGAACGTGCCGGACAGCGGCGCACCGAAGATTGTGGCGTTGTCGAACGACTCCGCCAGCGACTTCGTCATCGGCCCGAGCGGCGGCTTGGCGCCGGAGGCGATCAGGGGCAACGAGTTCAGCACCCGGAACAGCGCGAAGAAGATGGGCGACTGGAGCAGGATCGGCAGGCACGATGCGAACGGGTTGGTGCCGTGCTTGCGGTAGAGCTCCATCGTCTCGCGGCTCATCGCCTCGCGAGATGCCGGGTCCGACTTGCCCTTGTACTTCTTCTGGATGGCCTGCATCTCGGGCGCGAGCAGCTGCATCCCGCGCGACGCCTTGATCTGGCGGAAGAAGAGCGGGATCAGCAGGATGCGGATGACGACGACGAGGCCGACGATCGACAGCGACCAGGCGGCACCGCCGTCGGGGTCGAGTCCCACGGCCTTGAAGATCGCGTGCCACTCGACCATGATCCAGCTGACGACCCACATGATCGGGTGGAGCAGACCGTCGAACCAACTCATGCGAAAAAGCTCCTTGGTGGAGATCAGTGCGCGGCGTGTGCCGCGTCGGTGTGACGGTGAGCATGGTGCGCAGGAGGAACGTCGTCGACGCCGCCCGGGTTCCAGGGATTGCAGCGCAGCACCCGCCACACCGCCAGGTAGGTGCCACGGACGGCACCGTGCCGCTGAAGTGCGAGCACCGCGTACTGCGAGCACGACGGGTAGAACCTGCAGGTCTGCGGCGTCATCGGTGAGATGAACAGCTGGTACCCGCGTACACCGAGCAGGAGCAGGCGCGCCGGGATGCGGGCGATGGCGTGCAGCACCGAGGAGAAAGTCATGGGATGACTACGCACCAGCCCGTCGGGACGAGCGCCGTGCGGCCGCCGCAAGCGCGGCATCCAGGTCGCCGCCGAGCTGTGCGTAGCTGCTCGTCGCGGCGGGCGGCAGAGCCCGGACGACCACGGACGCATCCGCCGGCAAGGCAGCCAGCCGCGACCGGACCAGCTCCCGCAAGCGCCGCTTGACCAGGTTGCGTGTCACCGCCGTTCCGACGGCCTTGGACACGACGAGACCGACCACCGGCCCTGAGGGCGTGTGATCGGTCCTGGTCGTCAGATGCACCACAAGGGTGTCCCGTCCGCCGCGCGCGCCTCGGCGCACCGCCTGCTCGAAGTCGGCAGCTCGGCGCATCCGGTGCGCAGCGGGCAGCACCGACGCCTGTGTCAGGCCGAGAGCTCCGCGCGGCCCTTGCGGCGACGGCCCGCGAGGATCGCGCGGCCGGCACGGGTGCGCATGCGCAGACGGAAGCCATGGGTCTTGGCGCGACGCCGGTTGTTCGGCTGGAAGGTGCGCTTGGTCACGAGAGTCTCCAACTACATCGGGTGGGCCTCGCATGTGGCGCGCGACCTAGGTTCGGGCTGCCCGGACCGACTGCTCCACGAACACGCAGGACACAACTACACGCGTGCGGCGTCTGGGCGCGCCAGCAGGAGGCCATCGATAAGGCTGCAATACCGTACTTCCCGCCGTCCAGGCGGGTCAAATGCGCGCGAGTCGCAAAGTCAGGATCGCACGACCGACGAGCGGGCGCAGGAAACCGAGCAACCGGGTCGAACCGGACGTCACCCGGTCGGGACCTGCCGCGCCCCCAGCGGGGCTACTACGCTCGTACCTCGTCGCCAGGGGCAGCGGCCTGTGGACCGTGCTCGCGCAGACGGGCTGGGGACGGGCACCCGAGGCGATGCGCACGACGTCGGGCGTTCCCCGTCCTCACCGCCGGACACGGCGGTCGGAGCCGACGCGATCAGCCGCTCACAGGTGTGGACAACTGTGTGGACAACGCACGACCGTGCGAGACTCGACCACCCACGCGAACGAACAGCCGAGGTAGCAC